>NZ_OW485601.1:0-110000 GCF_937425535.1 Rhodovastum atsumiense
TGGCCCGCGCCGGGGTACCGGCCGCGGCGCGCGCGGCCGCGGCCCCCTGGACCACCCTGGTGCCGCATGCACTCGGCCCGGGCGGCGCGGCCCTGTGCGGCGGCGATTGCAGTGCGCTGCTGCCGGACGCGCTGGCGGCGGCCACGGCCGAACTCAGCGCCGCCTATGGCCCCGATCCGGCGTCATGGCACTGGGGAACGGCGCACGAGGCCCGATTCGAGCATCCGATCCTGCGCGCCTTCGGCCGCCTGGGCGGCATGGCCGGGGCGCGCATCGCCGCGCCGGGCGACGACTCCACGCTGTTCCGTGCCGGCATGGGCCCGGGCAGCTTCGATGCCGTGCATGGCGCCGGGCTGCGCGGCGTGTTCGACCTTGCCGACCCGGACCGCAGCCTGTTCATGGTGGTGCCCGGCCAGTCCGGCAACCCGGCCAGCCGGCTGGCGCGAAACTTCATCGAACGCTGGCGCGATGGCGGTATGGTGACGATCCGCGCCGAGCCCGAGGTGGTGGACGTCCGCCTGCACCTGACCCCTGGAGCCCAGCCATGAGCGATCGCTTCCGGCCCGCGCCACCGTCCCGGGCCGCCGTCCTGCAGGAAGACTGGCTGACCCGGGGCGTGCTGGTGCGGCGCCTGATGGCCTTCGGAATCGATGTGGTCATCCTGGCGGTGCTGATGACGGCGTTGTGGGCGCTGCTGTTTGTGTTCGGCCTGGTCACGCTGGGCCTGGGCATGCCGCTGCTGTCGCTGCTGCCGGTGGCACCACCACTGTACCACTTTCTTTTCCTGGCCGGCCCCTGGGCCGCCACGCCCGGCCAGATGATGATGGACCTGGTAGTGCGGCGGGACGCCGACCTGCGCCGCCCCGATACGCTGGAGGCGCTGATCAGCGTCGGCGGGTTCTATCTGACCCTGGCGCTGGGCGCGTTCTGGCTGGCGGTGGCACTGCTGACGACGCGCAATCGCACCCTTCACGACCTGGTATCCGGGCTGGTGGTGGTGCGGCGCGACATGCTCTCGCCATTGACGACGCGATAACCGGGCTGGAACATGCCCGTGGGAGGTCCCCCCACCGTATGAGCTACAAGCCCCCGCGGCGCCCCCAGTTCTTCTACACAACCGCGCCGCTGCCCTGTCCCTATGTCGCCGGCCGCATCGAGCGGAAGGTGGTCACGGAAATCGCCGGCCCGGAAGCCGACATGCTGCACGACCGCCTGTCGCGGGCCGGCTTCCGCCGCAGCCACAACATCGCCTATGCGCCGGTCTGTCCGGGCTGCAACGCCTGCATCCCCATCCGCGTGCCGGTGCGCGACTTCCAGCCCGACCGCACGCTGCGCCGCATCGCGCGCGCCAACGAGCAACTGGAAGGCTACGAGGTGCCGGCGCGCGCCAATGCCGAGCAGTTCCAGTTGTTCCAGCGCTATCAGCAGGCACGCCACCGCGACGGCGACATGGCGAGTATGAGCTTCTACGACTATCGCGCCATGGTGGAAGACACCCCGATCGACACCTTCATCGCGGAGTTCCGCGACGAGAGCGACCGGCTGGTGGGGGCCTGCCTGACCGATCGCCTCGGCGACGGGTTGTCGGCGGTCTATTCCTTCTATGCGCCGGGCCTGGAGAAACGCTCGATCGGCACCTACACGATCCTGTGGCTGATCGAGCGGGCGCGCCTGTCGGGCCTGCCCTATGTCTACCTGGGCTACTGGGTGCCGGAGAGCCGCAAGATGGCCTACAAGGCCCGCTTCAAGCCCAGCGAGATCCTCGCCGGCGGCGTGTGGCGGGTGCTGACCGAGGCCGACCTGACCACGCCGGCGGGTGCCAGGGCCCTGGTTCCGGAAACCGCCGGCTGACCCGAGGCGAGAGCGGAACAAGGCACCCCCGGCGGCAAGCCGCGAAGGGCACGCCGCAGGAAAGCCGGCGGTGGAGAAGGTATCGGCGTCACGATTTCGTTACGAATTGATATCAACCGTGGCCGGAACTCCATGTTTTGCTCTCGGCTGCTGTCGTGGATGGCGGTGACGGTGCCAGCGATGCGGGAATGGCAACAAAATGCGCACCAGGAATATTTGCGGAAAAAATTGTACTGATTACACTTTTCGGTGGTGTTCCACGAAAAGCTGGATCGTCCCGCGATAGGGTGCTAAATCATAACAAATACATTGCGTCAGGCTTCCGCCGTGAACCATTACGATGTACTCGGCATTGCCGTGGATGCCGATGCAGCAGCGATCAAGCAGGCCTATCGCCGCTTGGCGATGCGCCTGCACCCCGACCGCAATCCCGGCAACAGGCATGCCGAAGCGGCCTTCAAGGCCATCAACGAAGCCCATGCCGTTCTCGGCAATCCGGAGCGGCGTGCCGCCTATGACCGCACCCTGAGGACCGGCTCCGCCCATGCCGGAGTCCGCCACGAGGCCGGCGCCGCCGGCCCGGAGAGAGCCCGCCGCGAGACCGGTGCGGCGGCGCAAGCCAGCCCTCGCCGCCAGGCCGGTGCGACCAGCCAGGCCCAGTCCCGCCGCGAGGCCGATGTCGAGGCATTGCGGCAGGCCACCCGGGCGGCCCGGGCCCGGATGTTCGCCCAGATCAAGGCCGACCAGGCCCGCCGGCAGGCCGAGGCCGCGGCCCGTGCGCGGCTGGACGAGGAATGCCGCGCCGCCCAGGCCCGCGCCTATGCCCAGGCCGCCACCACGTCCAGGGCGGGCCGGCACACCACGCGGGGACGGGTGACGGCGATGGCAAAGAAACTTTCCGATGCCGTCATCGTCGGCCTGGTCGTGTTCCTGGCCATGGACCTGCTGCTGACGATCGCGGTCGGCACGGCCACCGGCGGCGTGGATGCCGCGCTGGTGGGGGGCTGCGTCTTCCTGGGCGGCCTGGGCATCTTCGTCGTGCTGCAGCGCCTGTTCTCCCGCCTGGGCTGGGCAGCCGGCACGAAATAGGCCGCGGCCGCCCTTCCATGGGCGCTCAACCGAAATGCGCCCGTGGATGGCTGCCCACGGTTCCCCGGCACGGCATGATGCCGCCATGTCCGATGATGCCGCCCCCCCTGCCCCACCTTCTGCCCCACCTGCCACCGTCGCCGTGATCGGTGCCGGACCGGCGGGATTGATGGCCGCCGAAACGCTTGCCGCCGGCGGAGCCGCAGTGACTGTCTACGATCATATGCCATCTCCGGGCCGCAAGCTGCTGATGGCGGGGCGCGGCGGATTGAACCTGACCCATAGCGAACACCTTGACGCCTTCCTCGATCGTTACGGTTCCGCCCGCGCCCGGCTGCAGGACGCCATCACCGCCTTTCCGCCCGAGGCCACGATCGCCTGGTGCGAAGGGCTGGCGCAGCCGACCTTCGTCGGCTCCAGCGGACGCGTGTTCCCGCGGGCGATGAAGGCCTCGCCGCTGCTGCGGGCCTGGCTCGGGCGGCTGGCAGCGAGGGGCGTGCGCTTCGTCCTGCGCCAGCGCTGGACCGGCTGGACCGAAGACGGGGCGCTTACCTTCGCCGGCGCGGCGCCGGTGCGGGCCGATGCCGTCGTGCTGGCCCTGGGCGGCGCGTCCTGGCCCCGGCTCGGTTCGGATGGCGGCTGGACCACGCTGCTGGCCGATTGCGCGATCACACCGCTGCGCCCGGCCAATTGCGGCTTCGTCATCGACTGGTCGGAGGTGTTCCGCAGCCGTTTCGCCGGCACACCGCTCAAGCGCATCGCGCTGTCCTTCCGCGGCCGGGTCGTCCGCGGCGAGGCGGTGGTGACCGAAACCGGCATCGAGGGCGGCGCCGTCTACGCGCTCTCGGCCGCGTTGCGCGACGCCATCGCCGCCGAGGGGCCGGTGACGCTGCATCTCGACCTGCGCCCCGATAGCGACCGCGCGGCCCTGGACCGGCGGCTGGGCGGGCCGCGCGGCAGCGCCTCGCTGTCGGGCTTCCTGCGCAAGGCGGGCGGGCTGCCGCCGGTCGGCATCGGACTGGTGCAGGAGGCGCTGCATGGCGGCGCGGCACCCGATCTGGTGGCGCTGGTGAAGGCGTTGCCGCTGCGCCTGCAGGCGCCGACCCCGCTCGCCAGGGCGATCTCCACCGCCGGCGGGCTGTCGATGGACGAACTGGACGAAAACTGGATGCTGCGCCGCCGCCCCGGCGTGTTCGCCGCGGGCGAGATGCTGGACTGGGAAGCGCCGACCGGGGGCTACCTGTTGCAGGCCTGCCTGGCCACCGGCGGCGCCGCGGGGCGCGGGGCGCTTGCATGGCTGGCCCGCGCTTGAGCGGCGGGCAGGCGTCGCGCAGAGTGTCCCGGCATCAGATGGAGGATCGCACGGCGATGGCTGGCAGGATCGAGGCGAGGCTGCAGGAACTGGGGATCACGCTGCCGACCCCGATGGCGCCCCTGGCCAATTACGTCCCCTTCGTGCAGACCGGCGACCTGGTGGTGGTCAGCGGCCAGATCCCGGCGGTCGACGGCAAGGTGGCGGTCACCGGCAAGGTCGGGGCCGGGGTTTCTGTCGAGCAGGCGCAGCAGGCCGCGCGCCTCTGCCTGATCAACGTGCTGGCGCAATTGCGGGTGGCCTGCGGCGGCGATCTCGACCGGGTGCAGCAGGTGGTCCGCCTCGGCGGCTTCATCGCCGCGCCGTCCGAGTTCACCGGCCATGCCCAGGTGATGAACGGCGCCTCCGACCTCGCCGTGGCCGTGTTCGGCGATGCCGGGCGGCATGCGCGCAGCACGGTCGGCGTGCCGTCCCTGCCCGCGGACGCGGCGGTGGAAGTCGAGGGCATGTTCCGGATTGCCTGATCGCAACCCGTCCCTACCTGAAAGGGCATGCCGGACGGATCGACCTCGCTCTCGCTGACGTTGCACAAGGCCATCGCCGATATCGCGCCATCCGCCTGGGATGGTTGCGGCGGCGAGGGCAATCCGTTCGTCTCGCATGCCTTCCTCTCGGCGATCGAGGACAGCGGCTCGGCCGGCGCGCGCACCGGCTGGCTGCCGCAGCACGCGGTGCTGCGCGACGGCAAGGGGCACGTGGTGGCGGTCGCGCCGATGTACGCGAAGTCGCACAGCTATGGCGAATACGTCTTCGACCATGGCTGGGCGCACGCCTTCGAGCGGGCCGGCGGGCAGTATTACCCAAAGTTGCAGATCGCCAGCCCGTTCAGCCCGGTGCCCGGCCCGCGCCTGCTGACGCGCAGCGTGCCGCCGGCGGCGCTGGCGGAGGGACTGGCGCAGGCCTGCGCGGAACTCGGACTGTCCTCGGCGCATGTGACCTTCTGCACCGAAGCCGAATGGCAGGCGCTCGGCGAGGCCGGCTGGCTGCAGCGAACCGGCATGCAGTTCCACTGGCAGAATGCCGGCTACGGTGATTTCGAGGGCTTCCTCGCCGCCCTGAACGCCCGCAAGCGCAAGAGCATCCGCCGCGAACGCCGCGACGCCCAGAACTGCGGCCTGGAATTCGTCACCCTGCGCGGCGGCGACATCGGCCGGCGCGACTGGGACGCGTTCTACGGCTTCTATACCTCGACCGTGGACCGCAAATGGGGCAGCGCCTATCTCACCCGGCGCTTCTTCACCCTGCTGGGCGAGCGGCTCGGGGAAAAGGTGGTGCTGATGATGGCCCGCTCGCCACGCGGCTGGGAGGCCGGGGCGCTGAACCTGATGGGCGCCGACACGCTCTATGGCCGCAACTGGGGCTGCCGCGGCGAGTGGCCGTTCCTGCATTTCGAACTTTGCTATTACCGCGCCATCGCGTTCGCGATCGAGCAAGGGCTGGCCCGGGTCGAGGCCGGCGCGCAGGGCGAGCACAAGATCCAGCGCGGCTACCTGCCGCAGCCGACCTGGTCGGCGCATTGGATCGCCCATCCCGCCCTGCGCCGGGCGGTGGCCGAGTTCCTGGACCAGGAACGGGCGCAGAAGATAGCGGAAATGGCGGCCCTGGCGGAATTCTCGCCGTTCCGCCATGCGGGCGAAACGGACTGACGCCGCCCGGCGAGCAGATGACCGTTGCGCTGTCGATCGGTTTCGCGCTGATGTTGGCCTCGATCCTGTTGGCAACCTGGCCGGGGCGGCGCACACGTGATCTCGTACCGGGTGAGTGACTTCCTGACGGCCGATCCGGCCGCGCTCGCGCATCGCCTGGCCTGGCAGGACCAGCAGCGCTTCCGGCGCAACGAACCGCAGCAATTGCGCGCCTGGACCGCCTCGATCGCGGCGTTGCGGGCGGCGCTGGCCGACTGGCCGGACGCGGCGTCATGGCGCATGGTGCTGGAATATCCGATGCGCCGCCTGTCGCGCCGGATCGATGCGGTGCTGGCGACCCCGCGCGCCATTCTGGTGCTGGAGTTCAAGATCGGCGCGGCGCGCCACGAGGCGGCAGACCGGCGGCAGGTGGACGATTACGCGCTCGACCTGCGCGACTTCCATGCCGCGAGCGGCGCGCATCCGGTGGTGCCGATCCTGGTTGCCACTGATGCCCCGGCCCGGCCGGTGACCTGGCCGCTGCTGATCCCGGCGGTGACGGAGGTGCTGGACGCCAATGCCGCCACGCTGGCCGGGTTGCTGCGCGATCTCTGGCGACGCCTGCCCGTCCCGGCGCGGCCACTGGACGTGACCGCCTGGGAAGACGCGCCGTATCGCCCGGTGCCCGGCATCATCGACGCCGCCTGCACGCTCTATTCGCATCACGGCGTGCAGGAGATCGCCACCGCCCAGGCCGGGGCGCGCAACCTGACCGCGACCACGCAAGCCATCCTGGCGGCGGTTCGCGGCGCCGAAGTCGAAAGCCGGCACCTCGTGCTGTTCGTGACCGGCATCCCCGGCGCGGGCAAGACACTGTGCGGCCTGAATGCCACCTTCGGCGCCGGGCGCGACCAGGGCACCATCTTCCTCACCGGCAATCCCACCCTGGTCCACGTGCTGCGCGAGGCGCTCGCCCGTGATGCCGCGGCCCCCGGAGGCACCAGCCTGCGCGCCGCCCGCCAGCGCACCAAGGCGGCGATCCAGGCCCTGCCCGGATTCCGCGACGACGCGATCCAGCGCGGCCATGTGCCGCCCGAGCACGTCGCCGTCATCGACGAGGCGCAGCGGGCCTGGGCGCGCGCGCATGCGGTGCGAAAAAGCCGTGACCGCGAGGTGCAGTTGTCGGATTCGGAACCGGGGCACCTGCTGGACATCATGGCCCGGCACCGGGATTGGGCGGTGCTGGTCTGCCTGGTTGGCGGCGGGCAGGAGATCCATGACGGCGAAGGCGGGCTGGCGGAATGGGGCAACGCCCTGGCGACGCGCCCGTGCTGGCAGGTATTGGCAGCCGAGCCCGTCCTGCGGCAAGCCGATCCGCGCCAGCGCCTGCCCGCCCTGCCCGGGCTGCGGATCGTCCCGGACCTGCATCTCGATGTGCCGGTGCGCAACCTGCGCAATCCCTTCGCCGCGCCCTGGGTGGATGCGCTGCTGCGCAACGCCTGCGACGAAGCCGCCGCCATCGCACGCGACCACGGCCCGCTGCCCTTCGTGCTGACCCGCGACCTCGATGGAATGCGCGCGCAACTCCGCGCCCGTTGCCGCGGCGAACGGCGGGCCGGGCTGGTCGCCAGTTCCGGGGCGAAGCGGTTGCGGGCGGACGGGCTGGGCGCGGAGTTGCCGCATATGGACGCCGCCACGGTCGCGCACTGGTTCCTGGACCGCTGGCCCGCCGATGTGCGCGCCTCCGACGCGCTGGAGGTGGTGGCAAGCGAATTCTCGGTGCAGGGTCTCGAACTGGACCATGTCGGGCTCTGTTGGGGTGGCGACCTGATCCGCGCGCGCGGGAACTGGCTGGTGCGGGATTTCGTCGGCACGCGCTGGCAGATCCCGCGCGGAGCGGAGGCCATCGCCAACCGCATCAACACCTATCGCGTGCTGCTGACGCGGGCGCGCTACGGGACGGTGATCTGGGTGCCGCGCGGCGCGGCCGTGGACCCCACGCGTCACCCCGTGGAATTCGATGCCGTCGCCGATACCCTGCGCGCCTGTGGCGTCACCGCCTTGAGCGACGCGGACGAGGTGAAGACGGGCGCGACCGCGGAACCGTCACTCCTGCTCTGAAGCTGGTCCGCCGCCCCCCGACTCCACGCCGAGACCCGCAGCAAGATCCTCGAAGGACAGATGCAGATCCCCGATCGTCGGCAGGCGCAAGGCCCGCAGGCGTCGCTCCACCTCGCGCATCCGCGTCGAGCGCAGGTCGTGACGAAATCGCGTCAGCACCGCTCCTGCCGAATCGGCCTGACGAAACCGGTCAGCCTGTATCAGGACGCGATGTTGCAGCGCGCGCAACTCCTGGCGTTGCATTGCCGGGACGGCCTCCGCGTCAAGTTGCAGCACCGGATGGAAGGCATGCTGGTCCAGCCAATGGAGCATCCAGTCGCGGGCAATGTCATGCGGCATGGTGTCGGCTTCCCGTATCGATGGCGCTGACCGGACGTCCCCCGCGGCCCGCCCACGCACCGGATTGCGACAGGTGGCGGATCAGAAAGGTGTGCTGGCAGGCTCGTGCTGCAGCGTGACCCATTGGTCGGTGGTGAAGGCGGTGATCGCCCAGTCCCCGCCGAAACGACCAAAGCCGGAGTTCTTCTCACCGCCAAACGGATTGTTCGGCAGATCGTGCACCGGATGGTCGTTGACATGCGCCATGCCCACCGCCAGTCGCCGGGCGAAGCGGACACCGCGTTCGAGGTCGCGGGTGAACACGGCGCCGGAAAGCCCCTGCTGCGTGGCATTGGCGAAACGCAGCGCCTCCTCCTCGTCGGCGGCACGGATCACCGGCGCGACCGGGCCGAACAATTCCTCCTGGGCGAGCGGTGAGTCGTTGGCCACGTCGGCGAAGACATGTGGCGGCACGACCAGGCCACGAGGCTCGCCGCCGAGCACTTCGCGCGTCCCCGCCTCGCGTGCCAGCCGGATGCGCGCGAGCAAGGCATCACGCTGGCGCCGGTTGATCAGTGGTCCGATCATCGTTGACGGGTCGGCAGGGTCGCCAACCCGCAGCCCCCGTACATAAGCGATGAAACGGTCGAGGAAGGCGTCGTACACCGCATCCGTCACGATCAGCCGGTTGGCGATCATGCAGATCTGGCCCTGATGCAGGAACTTGCCGAAACAGGCGCAGCTCGCTGCCTGATCGAGATCCGCATCCTCCAGCACCACGATGCTGCCATTGCCGCCAAGCTCAAGCTCGGTGCGCTTGAGCATCGAGGATTGCACGGCCAGCATGGCAACATGCCGCCCGATCCCGGTGGAGCCGGTGAAGGAAATGACGCGCGGGACCGGATGCAGGACGAAGGCATCACCGATCTCGCGCGCGGCGCCGGCGACGACGCTGAACACGCCCTCGGGCAACCCGGCCTCTTCCAGGATCTTCGCCAGCAGCAGGCCGCCGGTGACCGGCGTGTCGGACGCAGGCTTGACCACCACCGCATTGCCGACAGCCAGTGCCGGCGCCAGCGAGCGCGCCGTGAGCTGCAACGGCCAGTTCCACGGGCTGATCACGCCGACCACGCCGACCGGGCCACGATAGACCCGGAACTCCTTGCCGGTGACGTCGCCGGGCAGGATGCGCCCTTCCACCCGATAGGGCATCGAGGCGCTTTCCAGCATCACCGCATGCACCGCGCTCCATTCCATCTCCGCCTTGAGACGGGTGCTGCCGGATTCGCGGATCAGCCAGTCGACGATTTCGCCGCGACGTGCCCGCATGATGCAGGCCGCACGACGCAACACCGTGGCCCGCACCGTCGGCAGCGACGCGGCCCAGGCGGGTTGGGCCACGCGGGCGGTGGCATAGGCGACATCAAGATCTGCCAGTCCCGCAGAGGGAATTTCCAGGATGGTCTCGCCACGATAGGGATCCTCGTCGCGGATCGTGGCCTTGCCGCTGCCGTGGCGCCAACTGCCGCCGATCGGCTGGCGATCGAACCCGTCATACGGGGCGGGCGGGCTCACTGCGCCGCTCCGGGGGGGCGGCCCGCCATGGCAGGAGTCTGCCCTCCTTCGCCGCCCGTCCTGAACCGGGACAGGCCGTGCTGCCGGACCTCACTTTCACGCAGCCCGGAAACGATGTCTGTCTTGCGCAAGCTGTCCTCGCAATGCTGGTTCTTGTTGTTGTTAAGGCATGGCCCAACAGCCCCTGCCAGGCGCTCGGCGCCGCAAACGAAACGGGACCGGCTTGCATCCGGTTTCGATTTTGCCGCCAAAGCGGCGGCCTTGACCAGCACTAACCCGGCCCAGGCACGATGGTCGATACCGGGCATTGCGTAGACAAGGTCATCTTTTTTCGAATTATCTCCAGAATCGACCCGAATCTTCCTCAAATCCACAAGGCCGTCCCCAGCGACGATCGGTGACGAATATTCGCCGATTGCCCTCTCACCCCCCTTTCATCACCCCGAGGTTGCCGGCAAGTCGTTCGCATCGTCCCCATCTTCCCGGGACCAGCGAAGTCGTGGAAACGAATGAACTACATGCGCGGATGGGCTCCGGGCATCCCAAGGTTTTGTCACCTGTGCCCCCGAACGGAGCCATCCAGGCACCGGTTGCCGCACCAGCCGGAAGCCGTGCTTCACAATGGCGGTGGAGCCCGGCCATCCGCCTCAGGCAAGAATGCCGGGCAGATCCAGCCGATGGGTGCGGGCGCAGGCCAATGCGTCGTCGTACCCCGCATCCGCATGCCGCATGACGCCGCTGGCCGGATCGTTCCAGAGCACGCGCGCAATCCGTCGCGCCGCCTCCGGCGTGCCGTCGCAGACCACGACCATGCCGGCATGCTGCGAGAAGCCCATGCCCACGCCACCGCCATGATGGATCGACACCCAGGTGGCACCGGACGCGCAATTGAGCAGCGCGTTCAGCAGCGGCCAGTCGGACACGGCATCCGAGCCATCACGCATGGCCTCGGTCTCGCGGTTGGGGCTGGCGACCGAGCCGGCATCAAGATGATCGCGGCCAATCACCACCGGCGCCGATACCTCGCCGCGTGCCACCATCTCGTTGAAGGCCAGCCCGATGCGGTGGCGATCGCCGAGCCCGACCCAGCAGATGCGGGCCGGCAATCCCTGGAAGGCAATGCGCGCACGGGCCATGTCGAGCCAGTGATGCAGATGCCGATCCTCGGGAAGCAGTTCCTTCACCTTCGCATCGGTGCGGAAGATGTCCTCGGGATCACCCGACAACGCCGCCCAGCGGAACGGCCCGATGCCACGGCAGAACAACGGGCGGATATAGGCCGGAACAAATCCCGGAAAATCGAAGGCATCGTCCACGCCTTCGTCCTTCGCCATCTGGCGGATGTTGTTGCCGTAGTCGAAGGTGGGAATGCCCAGGCGGTGAAAGCCCAGCATGGCGCGCACATGGTCGGCCATCGACGCCCTGGCGGCCCGTTCGACACCACGGGGATCGCTCGCACGGGCCTGTTCCCAGCGATCGAGCGTCCAGCCGCGCGGCAGGTAGCCATTGACCGGATCATGCGCCGAGGTCTGGTCGGTCACCACGTCCGGGCGCACGCCCCGCTTCAGCAGGTCCGGCAGAACCTCAGCCGCATTGCCCAGCACGCCGACCGAGACCGGCCGTCGCTCGCGCGTCGCCTGCGCGATGATCGCCAGCGCCTCGTCAAGATCGCGCGCCTGCCGGTCGAGGTAGCGCGTACGCAGCCGCATCTCGATGCGGGAGGGCTGGCACTCCACCGCGAGCAGCGAGGCACCGGCCATGGTGGCGGCCAGCGGCTGGGCACCGCCCATGCCACCCAGCCCCGCGGTCAGGATCCATCTTCCCGTCAGGTCGCCGCCATAATGCCGACGGCCGATCTCGGCGAAAGTCTCATACGTGCCCTGCACGATGCCCTGGCTGCCGATATAGATCCACGACCCCGCTGTCATCTGGCCGTACATCATCAGCCCCTTGCGATCGAGCTCGTGGAAACTGTCCCAGTTTGCCCAGTGCGGCACGAGATTGGAGTTGGCAATCAGCACGCGCGGCGCATCGGCATGGGTGCGGAACACACCGACCGGCTTGCCCGATTGCACCAGCAGGGTCTGATCCGCCTCCAGGCGTCGCAGCGCGGCGACAATGCGGTCGAAACTGTCCCAATCGCGCGCGGCCCGACCGATGCCGCCATAGACCACCAACTCGGCCGGGCGTTCCGCCACCTCCGGGTCGAGGTTGTTCATCAGCATGCGCAGCGGCGCTTCGGTCTGCCAACTGCGCGCCGACAACGTTGTCCCACGCGGACTGCGGATGCTCCGGGCATTGTCGATGCGGGTCATCAGGGGGCATGTCCATCTGATAAGGCCAGGGCTCCGCCCTGGACCTGCCAAGGGCCACAAGGCCCTTGGATCCCATTCGCGCTGCGCGGCACAGAGTCATGGGTTCCAAGGGCAAAGCCCTTGGCCCGGTCCAGGGGCGGAGCCCCTGGCGGGGGCGGGGCAGCGCCCCGCATCTCAGGTCAGCTCCGGATCAAGGCCAGGCAGGGCGATTTCGGCCACTTCCAGGCATATGCGCTCCCGGATCATGCCAGCGGCGCAGGCAATATCCGGGGCGAGCAACCGGTCCTCACCCAGGGTGGGCACGCGGCGGCGCAGGGCCGCGCGCACGCGTTCGAGCGGCGGGCTGGAGGCCAGCGGCGCGTGCATGTCGCAGCCCTGTGCCGCCGCGAGCAGTTCGATGCCGAGGATCTGCATCAGGTTCTCCGCCATCTCGCCCAGGCGCCGCGCGCCATGGGTGGCCATCGACACGTGATCTTCCTGGTTGGCCGAGGTCGGGATGGAATCGACGCTGGCGGGATGGGCGCGCTGGCGGTTCTCCGCCACCAGTGCCGCGGCGGTGACCTGCGGGATCATGAAGCCGGAATTCAGCCCCGGTGCGGGCGTCAGGAAGGCCGGCAGGCGTGACAGCGTGGGATCGACCAGCATGGCGATGCGCCGCTCGGCGAGCGCGCCGATCTCGCAGAGCGCGAGCGCGATCTGGTCGGCGGCGAAGGCGACCGGCTCGGCGTGGAAATTGCCGCCGGAGAGGATCTCCCCGGTGGCCGCGAACACCAGCGGGTTGTCGGTGACGCCGTTGGCTTCGGCGGCGAGGGTGACCGCGGCGGCGCGCAGCAGGTCGAGGCAGGCGCCCATGACCTGGGGCTGGCAGCGCAGGCAATAGGGATCCTGCACGCGATCGTCGCCGTCGCGATGGGAGGCACGGATCTCCGATCCCGCCATCAGGGCGCGCAACGCGGCGGCCACCTCGATCTGCCCTGGCTGGCGGCGCAGCGCGTGGATGCGGGCGTCGAATGGCGCGTCGGAGCCACGGGCCGCATCGGTCGAGAGCGCGCCGCTCACCAGGGCGGCGCGATGGGCATCCTCGGCGGCGAACAGGAAGGCGAGCGCGAGCGCGGTCGAGACCTGGGTGCCGTTGAGCAAGGCCAGGCCCTCTTTCGGCGCGAGCGTGAGCGGGGCCAGTCCGGCCCGCTGCAGCGCCTGCGCCGCCGGCATGCGCGCCCCTTCCAGGGTCGCCTCGCCCACGCCGATCAGGGTCGCGGCAAGGTGCGCCAGTGGCGCGAGGTCGCCGGAGGCGCCGACCGATCCCTGCGCCGGGATCACCGGCAGGATATCGCGCCGCAGCAGATCGTTCAGGCGCTGCAGCGTGGGCCAGCGGATTCCGGAAGCGCCCTGGCCGAGGCTGGCGATCTTCAGCGCCAGCACCAGCCGCACCACCGGTGCCGGCAAGGGCGGCCCCACCCCCGCCGCGTGCGACAGCACGATGTTGCGCTGCAAGGCCGCAAGCTCGCCGGGGGCGATGCGGACCGAGGCGAGCCGGCCGAAGCCGGTATTGACGCCGTAGACCGGCGCGTCCGCGGTCACGACCTTGTCCACGGTCGCCGCCGCGGCCTCGACCGCGGGCCGGCAGGCGGGATCAAGCGCGGCCGGGACGCCCTGCCAGATCGCCCGCCAGTCGCCGAGCGGCACCTGCCCCGGGCGCAAGGTCACGGCCGGCACGGCACACCCCCGAAGACGCGCTGGTGCAACGGGTTGAATCCCATGCGCCAGACCAGCTCGGCGGGAGTCTCGATGTCCCAGATGGCCAGGTCGCAGACCTTGCCCGGCTGCAGCGTGCCGATATCAGGCAACCGCCCCAGCGCGCGGGCGGCCTCGCGGGTGACGCCGGCGAGGCATTCCTCCACCGTCAGGCGGAACAGTGTCGCCGCCAGATTCATCGTCAGCAGCAGCGAGGTCAGCGGCGAAGTGCCGGGATTGCAGTCGGTGGCAAGGGCGATCGGCACGCCATGGTGGCGCAACGCCGCGACCGGCGGGACCCGGGTTTCGCGCAGCACGTGGAAGGCACCGGGCAGCAGCACGGCCACCGTGCCGGCGCGCGCCATCGCCGCCACGCCGGCATCCGAGGCGTATTCCAGGTGATCGGCCGAAAGCGCGCCGTGTTCGGCCGCGAGCCCGGCGCCACCGAGATCGGAAAGCTGGTCGGCATGCAGCTTCACCGCCAGTCCGGCGGCGCGGGCAGCGGCGAGGACGCGCGCGGCCTGCTCCGGCGAGAAGGCGATGCGCTCGCAGAAGACGTCGGCCGCCGCGGCAAGTTTCGCCGCGGCGACCGCCGGGATCATGTCGCGGCAGACCTGCTCGACATAGGTGTCGGCATCGATGGCTTCGGGCGGCAGGGCATGGGCGCCAAGGAAGGTCGGCACGATCCGCACCGGGCGCAGGCCGGCCAGATAACGGGCCACGCGCAACTGGCGCAGCTCGGCCGTGGCCTGCAGGCCGTACCCCGACTTCACCTCGACGGTGGTCGCGCCTTCGGCCAGCAGCGCGTCCAGCCGCGGCAGCGTGGCGGCGAGCAAGGCCGTCTCGTCCGCCGCCCGCGTCGCCCGCACCGTGGAGAGGATGCCGCCGCCGGCACGCGCGATCTCCTCGTAGCTGGCGCCGGCCAGGCGCTGCGCGAATTCCCCGGCACGATCGCCGGCGAAGACCAGATGGGTATGGCAATCGACCAGGCCGGGCGTGACCCAGCGCCCGGCACAGTCGATGCGCTCGGCGGCATCCAGGGCGGACGGGGCCACTTGCGCCTCGCCGGCATAGGCGATGCGGCCATCCTGCGTCGCGATCAGGCCATCATCGATGGCGCCCAGGCCAGGGCGACCGGGGTCGAAGGTGAGCAGGCGGGCGCGGAACCAGAGACGGTCGCAACGCATGGGGCGGGCTCTCCTCGCCACAGGAGACACGGCGGGCGCCCGGCCTGTCCACTCAGAAGCGACACGTGGGTACCACCGGGCAGTGAATTCTCGCGTAGCGCTTGCCCGCCGGCACCGGGGCGTCGATCATGCCCGCATGACCGAACCTTCCCCCGCCTGGTCCCCCCGTACCCTTGCCGCCCAGGCGCTCGGGCATATCGACGAGCCTTCGCGTGCCGTCGTGCCGCCCATCCACATCGCCACCACCTTCCTGCGCGATCCCGACAACCAGTATCGCAGCGGCAACGTCTACGGCCGCGCCGACAACGTCACCGTGCGCGAGGCCGAGTCGATCATCGCGGCCCTCGAGGGTGCCGATGCCGCCATGGTGCTGGGCTCGGGCATGTCGGCCGCGACCGCCGTGTTCCTGGCGCTGGCACCGGGGGACCACGTGGTGGTGCCGAAGGTGATGTACTGGGCGCTGCGCGGCTGGCTGCAGAACGACGCCACGCACTGGGGCCTGCGGGTCGAGGGCGTGGACACCACCGACCTCGACGCCCTGCGCCAGGCCATGCGGCCCGGCGAGACGAAGCTCGTCTGGCTGGAATCGCCCGCCAACCCGCTCTGGGGCGTGACCGACATCGCCGCCGCGGCGGACATCGCGCATGCCGCCGGGGCAAAGCTGGCCGTCGATTCGACCTGTGCCACCCCGGTGCTGACCCGGCCCCTCGCCCTTGGGGCCGACATCGTCATGCATGCCGCCACGAAATACCTGAACGGCCATTCCGACGTGATCGCCGGGGCGCTGGCGACCCTCCGCCCCGACGCGTTCTGGGAGCGCATTCGTCGCAACCGGTCGATGTTCGGCCAGATCCTGGGCCCGCTGGAGGCATACCTGCTGATTCGCGGCATGCGCACGCTGCCGCTGCGCGTCGCCGCCGCCTGCACCAGCGCCATGGACCTCGCCACCCGCTTCGCCGGCCATGACCACGTCGCGCAGGTGCTGTATCCGGGCCTGCCCGGCCATCCCGGCCACGACATCGCCTGCCGGCAGATGCAGGGCGGCTTCGGCGGCATGCTCAGCATCCGCGTGCGCGGCGGCGAGCGCGCGGCGATCGACGCGGCGGCACGGGTGCGGTTGTGGAAGCGCGCGACCTCGCTGGGCGGGGTGGAGAGCCTGATCGAGCATCGCGCCTCGATCGAAGGGACGGGATCTCCCTGCCCGCCCGACCTGCTGCGTCTGTCGGTGGGCATCGAGGACCCGGCCGACCTGTTCGCCGATCTCGACGCGGCGCTGCGCGGCGCCAACGCATGATCGGCCGGCGGGCCCTGCTGGCCGCGGGCGCCGCTGCGCTCGGCGGCGCGGTGCCCGCCGCCGCGGCGCTGCCGCTGGCGGCAACCCCGGTCTCGCGCATGGACCTGCGCTGGTGGCGGGAGCGGCACGCGGCGAAGCTGGCCGAGATCCGGTCGCGCCCGGTCGAACTGGTGTTCCTCGGCGATTCGATCACGCAGAACTGGGAAACCTCCGGCCCGCCGCCCTGGCGGGATTTCGCGCCGCTCTGGCGGCACTGGTATGGCGACCGGCAGGCAGTCAACCTGGGTTTCAGCGGCGACGCCACCTGCCACCTGCTCTGGCGGCTGCGGAACGGCGAAATCGACGGCATCGCGCCGAAGGCGACGGTCATCCTGATCGGCGCCAACAATCTCGGCCGGCTGCACTGGCCGGCCGAGGACACCCTCGCCGGCATCGAGGCGGTGGTGGCGGAGACGCGGCACCGCCTGCCGGACAGCGGGATCCTGCTGCTGGGCATCCTGCCGAGCGAGCGCAGCGCCTGGGCCAGCGCAACCACGCAGACGGTCAACCGGGCGCTCGCGTCCCGTTTCGGCAAAGGGCAGGTGCCGGGCGTGGTCTGGTTCGATCCCGAACCGGTGTTCGCCCCGGGGGGACGGTTCGACCGCAGCCTGTTCTATGACCCGCTGCTGTCTCCGCCCCAGCCGCCGCTGCATCCCACCGCCGAGGGCCAGGCGCGCCTCGCCGCCGCCATCGAGCCGACGCTTGCCCGCCTGCTTGGGCAGGCACCACGGCACTGAGCCGGGCACTGGCATGGAAAGAAATCCCGGATTCCATCAGGATCCGGGAGATCATTTTGTCTCAAATCCGCAAAAGACGGCCGCATTTCAAACAGAATCGTAATACTATTTAATATATCTCTGGTAGATATCGCAGAGAAAACTTATGTCATAGCGTTATTTATCAAAATAAAATTTTATCTCGTAGATTTGATTATAATAATTTCCCCAATACCCACCGACGCAAACTTTTGTGATTGTCTGGTGACAGGAACGGCTGCCTCCGCGATAACAATTCGGATGTGGGCGATCGGCGGCTTTTCCAGACAAGCGTCTGTGAGTGGTCTATCCATTTTCGCGATGTAATTGTGCGGAAATTGCTACTGCACCGTTTCGCCGCATCGGGAAGGGTCGTGCGGTGGAAAAGAACATCGCGCCACGGGTTCGGCGACGGCAGCGAAGGTAACGCACTCGAGATGAGCAGCACTGTCATGGACACGACGCTTCCCGGGGAGCGTCGGGGAGCCTCGGCGTCGACCGGGCTCTCCTTTCCCTGTTCGGTTCAGCAGCAGCAATTCTGGGTGCTCGACCGGCTGGAGCCGGGCAATCCGGCGATGAACGTCGCGGTGCGCTGGCAGCTCGACGGGCGGATCTCGACGGAGGTGATGGAACAGGCCTTCCGCATCGTCATCGACCGTCATGAAGTGCTGCGCACCGGCTTTGTCGAGGTGGAGGGCAATCCGGTCCAGCGCGTGGCCTCCGCGCTGCCGCCGTTCCGGCTGGCCGATGTCGACCTGACCGGGTTGCCGGACACCGAGCGGGCCGCGCAGGTGCTGCGCATCAGCCGGCTGGAGGGGATGACGCCGTTCGACATCGCCGCGCCGCCGCTGATCCGCGCAACGCTGCTGCGGGTGGAGCCCACGCGCGCCATCCTGCTGGTCACCGCCCACCACATCGCCTGCGACGGCTGGTCGATCGGCGTGCTGGCGCGGGAGGTCGGCACGATCTATCGCAGCCTGCGCGAGCAACGCCCGCACCCGCTGGCGGACCTGCCGATCCAGTGCGGCGATTTCGCGCTCTGGCAGCAGGAATGGCTGAGATCCGAAGCCCTGGGGGCGGAAGCCGAGTACTGGGCCGTCAAGCTCGCCGGCATGAAACATTTCGAGGTCATGCCGGACCGGCCGCGCCCGCCGGTGCAGAGCTCGAACGGCCAGATCGTCTCGGTGCTGCTGCCGAAGGCGCTGACGACAGAGGTGCGGGCCCTCGGGGCCCGCCACGGCGCCACCTTCTTCGCCACCGCCCTCGCCGCCCTGAAGGCGCTGCTGCACCGGCTCACCGGCGAAACCGACATCGGCATCGGCACCCAGATCGCCGGCCGCCATGCCCCCGAACTGGAAGGCATGATCGGCGTCTTCATCAACACCCTGGTGCTGCGCGACGACGCCGGCGGCGACCCAGGCTTTTCCGCTTTCCTCGACCGGGTGCGCTGCACGGTGGAAGAGGCGCTCGCGCATGCGCAGATGCCGATCCAGCATCTGGTGGAAATGCTGAAGCCGCCGCGCGATCCCAGCCGCAATGCGCTGTTCTCGGTCAATTTCATCTTCCAGCGCAGCTTCATCAGCAATGCCGATTACGGCGAGTGGCGGCTGACCGACATCCCCTCGGTCTCGCCCGGCGCGATCTACGACCTCAATTTCTTCATGGTGGAGCGCCCGGAAGGCTGGCGGCTCTCCTGCGAATACAACACCGACCTGTTCGAAGAAGCGACGGTGCGGGGGATGCTGGAGCGACTGCAGCTCCTGCTCGGCGCCATCGTTGCCACCCCGCATTGCCGGCTTTCCGAGCTGCCAATCCTGCTGCCGGACGAACACCAGCGCCTGCTGGAGACCTGGAACGACACCGCCGCCCCCTTCCCCGCGGACATGACGGTCGCGGACCTGTGGGCGCAACAGGTCGCGCGCACCCCCGCGGCCCCGGCGCTGCTGTGGGACGGCGGCAGCCTCGGTTGCGGCGCACTGGACGCCGAGGCGACGCGGATCGCCGCGCACCTGGTGGCGGCGGGCATCGGGCCCGGGGCGGTGGTGGGCGTGGCGCTGCGGCGCTCGCCGGCGCTGGTGGCGGCACTGCTCGGCGTCCTCAAGGCCGGGGCGGCGTACCTGCCGCTCGATCCCGATCATCCGGCCAGCCGGCTGCTGTACATGGTCCGGACCGCCGGGGTCAGGCTGGTGGTGACCAGCGAGGCGATCGAGGCCAGCCTGCCGGCCGGGCTGCCCTGCCTGGTGCCGGAACGGGCCACAGGCAGCCTGCCGACTGCCGCCCCCGCCGCGGCGCGGCCGGAGGACATCGCCTATGTCATCTTCACCTCGGGCTCGACCGGCCAGCCGAAAGGTGTCGCCAACACGCATCGCGGCCTGATCAACCGCCTGGCCTGGCTGTGGCGAACCGAGCCGTATGGCCCGCGCGAACTGTCAATCCACAAGACCTCGCCGAATTTCGTCGATGCCGTCACCGAACTGCTCGGCCCGCTGCTGCGCGGCGTGCCGGTGCTGGTGGCCTCGCCCGAGGACGGCGCCGATCCCGCACGGCTGGGCGCGCTGATCCGGACGCACCGGGTCACCCGGCTGACACTGGTGCCGAGCCTGCTGGAAGCCCTGCTCGACCTGCGGGCCGATCTCTCCAGCCTGCGCCTGGTGATCTGCAGCGGCGAGGTGTTGCCGCGACGCCTGGCCGATCGCCTGCACGCCGCCTTTCCCGAGCTGCGGCTGATGAATTTCTACGGCGCCTCGGAAGCCAATGGCGACAGCCTCGCCTCTGTGGTCGCGCCGGGCAGCGGAGCGGTGCCGATCGGCCGGCCGATCGCCAACACCACCGCCTATGTCCTGGACGGGGCGCTGCACCCGATGCCGGAAGGCGCGCCAGGATTCCTGTACATCGGTGGTGCCGGGCTGGCGGCGGGCTATTTGAACCGGCCCGACCTGACCGCCGAACGCTTCATCGCCAACCCGTTCGGCGAAGGGCGGCTGTACCGGACCGGCGACATCGTCCGCTGGCGACATGACGGACAGCTCGACTATCTCGGCCGCGCCGACCACCAGGTGAAGCTGCGCGGCTTCCGCATCGAGCTCGGCGAGGTCGAGGCGGCGCTGCTGCAGCATCCGGGCATCGCCGAGGCGGTGGTGATGGCCGACGAAACCGCCGCCACGCTCGCCGCCTTCGTGGTGAAGCGGCCGAGCGCACCGGTCGATGCCGCCACCCTGCTGGCGGAGCTGCGGGCACAGGCCGGGCAGATCCTGCCCGCCTACATGCGGCCCGCCACCATCACCCTGCTGCAATCCCTGCCGCGCACCAGCACCGGCAAGATCGACCGGACCCGGCTGGTTGCGCCGCGCCCGGCCCCCACCGCGCCCGGCCGCGACCCGGCCCTCGCCACCGCGACCGAACGGCGCATCGCCGGGATCTGGCAGGAAGTGCTCGGGGTCATGCCGGCCGCGGCGACGGACAATTTCTTCGACCTCGGGGGACATTCGCTGCTGGCCGCGCGCATGCTGGCGAAGCTGGAGGCGCAGTTCGGCCAACGCATCCCGGTCGCTGCCCTGTTCCAGGCGCCGACAGTGGCCGAGCTTGCTACCCTGGTCGGCCAGGAGCCGGCCGACATCGCATGCCACCAACTGGTCCGGGTGCAGCCGCATGGCAGCCGGATCCCGGTGATCGCCATCAACAATACCGGGGTGTTCGCGCCCCTGGCGCGACGGCTCGGCAACGACCAGCCCTTCCTGGCGGTGCAACTGTTCGACCCGGCCCTGCCGCAGGCATGGCCACCGCGCAGCTTCGAGGACATCGCGGCCGCGCAGTTGCGCATCATCCGCCGGGCGCAGCCGCATGGCCCCTACGTGCTGGTCGGGCTGTGCGTGGCCGGCTGCCTGGCCTGGGAGATCGCGCAGCAACTCACCGCCCAGGGCGAGACGGTGAAGCTGCTGGTGATGTTCGACAGCTGGGCGCCGGGCTATACTCGGCGGCTGACACGACGCGGCCGGGTCCTGGCCGAACTCAGCTATCGCTGGCAGAATTTCCGCAACGAAATGCTGGAACGGCCGGGCACGGCGGCACGGCTGGGCTATGTCACCCGCCGCGTCGCCGAGAAGCTGCGCCTGCGCCGGCCGCCGCCGCCGCCCGCCGACACGCCCTGGTACCAGGCGCATCTCGTCGCCGCGGCGCAGGACTACACGGCGACGCCCTATGCCGGACGGGTGCTGCTGCTGCATCGCCGCGACCAGCCACACGGCCGCTTCCTCGACCCGCTGCTCGGCTGGAGCGGACTGCTGCAGGGGCCGCACGAGGTGCACGAGGTGCCCGGCACGCATGTGGGCATGTTCCAGGACCCGCATGCGGGCGTGCTCGCGGCGCATATCCGGCGCGCCCTGGCCGCCGCCGAGGCCGAGGACTGATCCGCATGCGCCCCCTGGAGATCCTGGCCGTGCTCGCGGTGCTGGCCGGGCTGCTGCGACCGGGATGGCTGGCGGCCCTGGCGGTACTGGCGGCGGCGGCGCAGCTCGTGGTCGAAGGGGCGCGCTGGCAGATGGTGCCGGTCTATCTGGCGGCGTCCCTGGCCGTGCTCGCCGGCGTGGCGGAGCTGTCCGATCGCAAGGGGCTGCGCCTGGCCGCCCTCTGCGGCGCGATGGTGCTGGCGGTCGCCGGCGTGGGCGCCGCCATCGCCTTCCCGATCTTCCGCCTGCCGCCGCCGACCGGATCCGCCCCGGTTGGCACACGGCTGCTGCAGGTGCCGGCCGGGCCGGACGGGCGGGTGTTGTCGCTGCAGATCTGGTACCCGGCCCGGCCGGACGCGGCCCTCGCCACCGCTCGCTATCGCGACACCGCCCCGGGGCTACTGCTGTCGCATCTTCCCCTGGTGCCCACCCATGCCCGCCTGGAAGCACCGATCACGCCGGGCCCGCATCCGGTCGTCCTGTACGCGCATGGCTGGGGCGGCTTCCCGCAGGACAACACAGCGCTGGTGGAAGACCTCGCGAGCCACGGCTTCGTCGTGGTCGCGGTGGGCACGCCCGGCGGCTTGGGCACCGGGCACGCGGCGGACGGCAGGCCGGTCGACCTGGACGGGCCACTCGACCTCTCCAGCGACGCGGCGACCGCCACTACGCAACTGATCGGGGCGCTGAACACCGCCGCCCGGGCACGCGACCTGGTGCGGGTGCTGGACACACTGGCCGCGCTGAATGCCGGCGATCCCGCCGGCCCCTTTACCGGAGCCTTGCAGGCCGCACGGGCCGGGGTGCTCGGCTTTTCCTTCGGCGGCTCGGTCGCGGCCGAGACCGCCCGCATCGACCGGCGCGTGGTCGCGGTCATGAACATGGATGGCTGGCTGTTCGGCCCGGTCCAGCGCACCGGCGTCGCGGTGCCATACCTGGTCATGAGCGACGACGCCCCCCTGCCCGCGCCCGGCGACGAGACGGCCGCCGATGCCGGCCGGCGCAACTGGGCCATCCTGATGAACCGCGACTGGACCTGCATGCGCGCCGGCTTCGCCCGCCATGGCGGCGAGCTGATGTTCCTGACCGGATCGCTGCACACCAATTTTTCGGACCGGCCGTACTACTCGCCGATTCGCCGCTGGAGCGGCGCGGGCCGGATCGACCCGGCCCGTGCCACCGCGATCCAGCGGCGCATCGCCGTCACCTTCTTCGGCCGGTGGCTGCGCGGTGATCCGGCCCCGCCACCGGACCAGGACGGATCGCCCTTCCCGGAAATCCGGCGGCAGACCTGGCCGCTTCCCGCGCCGGCCGAGGCCGCTGCCGGGTAAGGCCCGGCCGGGGCACCGGGATCGCGCACGCGATTGTGTCTCCGCCCGACCCGGCACCGGGCGGTTTGTTCGGCCATGGGAGAAAACGGCAACGCGGGCGGATGCTGAGCATCGAGGATTTCCGGCTGGAGGGGCGCGTGGCCCTGGTGAGCGGTGCCGGACATGGCATCGGGCGCGCGGTGGCCGAGGCATTCGGGGCGGCGGGGGCCCGGGTGGGCGTGGTCGAACCGGCCGATGCCGCGGCGGCCGAAGCCGTCGCCGGCGGCATCCGCGCAAGCGGCGGCGAGGCGCTGGCGCTGCCGGCCGATCCCGCCGACGCCGCCGCCGCGGCCGGGCTGATCGACAGCGTCGTGCGGCAGCTCGGCGGGCTCGACGTCCTGGTCACCAGCAGCGGCGCAGCCGCGCCGCTCGCCTTGCGCGACATCACCGCGGAGGAGTGGGAGGACGGGCTGCGCCGGCATCTCTCCGCAGCCTTCTTCCTGGCACGGCACGCACTTGCTTACATGTCCGTCCGCAAATGGGGCCGCGTGATCCTGATGCCGGGCGCGCCGGCCGGACCGATGCTCGCCGCACAGGCCGGGCTGCAGGGCCTCGCCCGGGCGATCGCAAGCGAATTCGGCGCCGACGGCATCACCGCGAACATCGTCGCCGCCGGCGCGATCGACACGGCGGGGGGCGAATGGTGGCGCGAGCACCGGATCCGCAACCGCATCACCGCGCAGGTGCCGCTCGGCCGGCTTGGCAGCGCCGACGAGGTCGCGGCGGCCTGCCTGTTCCTGAGCAGCCCTGCCGGCGGCTTCGTCTCCGGCCAGGTCCTGCATGTCGACGGCGGGCAGGGCACTGGTTGAATGTTGAGCAGGCCCGCCCCGGTGCCGTGCCATACTGGCCGGGAGCCGCGGCCGCACGGGCAGACCCTGCCGGTGCGGGGTCTTGTTCGCTCGTCCGGCTCCGGTTCGTCACGACGGCCGCAGGATGACAACGGGTTTCCCCGTGGGAGGAGCGAGATGAGCTTCGTCGATGACATGCTGAACGCCCTGTCAGGCACCCAGGGAGGGACTCATCCCTGGCTGATCCAGGCCGTGCGCGGCATCGCCGGCGACGACCAGGGCGCCGGCCCCGGCATCGCCTGGGTCCTGCAGAGACTGGAAGCGGCCGGCTACGGCGCCGCGGTGCGCGCCTGGACGCATGGGCTGAAGACCCCGGACGTGGCACCGCACGACCTGCATGCCGCCCTGGGCGACGCGCAGGTGCAGGCGATGGCGCATCGCGCCAACCTCACGCCCGACGAGCTGGTCGGCAAACTCAGCCAGCATCTTCCGGGCATCGTCGCCCATCTCTCGACGGACGGCAGGTTCCCGGGCTGAGCTGATCAGCGTCCCGCCGGGACGGTCGCCAGCAACCGGGCCACCGCTTCCAGCAACTGCACGGCGCGGTACGGCTTGTCGAGGACGGGCAGCCCCGCCATGTCGCCAGTGGCCTTGTCCAGATCGGCATAGCCGGTGACCACAAGCACCGGCAGCCCCGGCCGCAGCGCGCGCGCATGGCGGACGAGCACGCTACCGGTCATCTTCGGCATCGCCAGGTCGGTCACCAGCAGATCGACCGCCGTGCCCGCCTGCAGCAGCGCCAGCGCGACCGCGCCGTTCCCCGCCTGCAGGACACGGTAGCCGGCCTCATCCAGCGTGCAGGCGGCGAATTCCACGACATCCTCGTCATCATCCACCAGCAGGATCGTGGCCCCGCCCACCGCTGCCGGCGGTGCCTCGGCGCTCCCGGCGGAGAGATCGACCGGGAGGGCCTCGGCGCGCGGCAGCCAGAGGCTGACCGTGGTTCCCTCGCCGGGCTGGCTCTCGATCTGCACGCCGCCCCCCGACTGCATGGCGACCCCGTGCACCATCGACAATCCCAACCCGGAGCCGCGGCCCACCGGCTTGGTGGTGAAGAACGGCTCGCAGGCCCGCGCCAGCGTCGCCACATCCATCCCGACCCCGGTATCGACCACCGAAATGCGAACGTATTCACCCGCGGCCAGCTCCGCCGGATGGGTCGCCCCGGGAAGAACCGTCTCGTTGCCGGCCGAGATGATCAGCGTGCCCCCCTCGGGCATGGCGTCACGCGCATTGATGGCGAGGTTCAGCAGCACCAGCTCCAGTTGGGCGGGATCGGAGCGGACATGCCACAGGCCGGGCGGCAGCAGGCCGGCGACCCGCACGGCCGGGCCAATGGTGCGGGCAAGCAGGTTTTCCATGCCGCCGACCAGGGCCTGCAGATCCACCGCCTGCGGATGCAGCACCTGGCGGCGGGCGAAGGCCAGCATGCGCCGGATCAACGCCGCGCCGCGATCGGCCGCGCGCGATGCGCCGAGGAGCAGGCGCTGCAATTCGGCCTGGCCGGCGCTGCGGCGCATCGCCAGTTGCAGGTTGCCGATCACCGCCGTGAGCAGGTTGTTGAAGTCATGGGCGATGCCGCCGGTCAGGTAGCCCAGCACCTCCATTTTCTGCGACTGCAGCAGATCGGCCTGGGCCCTCTGGCGCTCCCGCATTTCGGCCTCGAGCTGCTGCGTGCGTTCGGCGACGCGCCGCTCGAGCTCGGCATTGGCCCGCGCCAGCGCCGCCTCGCTGTGCCCGGCGGCATCCACCAACTCGTTGACGGCCCGCGCGATGCGCGCGATCTCGCCGCCGCCGCCCGGCACACGCACATGGATGCCGCGGGTCCCTTCGCGCCACTGCTCCACCGCCCGCAGGATGTCCCCGACCGGCTCACCGATGATCCGCCGCGCCACCAGGAAGGCCAGGATGCAGGCCAGGCCGAACCCCAGGGCCATCAGCAGGTAGGTGCGCCGCGAGGCCGCCGCGCCTTCGGCATAGGCGGCATCGGTGTCATAGCCGACGCTGACGAACAGATCCGGCATCGGCGCCACCGGCGGGACGTAGCCGATGATACGGCGCACGCCGTCGCCGCCGCGCCATTCGGTCACGCCCGGCGCGGTGGCGGTCATCATCCAGCCGAATCCGGCCGTGACCAGATCGTCTTCCTTGCCGCCTTCCGGCAACGGCAGCAGGATATGCCCCGCCCGATCGGCCAGCATCACGCTGTACGGCGCCGGCAACTCCCGGCCCTCGATCTGCGTGCGCAGGCGCCGCAGGTCCAGGCCGGCCATCAGCATGGCGTCCGGCACCCCGGCGAGGCCGTGCACCGGATACACCACGCCGAGCAGGGAGCGGCCGGTAAAAGGGTCAAGGACATGGCCGCCGACGCTGAAACCACCCCGCCCGGCGGCCGACGGGACAGGCACGAACGTGCCGGAGGCTGCCTCCGGGGATGCCTGGGGACTGCCGCAGAGCACCCGCCCCGCGGCATCGACCAGCGCGAGCGTACCGTCCGGCAGCGCCCGCTCGCGCACGTCGGCGAGCGCCGCCATGCAGGCGGCCGGGTCGCCGGCGCGAATCGCCGGATGCGCGGCGAGCGCGACCAGCATGCCGCGGATGCCACTGAGCAACAGTTCCAGTTCGCCGGCGACGCTGCGCGCCTCGTGCTGCGCCTCGGCGCGCATGTCCCGCTCGGTGGCGGCGCGCAGGGCGTTCTCGTTGTAGAGCTGGATGCCCAGGGCGGGCAGCAGCGCCACCACGATGACCAGGACCACGCGCAGCAGCAGGCTCATTGGGTGGCCCGGGAATCGGTGAACGACGCGCACGCCTATAGGCGGCACTCCGTTTCGAGTCCACGCCGAAACCCGCCGGGGCCGAAACCCGCCTGATCGGCGGGAAAGCCGCCCTGCCGGACCGCTTCCCCGCGCGGGATCAGATCACCCGGGTGGTCCGCGCCCAGTCGAAATAGAGCTGCCGCGCCTTCGCACCGATCGGGCCGGCATTCAGCGCCCGTTGCTCGAAGCGGCTGCAGGGCACGACCTTGCCGTAATTGCCGGTCGAGAAGATTTCGTCGGCGTCCTGCAGGTCCGCGACGGTCAGCTTTGCCTCCTCGGCGGGGATGCCGGCCTCGTTCAGCAGCGCCAGCACGCGCCGGCGGGTGATGCCAGCGAGGAAGGTGCCGTTGGCTGCCGGCGTCAGCACCCGGCCGTCCTTGGCGATCATCAGGTTGGCGAAGGCGAATTCCGCCACGTTGTCCCAGGGATCGAGCATCACCGCCGCCTCGAAGCCGCGGTCATTGGCCTCGCGGGTGGCGCGGTCGGAATTGGGATAGAGACAGGCGGCCTTGGCATTGGTCGGGGCCATTTCCGGCGCCGGGCGGCGCAGCGGCGACAGCGTGGCCGAGAACCCGGCCGGGCCGGGCAGCGGCGCCTCGAAGATGTGCAGCACGAAGCGGGTCTCTGCCGCCCCGACGAAATGGCCTTCGCCGGCGGCGTAGAACACCGGCTTGATGTAGAGTTCCGCCTCTGGTCCGAAGCGGCGGATCCCCTCGATCGCGAGCCGCTCGATCTCCTCGGCGGCGATGGCCGGATGCAGCCCGAGATTGGTGGCCGAGGCCACGGCGCGCCGGCAATGCAGGTCGAGGTCGGGGGCGCAGCCCTGGAAGGCGCGGGCGCCGTCGAACGTCACCGAGGCCAGCCAGAACGCATGATCCTGCGGCCCGAGCAGGCGCGGCGGCGTCTCTGTCCATGCCCCGTCCAGCCAGAAGGTTGCCCGCATGTCCGTGCTCCGTCGCTTGACCGTTGATCGCGCAACCTTGTGCGCGCGGCACGCCGCGTCAAGCCACCGCCAGCAGGGCCGCCATCTCGTGGCGCGAGGGGAAGGCGGTGAAGCAGCCCGGCCGCGACACCGCGAGGGCGGCGGCGCGCAGGGCGGTGTCGACCGGGCGCGTGGCCCCCAGCGCCATGGCGGCAACCAGGGCGCCGCAGAACGCATCGCCGCCCCCGCTGGTGTCATTCACCACGGTCGCCACCGCCGGCAGCCGTGCCACCCCCGCCGCATCCGCCACCACGCAGCCCTGCGGGCCGAGGGTCACGATCGCCATGCCCGCGCCGCGCAGCGCCTCGGCCGCCCGCGCCGGATCGGCATGGCCGGTGAGCTCCGCCGCCTCGCCCTCGTTGGCTACCACCACGTCGCACAGCTTCAGCAGGCGCCCGTAGTTCCAGCGCAGCGGCGCGGCGTTCACCACGAGGCGGGCACCCCGGGCACGGGCCAGGGTGGCGGCGTCAACGGTCACCGTTTCCGACAGATTGCCCTGCAGCAGCAGGATGTCACCCGCCCCCATCTCCACCACGAAGGCCTCGGCCTCGACGGCCGGCAGCGCCATGGCACAGTCGCCGGTGCTGACGATGCAGTTCTCGGCGGTGTCGTCGACCAGCAGGGTGGACAGGTCGGTGGGCGCCTCCACCTCCGGCAGGCGCAACGAGGCGAAGGGCTCCTGCGCCAGCGCGGTGCGCACCACCACCGCCTCCGGCCCTGGCCCGAGCGGCGCGCAGAGATGCACCGGCACGCCCGCGCGGGCGGCCACCACCGCCTGGTTCAGCCCCTTGCCGCCGGGCGCGCGCGCCATCGCCGAGGCCAGCAGCGTCTCGCCGGGCAGCGGCAGCCGCGGCACGCGCAGCGTGATGTCGACGCTGGCATTGCCCAGGACAAAGACGTGGGTCATGCACGGGCCCGTGCGACCGCCGTCATGAAGGTCCGCAACCGGTCCGGATCCACCGGATTCCACCATACGCCGTCCACTTTCAACCAGCTTGCCACGATGACCGCATCCGCCACGGCGAGGATGTCGCCGACATTGTCCGGGGTCACGCCCGACCCTACCACCACCGGCAACGAACAGCCCGCGGCAACGGCGCGCAGCTCCTCGAGCGGGGCGGCGTCGCCGGTGCGCTGGCCGGTGACGATCGCGGCATCCGCGTCGAAGAATTCGGCATCGCGCGCCATCTCGGGGATCGAACGGTCGGCGACGATGGCATGCGCGCCATGCTTGACATGCACGTCCGCGAAAATGCGCACCTCCCGCGCGCGCAGCCAGGCCCGGTAGCGCGCCGCCGCGCCGGCCGGCCCCTCGATGAGGCCTTCGTTGGCAACATAGGCGTTGGCCCACTGGTTCACCCGGATGAAACCCGCCCCCGCCGCCTTGGCCACCGCGAGCGCCATCACGGCCCCGTTGGCAAGCACGTTCACCCCGGTCGGCAGGCCGCTGGCCACGCGCACCGCCTGGGTCATCACCGCCATGCAGGCGGCGGTCTCCGGACCGAGCGCCTCGGGCTTGGCGAAGGGGATGTCGCCATGGTTCTCGACGATCAGGCCGTCCACCCCGCCGGCGCGGTAGCGCTCGGCCTCGGCGAGGGCGAAATCCAGGATCTCGGCCATGGGCTCGCCGTCATAGGCGGGGGAGCCGGGCAAGGGACGCGAATGAATGACCCCGATCACCGCCTGCCGGCGGCCGAACAGGGCGGCGACAGCGTTCGGCTTGGAAAGGAACACGGGCTTGGCTGGCATGGGACCTCCTGGCACGGGGCGGGCAACGCCAGTGCTGTGACCGCGACGGACAATCCCATCGCGCCGCGGCCCTGGCCCTTGATTTGGTGTTCCGATTCGCGCGACGGGGCAGAGGCATTTGTCGCAACCGGAACACTACCCCGGCCGGACCCGATGCTTCAACGAATGGAGACGATGCCGCAGCGGACGGCGGGGATCGTCGCCCCGGCCGTTCCGCCCGGTTGCCAGACGGCGCCGCAGCACCATCTGGCAAAACGGAGGCGTGCGATCGCGTAACGTCCCTGGCCTGATCGGGGGCAGGCGCAGGAACCGTCGTGCCTCCCGTTCGTACCGGCTGCGGCCCTGGCGCGATCGGAATGGCGCGACGACGATCAGGCCCGGCGAGCATTGCCGTTCACATCGTCGCGGATATCGGCCGATGGTGAATCGTTGACGCACGGGGGGTGCTACACAGCGTTGTTCATGCCATGGATCCCGAAGCCCGGTGCCCTGGCGAGGGATGTCGCCGCACTCCCCGACAGCAAGAATGGCCTGAATGAACCGGCCATGTCGGGCGCGCGCGGTCATGGTGCAATGTGCGTCGGTTGCGTTGGCAGACGCAGGGACGGGATCAGGTGGTCGTCAGCAGTAGCGGCCCTTGGACAGGCTCCTTTCCCATCAAACATTGTCGAGGGAAAGGCACGAATTTCTCACTTTTACGGCGATGGATTGTGATGGATTTTTCGCCCCTGGCGTGCAAGCATGCAGTCAAGCCCGTGTTACAAACACGGGGACACACGGCATTTCAATCAAAGCACGGCCGACAACCTGAGCCACACCTGGGCAGAGTCGTCGGATCATCGGTCCGTCTGCGGGCAGAAGATGAAATGCCCACCAGCCGGATCGTGGATGTGAGAGAGTGGCCCGCCCGCCACGAGCAGCAAGGGTCATCGCGTCTGGGGTCGATTGTTCTCGACGCCCGTAAACTGGTTTTTTTATCTTCGTGGCAGAGAATTTAGGAGAGGGGACTCCCACCCCGCTCCTTAACATTCGGGTGACGAGGTCCGTGGCTAGGCGCGTCACCCGTTACACACCCTGAAAAGGGGCGCCGTGGCCGAAAGCTGCGCTCCGATGCGTGAGGAGTATCTCTATGAGCGTCGACCTTCTTCGCTCGCGCTTCTCGAGCCATTTCGAGGCCCGGCGCGATGCGGAAATACCCCTGGAAGCGTTCCTCGAACGCTGCCGTACCGACCCGAAGACCTATAGCAGCGCTGCCGAGCGACTGCTGACGGCGATCGGCGAGGCCGAAATCATCGACACCTCCCAGGACCCGCGGCTCGGCCGGATCTTCGCCAACCGGACGATCCGCCGCTACCCCGCCTTCAGCGAGTTCCACGGCATGGAGGAGACGATCGAGCGCATCGTCGGCTTTCTCCGCCATGCCGCGCAGGGGCTCGAGGAACGCAAGCAGATCCTGTACCTGCTCGGCCCGGTCGGCGGTGGGAAGTCCTCGCTCGCCGAGCGGCTGAAGGAGCTGATGGAGCGCGAGCCGATCTACGTGCTCAAGGCCGGCGAGGAAGTCAGCCCCGTGTTCGAGAGCCCGCTCTCGCTGTTCAGCGACCCGCACATGGTCGACACGCTGGAGACCGAGTACGGCATCCCGCGGCGCGCGGTGCGCGGGCCGATGAGCCCGTGGGCGCTGAAGCGGTTGCAGGAATTCGGCGGCGACGCCTTCCGCTTCAGCGTGATGAAGATGATGCCGAGCCGGCTGCGCCAGGTCGGGGTGGCCAAGACCGAGCCGGGCGACGAGAACAACCAGGACATCTCCACCCTGGTCGGCAAGGTCGATATCCGCAAGCTGGAAGCCTTCGCCCAGAACGACCCCGACGCCTACAGCTTCTCGGGCGGGCTCAATCGCGCCAACCAGGGCATCCTCGAGTTCGTCGAGATGTTCAAGGCGCCGATCAAGATGCTGCATCCGCTGCTGACCGCCACCCAGGAAGGCAACTATGTCGGCACGGAGAACATCGGCGCCCTGCCCTTCCAGGGCCTGATCCTCGCCCACTCCAACGAGGCCGAGTGGCAGACCTTCAAGAACAATCGCAACAACGAAGCCTTCATCGACCGCATTTATGTCGTAAAGGTGCCGTACTGCCTGCGCGTGACCGAGGAACAGGCGATCTACCGCAAGATGCTGGCCGCCTCCGAGCTCGCCAACGCGGCCTGCGCCCCGGGCACGATCGAGATGCTCGCCCGCTTCGCCGTGCTGTCGCGGGTGAAGGAGCACCCGAATTCCAACCTGTTCAGCAAGATGCGCGTCTATGATGGCGAGGCCATCAAGGAACAGGACCCGCAGGCGCGCAGCGTGCAGGAATACCGCGACGCCGCCGGCGTGGACGAGGGCATGTCCGGCATCTCCACCCGCTTCGCCTTCAAGGTGCTCTCGCAAACCTTCAATTTCGACAGCACCGAGGTTGCGGCCGATCCGGTCCACCTCATGTACGTGCTCGAGCGGCTGCTGCGCCAAGAGCAGTTCCCCGAGGATGTCGAGAAGAAACTGTTGAACTTCATCAAGGCGATGCTGGCGCCGCGTTATGCCGAGTTCATCGGCAACGAGATCCAGAAGGCGTACCTGGAATCCTACAGCGACTACGGCCAGAACCTGTTCGAACGCTACATCTCCCTGGCCGATGCCTGGATCGAGGACGCCGATTTCAAGGATCCCGATACCGGCACGCTGATGAGCCGGGACGAGCTGAACGCCGAGCTCACCAAGATCGAGAAGCCCGCGGGCATCGCCAATCCCAAGGACTTCCGCAACGAGGTGGTGAAGTTCGCCCTGCGCGCCAAGGCGCGCGACGGCGGGCGGATGCCACGCTGGACCGCCTATGAGAAGATCCGCGAAGTGATTGAACGGCGCATGTTCAGCCAGGTGGAAGACCTGCTGCCGATCATCTCCTTTGGGGCGAAGAAGGACGTCGAGACCGAGCGCAAGCACGGTGACTTCATCGCGCGCATGCGTGACCGCGGCTACACCGAACGGCAGGTACGCCGCTCCGTGGAGTGGTTCATGCGCGTGCAGAAGTCCGGGTGAGACGCCCGGCCGCAAGACCATCAACACAGGCCATGCCATGATCATCGTCGACCGCCGTCCGAATCCGCAGGGCAAGAGCCTGCCCAACCGGCAGCGCTTCCTGTCCCGCGTGAAAGCCCAGGTGCGGAGGGCTGTCGCTGACAGCATCGACCGCCGGCGCGTCTCGGACGTCGGCGCCGAGGAGGAGGTAAAGGTCCGGGTGGCCGGGACCTCCGAGCCGCATTTCCGCATCGCCCCCGGCGGTGACGGAGACTATGTGGTCCCCGGCACCGGCACGCTGAACCGCGGCGACCGCATCCCCAAGCCCCAGGGCGGCGGGGGCGGTCGCGGACGGGAAGCGGCGGATTCGGGGGGCGGCGAGGATGCCTTCGAATTCACCCTCTCCCGCGAGGAGTTCCTCGACTTCTTCTTCGAGGAACTGGAACTGCCGCGCCTGGCCCGCACCCAGCTCGGCGAGGCGACTCTCAGCAAGCCGCGCCGTGCCGGCTTCACCGTCTCCGGCTCGCCCACCGCGCTGGATGTGCGGCGGACCATGCGCAACAGCCTCGCCCGCCGGGTGGCGCTGCGCCGCCCCGACCGCGAGGAGATCGAGGAAGCGCAGGCCGAGGTCGCCGCCGCCATCAAGGCGCATGACGACGCCCGGCTCGCGCGGGCACGGGCGCATCTCGACCTGGTGCTGCGACGCACCGCCCGCATTCCCTTCGTCGATCCGATCGACGTGCGCTATCGCCGTCACGAAAGGGTCAAGCTGCCGGCCTCGGACGCCGTCATGTTCTGCCTGATGGACGTCTCCGGATCGATGACCGAGCACATGAAGGGGCTGGCCAAGCGCTTCTTCATGCTGTTGCACCTGTTCCTCGAACGCAAATATACGCGCGTGCATGTGGTGTTCATCCGCCACACCGAGAAGGCGCAGGAAGTGGACGAGGATACTTTCTTCCGCTCCCGCGAGACCGGCGGCACCATCGTCTCCTCGGCGCTGACCGAGATGCTGCGCGTGCAATCGGAACGTTTCCCGCCGAGCGACTACAACATCTACGTGGCGCAGGCGTCGGACGGCGACAACCTGCACGCCGATGCCGGGGCGGTGGTCGAGCTGATGGGCCGCATCCTGCCACTGGTCCGCTACTTCGCCTATGTCGAGACCGGCCATGGCGAGGAGGAACGCTTCGGCATCGCGCGCGGGCTGGAAACCAGCCTGTGGGGCACCTATCGCAGCATCCTCGGCGAGAGCGCGCCACAACTGGCGATGCGCAAGCTGTCGGAGGTCCGCGACGTCTGGGGCGTGTTCGCCGACCTGTTCCGCAAGAATCCTGCCGGAGCGACGCCATGACTCTGCTGTTCGACGGCGCGGAATGGGATTTCGGCAAGCTCGACGCCACCTTCCGTGCCTGCGAGGAAATCGCGGTCGGCGAACTGGGGCTGACCTGCTACCCGAACCAGGTCGAGGTGATCACCTCCGAGCAGATGCTGGATGCCTATTCCAGCGTCGGCCTGCCGCTGATGTACCGCCACTGGAGCTTCGGCAAGCGCTTCGCCCGCGACGATCTGCTCTACCGGGCCGGCATGCAGAATCTCGCCTACGAAATCGTCATCAACTCCAATCCCTGCATCGCCTATCTGATGGAGGAGAACACGATGACGATGCAGGCGCTGGTGATTGCCCACGCCTGTTTTGGCCATAACCACTTCTTCCGCAACAACCACCTGTTCCGGCAATGGACGGATGCCGACGGCATCCTCGATTACCTCGCCTTCGCCCGCCGCTTCGTCGCCGAATGCGAGGAGCGTCACGGCATGGCCGCGGTGGAGCGCATCCTCGACGCCGCCCACGCGCTGCAGGGCCAGGGCGTGCATCGCTATCTGCGGCGCAAATGGCGGCTTGCGGACGAAGAGACGCGGGCGCGCGAGCGGCAGAAGCACGAGGAGGAAAGTTACAATCCGCTCTGGACCACCGTTCCGGCACCCGAGCGCAGCGCGGTGGCCAAGAAGGCCGTGAACGAGGCCAAGGCGCGGCTGAACCTGCCCGAGGAGAACCTGCTCTATCTCTGCGAGAAGCACTCGCCCCGGTTGCGGGGATGGGAACGTGAGCTGGTCCGGATCGTGCGGGTGGTCGCCCAGTATTTCTACCCGCAGATGCAGACCAAGCTGTCCAACGAGGGCTGCGCCACCACGGTGCACTACGCCATCATGAGCCGGCTGCACGACCGCGGCCAGATCAGCGACGGCGCCTTCATGGAGTTCCTGGCTTCCCACACCGCGGTCACGCGCCAGCCGACGCTCGCCGACCAGAATTTCCAGGGCTGGAACCCGTACGCCCTGGGATTCGCCATCATGCGCGACGTCGAGCGCATCTGCACCGAGCCGGACGCAGAGGACGAGCGCTGGTTCCCCGGCTTCGCCGGCAACGGCGATCCCTGGGGCACGTTGCGCGAGGCCTGGGCGGAGTATCGCGACGAAAGCCTGGTGCGGCAGTTCCTCGGTCCCAAGGTCATGCGCCAGTTCCGCATGGTGAACCTGACCGACCGGTCCAACGATCCGGCCCTGGTGGTGACGGATATCCATGACGATGTGGGCTATCGCCGCATCCGCTCGCAACTCGCCGACCGCTACGACCCGGCGCATTACGGGCCGCTGATCGAGGCCACCGATGTCGACCTGTTCGGCGACCGCAGCCTGCTGGTGACGCATATCTCCCGTCGCAAGTCCCGCCTGCACGATTCCTCGGCCCGTCAGACGCTGGCGCATCTGCAGGTGCTGTGGGGGTATCCGGTGACGCTGCAGGAAGTCGACGCCGAGACCGACCGGGTGCTGGGCGAGATCCGCGCCGGCATGTAGCCGGCCGAAAACCCGGGATCCAAGGGCTTCGCCCTTGGTGGAGGTCCAGGAGGCGAAGCCTCCTGGTGGGGTTTGGGGCAACGCCCCAACGACCTTCTCGACCCAGGCATCTTGGGGCGTTGCCCCAAACCCCACCAGGGCCTTGCCCTGGACCCACCAAGGGCTTCGCCCTTGGATCCCGCTTATCAGCACCCGTTTTCGGTTTAGCGACAGAACCGCAGAATCGCGGTATGGGCGCAATCGATGATTGTCGCGGCCGGCATGGCCGTATCATCATGATAAATCAAATGCCCCACCGCGTCGCACCAGCGGCGTCAGACCTTGAGAGCGACCATGGCATCACCGTCCCGGCAGCGGGTCACAGAGTCTCGACCGACCGGACAGGAGGACGTGCTCCTCCTCGAAGAGTTCCTGCCCTTCCGACTGGTCGTGCTCGCATCCAGCGTCGGCCAGGGCTTCACCCGGCTCTATACCCAGCGCTTCGGCGTCGGCCTGCCGGAATGGCGGGTAATCGCCATGCTGGGCCAGCACGGCACCCTGACCTCGAAAGCCGTCGGCGAGCGGACGTTCATGCACAAGACCATGGTCTCGCGCGCGGTCTCCGACCTGGAACGCGACGACCTGGTGGTGCGCGAGCCGAACCGGGCCGACAAGCGCGAGGTGTTCCTCTCGCTGAGCGAGAAAGGACAGCGCGTCTATGCCGAGATCGTCCCACTCGCCCGTGAATACGCCACCCGCCTGACCGCCGACCTGACCAAGGAAGACCTGGCGGCGCTCGATCGCATCGTGGCGATCCTGCACGAGCGCTCCGGCGAGGTGTTCTCCGCCGAACGCCGGGAATAAGCGGGGCCGCGCGGGACGGCTGGACCGCCCGCGCGGTCGGTTCAGGCGCCCGCCGGCTCGCGGCCGACGCGGACCAGCATCTTCCCGAAATTCCCGCCCCGCAGCACCTGGCGCAAGGCTTCGGGCGCTGCATCGAGGCCATCGACGATCGTCTCGCGATGCCGGAGCGATCCGTCCGCGACCCATGGGGCGGCGAGCGCGCGCCACTCGGCGAAGCGTTCCGGCTTGTCGCTGACGATCATGCCCTCGATGCGCACGCGCTTGGCCACCACGAAGCCCAGATTGGGGCCGGGCGGGAACTCGGCCTCGTTGTACTGGGCGATCATGCCGCACATGACCACGCGGGCGAAGGGATTGAGCCGGGCGAACACCGCTTCCTGCACGGCACCGCCGACATTCTCGAAATAGACATCGATGCCGTTCGGGCAGGCATCGGCGAGTGCCAGGTCGAGATTGCCGACGCGATGATCGACGCAATCATCGAAGCCCAGCGTCTCCTGCACCCAGACGCATTTATCCGCCCCGCCGGCGATGCCCACCACGCGCGCGCCGGCCCGCTTGGCCAGTTGGCCGGCGACCGACCCGACCCCGCCCGAGGCCGCCGACACCACCACCGTCTCGCCCGCCTTCGGCTGGCCGATATCCTTCATGCCCGAATAGGCGGTGGTACCGGGCATGCCCAGCACGCCGAGATAGGCGCCGAGCGGCGCACCGGGACGCTCGATCCGGGCCAGTGCCCCGGCCCGGCTGATGCTGTGGGTCTGCCAGCCGCGGCTGCCCACCACCACGTCGCCGGGGGAGAAGCCGGGATCGTTGCTGGCGAGCACCTCGCCGACCGTCTCCCCGGTCATGACGCCGCCGATCGCCACCGGCTCGGCATAGGATTTCCGGTCCGACATGCGGCCGCGCATATAGGGATCGATCGACAGCCAGATCGTGCGGGTCAGCACCTCGCCCGGCCCCGGTTCGGGAACCGGCTCCTCGACGATCTGGAAATCCTCCCGCCGCGGCTCGCCGGTAGGGCGGCGGCGCAGGATGATCGAGCGGCGGATGTCTGGCACGGGGGTACTCCCTTTCAGTCAAGGGCCTCAGGACCCGGCCCGATGCCGTGACATCACGCGGCACGGGGCAGCGGGCACGGGGAACCTGATCCCTCCCCTTTTCAGGCCGTCTCGGCCTTGAGCACAAGCCGTCCCGTCACCTTGCCGTCGCGCAGGCGCATCAATGCCTCGTTGGCCTGGCTCTGCGGCACGGTCTGCACCGGCACCGGCGCGAGCCGGCCGTCCTGCGCCAGCGCCACCAGTTCCCGCAATTCCCGGGGATTGCCGACATAGCTTCCCTGCACGGTCAGCGCCCGGATCGGCATCAGCGGCAGCGGCAGGGACAACTCGCCCCCGAACAGCCCGACCTGGATCAGCTTGCCGCCCTTGCGCAGCGAATCGAAGGCAAAGCGGGCCGTGGCGGTGCCGTTCACGAGGTCGATGATGGCGACCGGCTGGGCGCCACAGGCCTCGATGATGGCACGATGCACCGCGGGTCCGGAACCATCCACCGTCCGGCTGGCGCCGGCCTGCTCCGCGGCGGCGCGCTTCTCGGCGCTGATGTCGACCACGACGATGGCCCGGTGTCCCAGGGCCCGCAGCACCGAGATCGCCTGCAGGCCAAGCCCGCCCGCCCCCACCAGGACGATCGGCTCGTCGGGCGGCAACGGCAGCACCTTGTTGATGGCGGAATAGACGGTGATGCCCGAACAGGCATAGGTGGCGGCGACAGCCGGATCGATGGTGCCGGGATCAACCAGATGCCGGGGATGCGGCGCCAGCACATGCGTCGCGTAGCCGCCATGCTGGTAGATGCCGATCGACCGCGGCGTGAGGCACATATTGTCCTGTTCGGAGCTGCAGGCGGCGCAGTTGCCGCAGCCGACCCATGGGAAGACGATGCGGATATCGCCCGGCTTCACCCCGGTCGCCTCCGGGCCAAGCTTGACGACGCGGCCAACCACCTCATGCCCCATCGCCACCGGCAGGGTCAGGCCACGATCCTTCAGGTTCATCACCTTGCCGCCGCCAAGGTCGTAGCGCCCCTCCCAGATGTGGATATCAGAGTGGCAGACACCACAATATGTGGTCTCGAGCAGGATTTCGGTCCCTTGCGGCTCCGGGGTTGGCAGATCCAGTTCCTGCAAGGGCGCTTCGTTCTCGACCACAGCCCAGGCGCGCATGGGACTTCCTCCGTTTATTGATTGTCCGGATGAAGTGAATGCGGGCGCGATGCGGGCGTCAAGCAGGGCGGCGACGGCGCGCCGGATCAGGCGTCCTGCTGACGCCCCTGCTCGAGGAAATAGTCGTCCGGACCAGAGCTGTCGCGCCCCGTCCGCGGCAGCAATTCAGCGGCTTTCTGCGCCGCTTCCTCCATTTCGAGCAGGGAAGGCTCCCGCCCGATCGCCGCGAAGGGTTCGAGCGCCGCTTCCAGGACCCGGATGCGCTCGTAGAGAGCGTCGATCTGCTCGTCGGTCAGATGATGCCGTCCCATGTGGCATTCCCCCTGTTGGCGCGATCATAGCCAGATTCCCGCGGCGCTGCCCATGGTTCGACCGGATCGCGCGTGGCCTCAGGCGTCCTCGGCGAGCAGCTCGGGATTGACCACGCGGATCGGCGCGCCGTCGAGAAACGCCAGGACATTCTCGATGCTGGCCCGGTAGAAGGCGGCCATGTTGGTCTCGGTGACATAGCCGAGATGGGGCGTCAGCACCGCGTTGGGAACGATGCGCAACGGATGCGCCGGCGGCAACGGCTCGATGTCGTAGACATCGAGCCCGGCGAGGATGCGCCCGCCATCCAGGGCGGCGAGCAGCGCGTCCTGGTCGACCAGCGGGCCGCGCGAGGTGTTGACCAGAATGGCACCACGCTTCATCGCCGCGATCTCGCGCGCCCCCACCACCCCGCGGGTGCGCGGCGAGAGCACGAGATGGATGCTGATGGCATCGGCGCGGGCGAACAACTCGTCCTTGCCGACGCGGGTGACGCCCAGTTCCTGGGCGCGCGCTTCGGTCAGGTTCTGGCTCCAGGCGATCACCTGCATGTCGAGCGCCTTGCCGTACCGCGCGACGCGACCGCCGATATGGCCCAGGCCAACGAGGCCGAGCGTGCGACCGGCCAGTTCCAGCCCGGGCGGCACACCGTCCTGGAAGAAGCCCGTGCGGATGCGCGCATCGCCCAGCGGGATCCGCCGCGCGCAGGCCAGCAACAGCCCAAGCGCCAGTTCCGCCGTGGCGTGGGAGGAACGGCCGGCGGTGTTGCAGACCAGGATGCCCTTCGCCGTCGCGGCCGCCGTGTCGATCGCGGCATTGCGGGCACCGGTGAAGCTGAGCAGCCGCAACTCGCCGAGGCGCTGCAGCACCGCGGCGGGAAACTGCGTGCGCTCGCGCATGGCCAGCACGATGTCGAAGCCCGCGAGCCTCTGCACGAGGTCGTCGGGCGTGGCGATGGCATTGCGGAAGAACACCACCTCGGCGCGCGCGCGCAGGACCGACCAGTCCGCCAGCTTCTCGGCGATACCCTGCCAGTCGTCCAACACCGCAACCCGCGCCATCACTCTCTCCACTCCGGCCCGCTACACCCTGCAACGGCCGCCCCCCGTTCGCAAGGCAACGTGTGACAGGTCGCACACGAAGAAAATCCATGGCATTGCGTGTCGGCAACGGAACCAGGCCGGTCAGGCGCAGATGACGGCTTGCCGCCCCCCGGGGCAGGAGCATCAGCGCTGTGGCGGCGTCGTCTTCGGTGGTTGGGTGATCGGAATCTCTCCCCCCGGCCGCACGCCATAGGCATTGCTTTTGCTCTCGGGTACGGCAGCGGCGTCCTGGGCGGCGCGGTCGTTCAACTGGCGCCCGATCCGGTCGAGATCCTGCTCTTCCTGGCGGGCCTGGGCATCGCTCGGCGCGACGCCGGCCCGGCGCTGGCTGTCCTCGACGCCGGTGGCGCCGGGCTGGTGGGCCGTGCCATCCCAGACATTGCCATTGCGAGCCGGTTGGCCGGTGGCAACGGCCGGCAGCAGCAGGGTGGCAAAGAATGCAAGACGCGGCATCGTGCGCGGCGGCATGGCGGCATCCTCCCTGCCTGGAGAAACGCGCGGGATCAGGAGAAGTACCGTCGTCGGAACGCGGCCCAGGGCGGATACGGGATCAGTGCGCCACGACCTTGCGATAAAGATGCCAGGTGGCATGGCCAAGTACGGGCAGCACGATGACAAGCCCGAAAAAGAGCGGGATCGAGCCGATCACCAGGCTGGCGGCAACGATCAGTCCCCACATCGCCATCGGCCGCGGATTCGCGGCGACCGCGCGAATCGAGGTCCACACCGCCGTCTCGAGCCCCACCTCGCGGTCCAGCATCAGCGGAAAGGAAACGACGCTGATCGCCATGACCAGCAGGGCGAAGAGAAAGCCGGCGCCGATCCCGCCGACGATCATCGCCCAGCCCGCCGGGGTGGTGAAGACGTCCTGGACGAAGGCCGAGACGGAGACAGGCGGTTCGGGACCAAGGGTCACGTCGTAGATCGCCTGCGCCGCCAGCAGCCAGAGCACGAAAATGCCGGTCAGGATGAGCCCCAGCAGCAGGATCGCGCCGAAGGCAGGCGCACGGACCACGCCAAAGGCGCTCGACCAGCCGGCATGCCCGCCCCGTTCCCGTTGCCGGCTCATTTCATAGAGCCCGACCCCCGCCAGCGGGCCGACCAGCGCGAAGCCGGATGCGAGCGGGAACAGCAGCGGCACCATGCCATAGCCGGCGGCCGCACGCGCCATGACAAGACCCAGCACCGGATAGAGGACACAGAGGAACAGCACGTCCGTGCGGTTCGCCCCGAAATCGTCCAGACCCCTGGCCAGCACATCCCAGAGCTCGGACGATCGGATGCGGCGGACGACCGGCGTCACGGCCGCCGCGGGGCGATCGACCGGGTGGACGGAGTGGCTCGCCGAGCGGATGGCCGAGCCGGCATGGATGGAGCGATCGGCCACCCATTCGACGGGATTGCGAATGGTCATGCTGTTTCCTCCCGGATTTCTGGTTCCGAGGGCCGTGGGCAAACCATGACCGGGTCATCCAGGCCGGGTCACCAGTCATGAAACCCACAGCCCTTGTATCGGGAAAACATATCACCCGCGTCCTGGCGGAATCCACGTGGTATCCGGGCCGGTGCCCGGGCACGGTTACGCGATCCGTCCGCCACGCACCGTGCCCGGGACTCCGCGGCAATTGACAGCACAAGCGAAAGTCGATTATTAATTGAGATTAAGTTGCAGTCTGATCAAGACTGGCAGTGCCGGCTGTGTACATCGCCTCCGACAGAACAATGACGCGCACGCGAAGGGGGAGATCATGGCGAGTGTGACGCCATCTGAGCGCGATCACGCCGATGCATCCACGGCCCGACTGCATGATTCGGAACCCAAGCCCGGCGACCGGGCCCGCTGATCCCGGCGGGCGGCAAGGATCCCTGACGCATGGTTCCCGCACTCGTCCTGGTGCTGATCGTCGTCGGCTCGGTGCTGTTCCACTTCCTCAGCCCCTGGTGGTTCACGCCCATCGCCTCGAACTGGCACTATATCGACACCACGATCCTGATCACGTTCTGGATCACCGGCTTCGTCTTCACCGCCGTCGTCCTGTTCATGGCCTGGTGCGTGTTCCGCTTCCGCCACCGCCCCGGACACCGCGCCGCCTACGATCCCGAAAACCGGCGCCTGGAATCATGGCTGGGCATCGCGACCGCGATCGGGGTCGCGGCGATGTTGGCCCCCGGCCTGTTCGTCTGGCGGGACTTCGTGAACGTGCCGCAGCAGGCTGCCGAAATCGAGATCGTCGGCCAGCAATGGCAATGGGGTTTCCGCCTGCCCGGCAAGGAAGGCCGCCTTGGCACGACCGACGCCAAATTCGTGAGCGCCGACAACCCGCTCGGGCTCAATCCCGACGATCCCGCCGGACGGGACAACGTCGTGGTGATCGGCGATGACCTGCATCTGCCGGTCGGCCACCCCGTCAAGCTGCTGCTCCGCTCCATCGATGTCGTGCACGATTTCTGGGTGCCGGAGTTCCGCGCCAAGATGGACCTGATGCCGGGCCTGGTCACGTATTTCTGGGTCACGCCGACGCGAACCGGCACGTTCGAGATCTTCTGTGCCGGCTTCTGCGGTATCGGGCACCCGCAGATGCGCGGCAATCTCGTGGTCGATACCGAGGGCGACTACCGGAGCTGGCTGGCAAAGCAGAAGACCTTCGCCGAATTGTCACCGCCGGCCGCGGAAAAATAAGGGGGAAGCGTTGCGATGGTCGATGTCACGCTGGGCGCGGGCGGGGCCGGCGCGGCGGCCGAAAGCGGGGAGATGGAGCTTTACCACCCGCAGAGCTGGGTCACGAAATATGTCTGGTCGCAGGACGCCAAGGTCATCGCCATCCAGTATGCGCTGACGGCGATGGCAATCGGCCTGGTGGCGCTGGTGCTGTCCTGGCTGATGCGACTGCAACTGGCCTTCCCCGGCCAGTTCGCCTTCATCCAGTCATCCGACTACTATCAGTTCATCACCATGCACGGCATGATCATGGTGATCTACCTGCTCACGGCGCTGTTCCTGGGGGGATTCGGCAACTACCTCATTCCGCTGATGGTGGGGGCCCGGGACATGGTGTTCCCCTATGCGAACATGCTGAGCTACTGGATCTACCTGCTCGCGGTGCTGGTCCTGGTTGCCGGCTTCTTCGTCCCCGACGGCCCCACCGGCGCGGGCTGGACGCTCTATCCGCCCCAGGCCATCCTCGCCGGCACACCGGGGGAAAGCTGGGGCATCATCCTGATGCTCGTCTCGCTGATCCTGTTCATCATCGGCTTCACCATGGGCGGGCTGAACTACGTGGTGACGGTGCTGCAGGCACGCACGCGCGGGATGACGCTGATGCGCCTGCCGCTGACGGTCTGGGGCATCTTCACCGCGACCGTGATGGCCTTGCTGGCCTTCCCCGCCCTGTTCGTCGCCTCCGTGATGATGCTGTTCGACCGGCTGTTGGGCACCAGCTTCTTCATGCCGGGCCTGGTGGCAATGGGCGAGCACCTGAAATACGGCGGCGGCAGCCCGATCCTGTGGCAGCACCTGTTCTGGTTCTTCGGCCATCCCGAGGTCTACATCGTCGCCCTGCCCGCCTTCGGCATCGTCTCCGACCTGATCAGCACGCATGCGCGCAAGAACATCTTCGGCTACCGCATGATGGTCTGGGCGATCGTGGCGATCGGCGCGCTCAGCTTCGTCGTCTGGGCCCACCACATGTACGTCAGCGGCATGAACCCGCGCTTCGGATTCTTCTTCGCCACCACGACACTGATCATCGCCGTGCCGACCGCGATCAAGGTCTATAACTGGATCCTGACGCTGTGGCGCGGCGACATCCACCTGACGGTGCCGATGCTGTTCGCCCTGGGGTTCATCGTCACCTTCGTCAATGGCGGGCTGACCGGCCTGTTCCTCGGCAACGTGGTGGTGGACGTGCCGCTGTCGGGGACCATGTTCGTGGTTGCCCATTTCCACATGGTGATGGGCGTGGCACCGATCCTCGTCGTCTTCGGCGGCATCTATCACTGGTACCCGAAGATCACCGGACGGATGCTCGACGATCGGCTGGGCAAGCTGCATTTCTGGATCACCTTCCTGGGCGCCTACGCGATCTTCTTCCCCATGCACTATCTCGGCCTGATGGGGGTGCCGCGCCGCTATTACGAGATGGGGGCCGCCGCCTTCGTGCCGCCCTCAGCGGAGACGCTGAACATCTTCATCACCGTGGCGGCCCTGGTGGTCGGGGCGGCGCAACTGCTGTTCTTCTTCAATCTGGTCTGGAGCCTCGTCAGGGGCCGGGCGGCCGGCGGCAACCCCTGGAACGCCACCACGCTGGAATGGCAGACGCCGCACACGCCGCCGCAGCATGGCAACTGGGGCCGCGACCTGCCGGTGGTCTATCGCTGGGCCTATGACTACAGCGTGCCGGGCGCCGAACGCGATTTCCTGCCACAGAACCAGCCCCCCTCCCCCCAGACCGCCTGACCGGGAAGCCGGCGCGTGGCCGCCATGCTCGTGTTCCTGGGCATCATCGCCGCCATCAGCTTCGGATGGCTGGCGCGGCAGCGGCTCGCATCCAGGCCATGGCTGGAGGAAGGCATCCCGGACGAGGGCAGCGGCGCCGTGCGCCTGCCGGCCGCGAAGCTCGGCCTGGGTGTGTTCCTCGCCGTGGCCGGATCGCTGTTCGCGTTGCTGATCAGCGCCTATGTGCTGCGCACGGAGGTGGCGGCGCCCGATGGCAGCGGTCTGCTTCTGCTGTCGGCGCCCCGGCTGCTGTGGTTCAACACAGGCGTGCTTGCCACCGGCAGCGTTGCCCTGCACCTGGCCCAGGCCGCGGCGCGCCGGGGCCACAGGGCCGGCCTGCGCGATGGGTTGCTGGCCGGCGGGCTGGCGGCCCTGACCTTCGTAGCGGGACAGGTGCTGGTATGGCGGCAACTCGCGGAGGCCGGATATTTCCTGACGACCAGCCCGGCCAGTTCCTTCTTCTACCTGATCACCGGCCTGCACGGGCTGCACGTGCTGGGCGGCGTGGCGGCCCTGGCCCGGACCACCGCCCGGCTGCGGCACGGCGTGCCCACGGAAAGCCTGTGCCTGGGCGTGGAGCTTTGCGCCCTCTACTGGCACTTCCTGCTGCTGGCCTGGGTGGTCCTGTTCGCCGTGCTGATGGGCTGGGCCGGCAATGTCCTCGATGTCTGCCGTGCCTGGCTTGGCTGATGCCGCAGCGGGGACCGACGCATGCGCGAGGGAACGATGGACGATTCCACACTGCCGAACACACCGGACGCCCTGGCGCGCCCCGGACGCTGGCAAGGCGTCGCCGGCGACTGGGCCTCCGACCAGCGGGCGTTCCGGACCGCGTCCTGGGGCAAGGTCATGATGTGGATCTTCCTCCTGAGCGACACCTTCATCTTCAGTTGCTTTCTGCTGTCGTACATGACGGTGCGGATGTCCACCACCGAGCCCTGGCCCAATCCCAGCGAGGTCTTCGCGCTGCGGATCGGCGGCCAGGAGATCCCGCTGATCCTGATCGCCATCATGACCTTCGTCCTGATCAGCAGCAGTGGCACCATGGCCATGGCGGTCAACTACGCCTATCGGCGCGACCGGGTGCGGACGGTGATCCTGATGCTGCTGACGGCCGCCTTCGGCGCCACCTTCGTCGGCATGCAGGCCTTCGAGTGGACCAAGCTGATCACCGAGGGCGTCCGCCCCTGGGGCAATCCCTGGGGTGCCTTCCAGTTCGGATCAAGCTTCTTCATGATAACCGGATTCCACGGCACGCACGTCACCATCGGCGTGATCTTCCTGATCCTGATCGCGCGCAAGGTCTGGCGGGGCGACTTCGACCAGGGCCGCAAGGGCTTCTTCACCAGCCGGTCCGGACGCTACGAGATCGTCGAGATCACCGGCCTCTACTGGCACTTCGTCGATCTGGTCTGGGTCTTCATCTTCGCGCTGTTCTATCTTTGGTAAGGGGCACGACCATGGCGCAGGCCGAGGCGCAGCAGCATCCGATCCGGCTCTACCTCATCGTCTGGGGCTGGCTGTTCGTGCTCAGCACCTGTTCCTACCTGGTCGATTATTTCGGATTCCAAGGCTATCTCCGCTGGTTCCTGATCCTGCTGTTCATGATCGTGAAGGCGGGCCTGATCGTGGCGGTGTTCATGCACATGGCCTGGGAACGGCTCGCCCTGGTCTATGCGATCCTGGTGCCGCCACTGGTCCTGCTGGTGTTCGTGGGCATCATGGCCTTCGAGTCGGACTACACCCGCTTTACCCGGCTGGCGTTCTTCGCGATGGGACAATAGGAAAAGACAAGGGCTTTGCCCTTAACCCGGCAGGGGCCACAAGGCCCCCGCGGCCCAAGAATGGGATCCAAGGGCCTATGGCCCTTGGTGGAGGTCCAGGAGGCAAAGCCTCCTGGTAGGGTGCGGGGCAAGGCCCCGCCGTCACGGCCTGAGAGTGATTCCGGTAAACGGCGTGCCTCCCAGCACATGCACCTTGTAGCCGACCACATTGCTGCGCACCGCTGAAAACGCCGGGGTGTCAGCGAACAGCACGGCGGGAACGTCTTCGGCGAAAACCTCCTGCGCCTGTTGGTACAGCTTCGTCCGCTCGACTGGATCGCTGACCACGTTGGCGCGGGAGACGAGATCGCTGAAGGCGGCGTTGCACCAGCGGCTCCAGTTGCCGGGCCGGGGCTTGCCGCCGGGGCAGGCCCAGTAGCCGTAGACGAGCTGGCTCGGGTCCGGGTAATCCCAACTGCCGCCCAGCATGCCGACCGGGGCCTCGCTGCTGCGCACCCGGCGCAGGTACTCGCCCCATTCATAGGTCACGATCTCGGCCTGCACGCCGATCTTCGCCCAGTCGGCCTGGATCATTTCCGCGGCCCGGCGTCCGTTGGGCATGTAGGCGCGCGCCACCGGGATGGCCCAGATCTGAGTGCGGAATCCCTCCGGATAGCCGGCCTGCACCAGCTTCGCCTTCGCCGCGGCGGGATCGTACGGGCGCGGCCGCACGCCGGGATTGTGCCCCCACAGCACCGGCGGGATCAGGGCCCCGGTCGGCTCCCCCACCCCCTGGAAGACGCTTGCCACCAGCGATTTCAGGTCGATTGCCATGGCCAGCGCCTCGCGCACCTCCCGCTTGTCGAAAGGCGGGCGGTCGGAGCGGAAGGCGATATAGCCGATCGAGGCCATCTTCCCGCTCGCGAGCCGCAGTTGCGGATTGGCGCGAATGGCGTCGAAATCGGCCGGGTTCGGATAGCGGGCGATATGGCATTCGCCAGCCCGCAGCTTGGCCAGCCGCACCGCCGGATCAGGCACGATGGTAAATACGAGGGACTCGACCTGGGCAACCCGGTCCGGCAGCCTGGCCTGTTTCGCCCAATGCTGCGGGAAGGCGCGGAAGCGCAGATCGGTGTCGCGCTGGTAGCGCACGAAGGAGAACGCGCCAGTGCCGATCGGCTCGCTGTCCAGCCGCTCCGGCGTGCCCGCCGCCAGCAACTTCTCCGCATATTCGGCCGAGAAGATGGCGAAGGACTGCATCGACAGGATGCCGAGCAGGGAGGCTACCGGTTCCTTGAGGTCGAAGCGGACGGTGTGATCATCCACCGCGACCACGGCGTTGACGCGGTCGCGCAGCAGCGAATCCCATTCGTCGTAGCTGAGGCCGCCGATACGATGGAACGGATGGTTGGGGTCCAGCATGCGGTTGAAGCTGAACACCACGTCGGTGGCCGTGAGATCGCGTGTCGGCGTGAATGACTTGTTGGCGTGGAACTTCACGCCGCGGCGCAGATGGAACGTCACCGACAGCCCGTCCGGTGCCGTGCTCCAGGATTCTGCCAGGGCCGGCTGAATGACCGAGCCGCCGCGCTCGGTCTCGACCAGTTCGTCGTAGATCTGCGCACCGACATCGAAGACGGTGTTGGCGGTCGAAAGCTGCGGGTTCAGCACCGCCGGACTCGCCTCGGTGCAGACCACCAGCGTGCTGGCGGCCCGGGCGGCGGGCGCTGCCAGCCCGAGCGCGAGACCGGCCGCGGCAGCCAGCGAAATGCGACGGATCATGCGCCCCCCTCCCCGGCATAGGCGGCGGCGAGTTCCGGCAGCAACAGCGTCCAGGCAGCCATGCCTTCGTCGAAGGAGGACAGCCGGAAGAACTCGTTGGGCGCGTGCACGCCGGAATCGGAAATGGCGTAGGAGACCATCACCGTTTCCATTCCAAGATGCTCTTTGATCAGCGACGAGATCGGCAGGGTCCCGCCGACGCCGACATGCAGCGGGCGCTCTCCGTGCAGGGCCAGCATCATGCGCTCGACGGCCAGCAGCGCCGGATGGTCGTCGGGCAGCGCATAGGCGCGGGCACCGCCGGCTCCGCGTCGCACGGTCAGACGGGCGTAAGGCGGGCACTGCGCCTGCAGATGCCGCTCCACCGCCGCTGCCACCACCTGCGGATCCTGGCCGATGCCCAGGCGGCAGGTGATCTTGGCGCTGGCGGTATGCGGCAGCACCGTCTTGGTGCCGGGCCCGCTATAGCCGGAGGTGATGCCGTTGATCTCCAGCGTCGGGCGCAGCCACATCGCCTCCAGCATATTCACGCCACGTTCCACCGCCCCCGGCAGGGCGCCGATCTCGCCGAGAAACCCCGCCTCGTCGAAATCGATCGCGGCGATGGCGGCACGGTCCTGCGGCCCTGGCGGACGCAACCCTTCGAAGAAGCCGGCGACGGCAACGCGGCGGTCGGCATCGTGCAGACTGGCGACCATCTGGCAGAGAACCGTGGCGGCATTGGCCACCGCCCCGCCGTAGCGGCCCGAATGCAGGTCCTCGTTGGCCGTCTCGACGGTGAATTCCAGCGCGCAGAGACCGCGGCTGTTGGTATTGACGCTGACCAGATCGGGCCGCCAGCGGCTGCCATCGGCCGAGATCAGCACATCGGCACGCAGCAACGCGGCATGGCGCTGCAGGATGGTGGCGAGCGAACGGCTGCCGACCTCCTCCTCGCCTTCCAGCAGCAGCCGGACATTGACCGGCAGCCGGCCCTCGGTCGCCAGCACCGCCTCGATGGCGGCGAGCGCGGTCCACAGCGGCCCCTTGTCGTCCGAAGCACCGCGGCAATAGACACGCCCGTCGCGGATGGTTGGCTCGAACGGCGGCGATCGCCACAAATCCAGCGGGTCGGGCGGCTGCACGTCGTAATGGCCGTAGACCAGGATGGTGGGGGCGCCGGGAGCGCCGAGCCATTCGGCATAGACCGCCGGATTGCCGCCTTCCTCGATCAGCCGCGCCCCTTGCAGGCCGATGCGCGTGACATGATCGCGCAGGAAGGCCGCGGCCTCGGCGACCGCCCCCGCGCAGGCGGGATCAGTGCTGACGCTGGGGATACGCATCAGCGCCAGCATCTGCTGCAGCAGGCGGTCGCGGTGGACCGCCAGCCACGACTGCGCCGCGGCAGAGGACCGCGGCGCCTGCTGCACGGTCACCGCGCCGCCGTGAACACGACTTCCAGCAGCGTGTCCTTGCTGCCGAGATCGGCGACGCCAATGGTCGCACGGGTCGGCAGATGCTCGCCGAAGAAGGCGACCCAGGCCTCGTTCATCTCCTTCTTCAGCCCCAGGTCAGTGACGTAGATGGTGGCCGCCAGCACCTTGTCGCGGCCGCTGCCGAACGGGGCGAGAATGGCCTCGAGCCGCTGCAGCACCTGCTCGGTCTGCCCCTTCATGCCGACGCTGCGGTCCTCGGCGACCAGCCCGCCGACATGCAGCACGCCGTTATATTCCACCACGCGGTGCATGATCGGCGTGCGGCCGTGTCGTTCGATCATTTACAAAATCTCCTGGTTGGAAGGGGTCATGCCGGCCGAATCCCCGAAAGCGGCGAAACGGCGGACCGAAAACGGGGCGATCGGCAGGGAGGCGGTGCCGGTCTCCACCAGCTCGGCCAGCAACTGGCCGACGATGGGGCCAAGCTGGAAGCCGTGTGCGGAGAAACCGAAGGCGTGGAAGGCACCTTCCTCGGTGCTGCTCGGGCCGATCACCGGCATGTCGTCGGGCAGGCGCGATTCGATGCCGGACCAACTGCGCACCACCACCGCATCGCGCATCACCGGAAACAGCGAGGCCACGGTCGCAGCGCTCTCGTGCAGCTTGCGGAAATCGACCGAGGAGGTCTCGCGGTCCAGATAGGGAATGCCGCGATAGCCGCCGCCGATCATCACCGTCCGGTTCGGCATCTGCTTGAAGGACAGCTTGCGCTCCACGCCGATCACCACCGGCTCGACGAAAGGCGGCAGCGGCGCGGTCACCATCATCATCGGCGCGATCGGTTCCAGCGGCACCGTCTCGCCCAGCGCCGCCGCCACCTCCGCGCCCCAGGCACCGCCGCAGTTCAGCAGCACCGCGGCTTCCACCGGGCCAGCGGTGCTTGCCACCTGCCACCGCCCGGCCACGCGGCGGAAGCCGGTGGCGCGCGTGCCTTCCAGCACGGTGGCGCCGGCGCGGATCGCCGCGGCACGGAAGGCCATGGTGGTGTGATAGGGACTGGCGAAACCGTCCTCGCGCGAGACCAGCCCGCCCAGGCAACCCGGCGCCAGCGCCGGCAACAGCGCGTACAGCTCCTCCGGGCCGATCAGTTCCTCATGCGTGTAGCCATGCGCCGCCATCTCCGCGGCACGGTCGCGCAGGCGGGCGAGCCCGGCCTCGGTCTCCGCCACCGCGACCTGGCCGCTGACCTGAAAACCACAGTCCTCGCCGACCAGATCGGCGATATGGTGCCAGATGCGCATGGAGGCGCAAGAGAGCGGCACCTCCGGCAGCACGCGCAGCAGCCGCCGCACCCCGCCCGCGTTCACGCCCGAGGCATGGCGGCCGGCGCTTTCCTTCTCCAGCAGGATCACGCGGCGGCCGCGCCGGGCCAGATGCAGGGCGGCGGAGCAGCCGTGCAGGCCGCCCCCCACCACCACCGCATCCGCCGTCAGGCTCACCGGGGGATGTCCATGGCGGCCAACTCGCCCACGGTGACCGGCTTGAGTGGCGGGCGGATGCGGAAATACCCGACCTCGTCCATGCCGATGCCGCGCTCGGCGGCGATCAGCGCCGAGACGGTCAGGCCGCACATGCGCCCCTGGCACGGCCCCATGCCGGCGCGCAGGAAGCTCTTGGCCTGGTTGGGACCAAGGCAGCCGTGCCGCACCACCTCCCGAACCTGACCGGCGGTGATCTCCTCGCAGCGGCAGACCACCACCTCGTCGGCCGGGGTCAGGATCTCCGCGCGCGGACGGAATATGCGCTCCAGCAAAGGCCGGATCGCCAGATGCGCCGCCAGTTCCCGCCGGTCCGGGGCGGCCCCGGCGTCACGCCGCGCCGCGTCGATGCGGCCAAGCTGGTGCAGCACCTCCCAGGCGGCGATCCGTCCGGCATGCTCGGCCGCGAGCGCGCCGCCGATGCCGCCGCCATCGCCCGCGACCAGGAAGCCCGGCACGCTGCTGTTGCCCCAGGAATCCAGCACCGGACGGAAACAGCATTGCGCGTCGTCCCAGACATGCTCGCAGCCGAGCGAACGGGTGACCTGCGTCATCGGCACCACGCCCTCGTGCAGCGCCACCAGCGTCGCCGCGACGCGCCGCGGACCGCCCGGCGTGCGGAAGCTGACCGCCTGCGCCTCGGTGTCACCCTCGATGCGGATGTCGCTGACCTCGCGGAAGACCGGGATGCCGGCGCGCCACAGCGCCAGCTTCATCTGCACGCCCTTGAGCAGGTAGCCGCGCGCCACCCGCCCCAGCGCCGCCGGCAGATGCCGCAGCGCCGCCAGTGCATCCGCCCGCGTCGCCGTCTCCAGGATCGCCGCCGGCTTCACCCCGGCGCGCAGGCACTGCATCGCCACCACGGAAAGCAGCGGCCCGGAACCAGCCAGCACCAGCCCTTCGGCGGGCAGTACCTGTGCCGATTTCAGCAGGATCTGCACCGCACCCGCGGTCATCACCCCGGGCAGGGTCCAACCCGGCACCGGCACCGGACGTTCCATCGCACCGGTCGCCAGCACCACCGCACGGCCTTGCAGCAGTTCCGAACGGCCGCCGCTGGTCACCCAGACCTCGCGCTCGGCCGTCACCTGCCAGACCTGGGTGCCAGGCCGGTAACTGGCGCCGCTGGCGCGGAAGCGCGCCGCGAGCGTGCCGCCATGGGCGTATTCCGGGCCGAGGATGCGCAGCAGCCCGGCATTGGCCTGCCCGGCCTCGATGGCGCGGTAGATCTGCCCGCCCGGCGCCGGCTGCTCGTCCAGCACGACGACCTGCGCGCCCTGCTCGGCGAGCAGGCTCGCGGCGGCAAGCCCGGCCGGGCCGGCGCCGATGACGATGGCGTCCCAGACGGTGCTCATGCCAGGCCTCGCGCGCCGTGCTGGCGCCGCACCTGCATCCCCTCGGCGACCGGGGTCTGGCAGGACTGGCGGTTGGCCACGCCGTCGATCTCGACGAGGCAGTCGAAGCACACGCCCATCATGCAATGCGGGGCGCGCGGGGCACCGCTCACCGGGGTCTCGCGGAAGACGCCGATCCCGGCCGCCAGCAGGGCCGCCGCGACGGTCTCCCCGGGCCGGGCGGCGATGCTCTGCCCCTCGAAGGTGAAGCGCAGCGTCGCCTGCGCCGGATCAAGCCGCTTGAACATGGAATCGCCTGCTGGAGAAAGTCTCGAAACCTTGGGGAAGCGCGCCGGCCAGGATGGCGGGGGCCAGCGCCAGCGCATGCGCGCCGGCCAGCGTCACGCCGCTGTGGCAGGCCGCCGAAAACGCGCCGGGATGGGTTTCCGACTGGTCGTAGACCGGGAAGCCGTCCGGCGTCATGACACGCAACGCGCCCCAGACGCGCACAACCGTGGCATCGGCCAGGCAAGGCAGCGCCGCGAGGTTGCGCGCCGCGATCTCGTGCATCGCCGCGGCGGTGGTGCCGGCATTGAAGCCGACATCCTCGTGGCTGTCGCCGAGCATCACCGAGCCTTCCGCGGTCTGGCGGATGGTGTGGCCGGGATAGTCGAGGAAAGGCCGCATCCGCTCGGTGACCAGGATCTGGCCGCGCAACGGCGTCACCGGCATGTCGAGCCCCACCATCGGCGCCAGTCGCGCCGCGCCGAGCCCGGCGGCAATGACGATCTTGCCGCTGCGCAGCGTGTTCGCCCCGGCCTGCACGGTGAAGCTGCCTTCGGTGGGATCGATGCGATCGACCATGTGGTTGGGCAGATACGTGCCGCCCGCCGCCACCAGCGCCTGCTGCAACGCCCGCAGTGTGTACAACGGGGATGCGTGGCCGTCGCGCGGACAATAGGCGGCGCCGACCACGCGGTCGCCAATGGCCGGCACCATGGCACGCAACTCGTCGCGGTGAATGATGCGGGTGCCGATATCACCGCTTTCATTGTGCATGCGTTGGATGAGAGCCGCACGCTGTTCCAGTTCCGCCTCGGAGAGACAGAAGATCAACCCGCCTGGCTGGCGCAGTGCCACGTCGAGGCCGGTCTTCGCCGCCATGTCGCCGGCCAGCTCCGGCCAAAGCTCCGACGAGCGCAGGGTCCAGCGTGCATAGGCCGGCATGTTCGCGCCCTTGCCCTGCACCCAGACCAGGCCGAAATTGCCGCGGGAGGCGCGGAAGGCCGTGTCGCCCTCGTCCAGTAACCCGACCCGCGCCCCCTGCCGCGCCGCCCCCCAGGCGATCGCGCTGCCGACAAGGCCGCCGCCGACGACCAGCAGATCGAAACTGTCGCTCACCGCCGCCCCCCGGAGAACAGTCGGTCAACGCCGTAGAGCCGGTCGAGCAGGATCAGCAGCACGGTGGTCAGGGCCATGATCACCGCCGAAACCGAGGCAACCAGGGGGTCGGTGGTCTCGGCGATGTGGGAGAACAGCCGCAGCGGCAAGGGCGTCACTTGCGGCGAGGAAATGAAGATCGTCACGGTCAACTCATCGAAAGAGGAAATGAAGGCGAGGATCCAGCCGCCGGCGATGCCGGAGAGCAGCAGTGGCACGGTGATGCGCCAGAAGGCCCGCCAGGAGGACGCGCCGAGCGAGACGGCCGCGCGGTTGAGGTTGGGATCAAGCCCGGCCACCGCCGCCAGCACCATGCGCAGCACGTAGGGACCGACGACGATGGCATGGCACAGCACCAGCCCACCGAAGCTCCCTTGCACCCCGAACAGCGTCAGGAAGCGCAGGAAGCCGACGCCAAGCACCACCGCCGGCACCATCAGCGGCGACATCACGAAGCCCAGGATCGCCTCGCGGCCGGGGAAGCGGAAACGGCCGATCGCCAGCGCCGCCGGCAGCAGCGCCACCGTCGCCAGCGTCGCGGATGCCAGGCCCAGCCGCACCGAGATCCAGAAGCTGTCGATGAAATCGGGATTCTCGCCGATCGCCCGGAACCAGCGCAGCGACGGGCCATCGACCGGCAGCGACAGGTAGCCCTCCGGGGTGAAGGCAACCAGCGCCACCACCACCAGCGGTGCCAGCATGAAAATGACGAACAGCGCGTGGAAGGCCAGCGCCAGGGGACCGTTGCGTCTCATGCCGTGGCTCCCTGGGTGCGACGTTCGACGATGCGGTTCCACAGGAGCATGATCGCCATCACGGATGCGACCAGCAGGCAGGCGATGGCGGCGCCGAGCGGCCAGTTGAGCGTGGCAAGGAACTCGTCGTAGATCGCCGTCGCCGCCACCTTCAGCCGCCGTCCGCCGATCAGCGCCGGGGTGGCGAAAGCACTGGCCGACAGCGAGAACACGATCAGGCTGCCCGACAGCACGCCCTGCATCACCTGCGGCAGCACGATGCGGAAGAATACCACAGCATCGGAAGCGCCGAGCGAAATCGCCGCGTTCTCGCCGGCGGGATCGACGCCCTGCAGCGCGGTCCAGACGGCCAGCACCATGAATGGCACCATCACATGCACCAGGGCGATGATGATGCCGGTTTCGGTGAACAGCAGCTCGACCGGCGTGCCGCTCAGGTGCAGGGCCTGCAGTCCCTGGTTGATCAGGCCGTTGCGGCCCATCAGGATGGTCCAGCCCAGCGTGCGCACCACCACCGAGATCAGCAGCGGCCCCAGCACCACCAGCAGGCAGAGGCCCCGCCAGCGCGGGCTCAGCCGGCTGATGATCCAGGCTTCCGGCACGCCGATCAGGGTGCAGATCACCGTGGTAGCCAGCGCGATCCGCAGCGTGCGCAGGAAGATCGTATGGAAATACCCGTCCGACAGCACCTCGGTGTAGTTGTGGAGCCCCCAGGTGAGCAGCACGCCTTCGGTGTCGCTGTAGCTGTTGAAGGAGAGCAGCGCGGTCATGGCCAGCGGGGTGGCCAGCATCACCCCGTAGAGCAGCAGCGCCGGCAGGCAGAGCCAGTACGGCGTCGCCCGGGGCCGGCGCACCGTGGCGGGATCAGTGGCCAAGGCGGGCGGGCTCCGCGGGCAGCACGCGCAGGCTGGAGGCATGCCAGTCGAGCCCGACCACATCCCCCTCCGCCGGCGGCACCCGGTTGGTGTTCTGCTGGTAGACCAGCAATTCGCCGAGGTCGCTGTCGACCTGGAACAGCCAGTGCGTGCCGAGGAACAGGCGGGAGCGGATGGTGGCGCGCAACTGCCCGCTGCCGGGCTCGGTCATCCACAGTTTCTCCGGCCGCAACGAACACAGCACCTCCCCTTGGGGCGCCGGTGGCCCGCCCGGCGGCAAGGCCAGGGTCAGCCCGCCCGGCAGCGCGATGCTGCGGCCGGTGACGCGCGCGGGCACGTTGTTGCTCTTGCCGAGGAAGGTGGAGGCGAAATCGTCCGCCGGGTATTCGTAGGCAGCCTCGGGCGTGTCGATCTGCACGATGCGGCCGGCACGCATCACCGCGATGCGGTCGCTCATCGCCATCGCCTCGTTCTGGTCATGCGTCACCATGATGGTGGTGATGCCCAGGCTGCGCTGCAGGCGGCGCAACTCGATCTGCATGTCCTCGCGCAGCTTGGCGTCGAGGTTGGACATCGGCTCGTCGAGCAGCAGCAGCCGCGGCTCGATCACCAGCGCGCGGGCAAGCGCCACGCGCTGCTGCTGGCCACCGGAAAGCTGGCGCGGATAGCGCCCGGCGAGATGGGCCAGATGCACCAGTTCCAGCGCCCGCCCGACCCGCTCGGTGCGCTCGGCGCGAGGCACGCGGCGCATCTCCAGCCCGAAGGCGACATTCGCCGCCACCGTCATGTGCGGGAACAGCGCATAGGACTGGAAGACGATGCCGATGCCGCGCCGGTTGGCCGGGACCCGCGTGAGGTCCCGGCCCTCGATCGTCACCGAGCCGGCAGTGGGCTCGATGAAGCCGGCGATCATCTGCAGCGTGGTGGTCTTGCCACAGCCGGAAGGACCAAGCAGAGAAACGAATTCGCCCTGCCGCATCGCCAGCGTCACATCGCTCACGGCATGGAAGTCTCCGTAGCGACGTGCCAGGCCGGTCAGTTCCAGAAAGCTCATGTCAGCATCCGTCCGCGGAAGCGGTACCACCCTGGCTGATCAGCGCTCGATCTCCCGGTTCCAGCGCTTGGTCCAGGCGTCACGCTTGGTGTTGATCGCCGGCCAGTCGAAGGTCACCAGCTTGGCGATCTCCGCCGGGCCATAGGGCATGCCCTGCGCCTGTTCCGGCGTCAGTTCAACCTTCTTGTTCACCGGCCCCGCGCCGGTCTCGGCGAAGGCGACCTGGGCGGGCGGGGCCAGCAGAGTCTCGATGAAGGCCTGCCCGTCCGCCTCGTTGCGCGCGCCCTTGACCACGCAGGCGGTGGTGAACAGCGCCGGCGAGCCTTCCTTCGGGAACACGAACTTCGCCGGGAAGCCGGTCATCGCCAGCGCCTTGGTGCGCGAGCTGCCCCACACGGCGGCAACGATCTCGCCGCTCTGGAACAGTTCCGACATGCGACCGGGCGAGGATTCGAAGGCACGCATGTTGGGGGCGATCTTGCTCTTCATGTAGGCGAAGCCGGGATCGATGTGGTCGATGTCGCCGCCGTTGATGCGGGCGAACATGATCAGTTCCTGCAGGCCGTAGGTGTTGTCGATGCCCGGGGTCGCGATCTTGCCCTTGAACTTGGGATCGGCGAGATCGGTCCAGCCCTGCGGCACCGCCCAGCCGAGCTTCTGGAAGGCATCGGCGTTATAGGCGATGCCGACGCCGACCGCGCCGGTCGCCACCGCCTCCGGGCTGATCTTGGCTACGTCATAGAGGTTGGCATAGCTCGGGCCCGGCTTGAGCGGCGCGCAGAAACCCAGTTGCAGCGCCCGCTGCATCGGCCCGTCATCGACGATGATGACGTCGATGTCAGGCGCGTTCTTCTGCGCCTGCAGCTTGGCCAATGTATCGGTGGAGTTGCCGGCGACATAGGCGATGCGCACGTTGCGGGATCGTTCGAAGTCAGGAAAGACCTTCTGGCGCATGATGGTCTCGAACGAGCCGCCATAGGCCGCGACGTACAGCGTCTTCTGCTGCGCCTGGGCCAACGAAGGGACACAGGCCGTGGCGCCGATCAAGGCAGCGGCAGCAGCAATTGCCCAGTTTTTGCTCATGTAACCGATCAACCTCCGCGCTACGCCGGGAAAATCAAGTTACTGCACAGGTTGTGTGCAGACGCTCATTCCGTCAAATGCTAATATTTTCTGGTTTCATGCCTCCAGGTTATCCGATTCGCCCATGACCCCCCAACGCCTGCGCCGGCTCCACGCCTTCCACCTGGTGATGCGCACCGGATCGGTGACCCAGGCCGCCGAGGCACTGTCGATCTCCCAGCCGGCGGTCAGCAAGCTGCTGCAGGCGCTGGAGGCAGAAACCCATCTGGTGCTGTTCGACCGCTCGCGGCGCCGGCTGCTGCCCACGCCCCAGGCCACGCGCCTGCACCTGGAAGTGGAGCGCCTGTTCCGCACCGCCACGGGCATCGACCATCTCGCCAACGAATTGCGCGCCGCCGGGCCGGGCGAGTTGCGCATCGCCGCGCTGCCGTTGCTTGGCGCCCGCACCATGCCGCTCTGGCTCGCCACCTTCGCCCGCCGCCATCCCGGCCTGCGCACGTCACTGGAAATCCGCTCCTCGCGCCAGATCGCGCGCAGCATCGCCGCCGGCGAGATCGATCTCGGCTTCGCCCTGGCGCTCAGCGGCGCGCTCGGCGTCGGGCGCCATCCCTTCATGGAAATCCCGGCGGTGATCGTGCTGCCACGCGGCCATCGCCTGGCGTCACGCCCGTCGCTGGTGCCCAGGGACCTGGAAGGCGAGAGCTTCGTCTCGCTCGGGCGGGAGGACGAGGCCCGTGACCTGGTGGACAGCCTGTTCGAAAGCCACCGGGTGAAGCGGAAGATCAGCATCGAAACCAATGTTTCCTCGGCCGCCTGCGCGCTGGTCGCGGGCGGCGCCGGAGTCGCGCTGGTGGATGCCCTCACCCCCGCCCTCTACAGCGCCGAGGTGGTAGCCCTGCCCATCCAGCCGACCGTCCGCTTCAAAATCGAGATGCTGACGATGGTCGGCCGGCCGCCGTCCGCCCTGATCGACAAGTTCACCGCCTTCATCGCAGAAAGGCTGGCCGTGCCGGGCAGCCCGTGGCTGGTGTCGCCCTCCGGATAAAGCCCGGGCTCAGTCGTCGCGGCGCAGACGGCTCGGCAGCAATTCGCCGTGGGTCTCCAGCACGGGATAGGCCGCGGCGGCCACCAGATGCGCGTTCACCCGGCGGAGGTCGCGCAGCAGATCGAGGTGCAGCGCGCTGATCTCGGTCGCCTCGCCGGCGCGCATCGCCGCGAAATGCGCCTCGGCCGCTTCCGCCTCGATGCGCCGGAACTCCGGTTTCTCCTCGGCGAGCAGGCGCGCGAGGCGTGGATCCTCGGAGAGGAACAGCGCCGCCGCCATCCGCAGATTGGCGCCCACCCGCTGCAGCACCTGGGCAAGCTCGTCCTGCTGCGCCGGCGTGAGCGGCCGGCCGCGCTTGAGCGCGCGATTGGCCAGGACCAGCAGGTTGCGGTCCACCACGTCGCCGGCATGTTCCATATTGATGACGAAAGTCAGGATCTCGGTGACGCGACGGTGATCCGCCTCGCTCATCGCCTCGCCGTCGAGGCCACTGAGATAGCCGCGGATCGCGCCAGTGAGGCGGTCGAGCACGTCATCGAGCCGTCGCGCCTCGGCAAGCCGGCGGCGATCGGCGCGGGCCAGCCCTTCGGCGAGGCCGGCCAGCATCGCTTCCAGCACGTCGGCCAGACGCAGCGCTTCCCGCGCGGCGCCGCCGAGCGCCACCACCGGGGTCTCGCGGGCGGCGGCATCAAGATAGAGCGGGCGCGCCGGATCGGCCGGATCGACGCGCGCCGGCAGCAGGCGGCGGAGCAGCCGCGCATAGGCGGGCAGCAGCGGAAACAGCAACGTCGCCAGCACGAGATTGAACAGGGTGTGGAAATCGGCAACGAGCCGCGCGGCATCGCCCGGCATCGCCGCCAGCACCGGGGCGAGCCGCGGCAGCACCGCCAGGGTGACGACCACCCCGAGCACGCGGCTGGCGAAATTGCCGAGCGGCACCCGCCGCGCCACCGGATCCGCGCCGCTGCCTTCCAGCACCGGATTGATCGCGGTGCCAAGGTTGGCACCGAGCACGAGCGCGAAGGCAGCCGCCAGCGGCAGCACGCCCTTGGCGGCCAACGACATCACCAGCAGCACGATGGCAACGGAGGAATGCGCGGCCCAGGCCAGCACCGCGCCCACCAGCACATCCAGCAGAGGCTCACTCGCCAGCGCACCGAGCAGCAGGCGCAGGCTTGGGGTATCCTCATACGGCGTCACGATGTCGAGCAACTGGCGCAATGCCAGCAGCATCAGCCCGAGCCCGATCAACACCCGCCCGACATCGCGGGTCGCGGCCGCATCGGCACGGCGGAACGCCAGCACCCCGCCCAGCACCAGGGCCGGCGAGAGGAAAGACACGTCGAAGGACAGCGCCTGCACGATCAGCGTGGTGCCGACATTGGCCCCGAGCATGACCGCCAGCGCCGGCACCAGATCGACCATTCCGCCCGCGGCGAATCCCGTCACCATCAGGCCGGTGGCGGTGCTGCTCTGCAGCAGCGCGGTGACGCCAAGCCCCGCGGCGAAGGCGGCGAAGCGGTTGCGCAGCGCCTGGCCGAGCACTGTCCGCAACCGCGCGCCCCAGGCGCGTTGCACGCCCGTCTGCACCATGTGCACGCCCCACAGCAGCAGGGCGACCGAGCCGGCAAGTTCAAGCAGCGTGCGGGGAAATTCCATCCGGTTTCCTCCGATGGGCGGCAGAACCCATAAGGATCCACCAATGGCACCCCCGGGGGAAGTCACGCCGTGTCACATGCGTCGCGGTTGCCGCTCCGTCTCAGCGCAGCTTCTGCCCGGGATCCGCCGGATTGAGGCCCAGCGCAGTGACGGTCTGCGGATTCACCCGGCCGGTGACCTGGATGCCGCTGGATTGCTGGAAACGCTGCAGCGCATCCTGCGTGCCCGCCCCCCAGGCGCCATCGATGCTGCCCCGGTAATAGCCGAGGTCGCGCAGGCGCGATTGCAGGTTGCGCACTTCCACGCTGCTCAGTGGCCGCGGTGCCTGGGCCGCGTCCTGGTCGGCGGCCGCGGCAGCGAGCAGTTCGGCGGGATTAAGGTTCAGCATCGCCGCGGTCGCCTGGTTGAGCTGGCCGGTGGCCTGCAGCCCGTGGCCCTGCTGGAACTGCCGCAGCGCGGCGGCGCTGTCCTCGCCCCAGATCCCGTCCACCACTCCGGTATAGGCCCCGAGCTGGCGCAGGCGATCCTGGACCGAGCGCACGGCGGCGGGCGCAAGCGGCTGGTCATAGGTCAGTTGCGACTGCGCGAGCGCCGGGGCAGCGAACAAAGCAAGCGCGCAGGCGGCAACGAACGGACGTGGGATCATGGCGGCCCTCCTCCTTTTTCTTGCCGCCGCGAACGCGGGCCGGGCCACCCGGGTTCTTGCCCCAGGTTGGCAGGGTGTTGCCATTCTGTGCCGCGCAGCGCACCTGGGGTGCAGGGGCCTTGTGGCCGTCACGCGTAAGCGTGCCTGCGCACGACGCTGGGTCCAGGGCAAAGCCCTGGCCTTACTTGCGCGTTACCTGCGCCAGCCAGTCCTGCAGATTGTAATAATTGGAAATTCGGGCAACCCGGCCGTCGCGCAGGGTGAAGAACGCGCCGGCCGGCAGCACGTAGCTTTGCCCCTGCGCCTCGGGCAGGCCGGGGTCGGTCTTCAGGTAGGTGCCATGGACCGTGAACTCGGCGGCGGCCCGCGTGCCATCGGGCGCGGTGAGGATCACCAGATCGGCGATGCGCTCGCGGTAGCAGGCATTCATGCGCGCGAGGAAGCGCGCGAAGGCCTCGTGGCCGACCTCCCGCCCACCCTGGTTGATATCGTGCACGACATCCTCGGTGAGCAGGGCGAGGAAGGCGACCTCGTCGCCGGCATTGAAGGCGTCGTAATAAGCGCGGATCACGCGCGCCGTATCGGCAGTGGCATTGGGGACGGCGGCGCTCATGGCATCTCCCGGGGCGTGAGCAGGGGACAGGGGGGCGGCGGCGCCGGCCAGTCGCGGTGATTGCGCACGCCGCCATCAGTGCGAACGGCTTCGAGCCGGGCGGGATCGAGGGTGGCGAACACAAATTGCCCGGCATCCGGCTCGCCCTCGATGATCACGCCATCCTCGGGGAAGCCGCGATCGACCGGGCCGTAGACGGCGGCGAAGCCGCGGTTGACGTCGAGCGTGGCCAGGTGCGGCGCCACGCCCACGGTGGGCGCGATGGCGACAAAGCACTGGTTCTCCAGCGCCCGTGCCCGCGCCGAGAGCCGCACCCGGTTGAAGCCGTGCAACGTGTCGGTGCAGGTCGGCGCCAGGATCAGCCAGGCCCCCGCCTCCACCTGCGCGCGCACCAGCGAGGGAAATTCCAGGTCGTAGCAGATGGCGATGCCGATCCGGCCCCAGGGCGTTTCGAACACGGCGGGCGGATCACCTGCCCCGACCCCCCAGGCTTCCGCCTCGAAGCGGGTCATGACGCGCTTGTCCTGGAAGGCCACGCGCCCGTCCGGCGCGATCAGCGGGGCGCGGTTGCGCACCCGGCCCTGCTCGCGCCAGGGCAGCGAGCCCGGCAGCAGCCAGACCTGATGCCGCCGCGCCGCCGCGCGCATGACCTGCAGCACGTCGGCCGCGCGGGCACAGACCGCGTCGAGCTCGGCGGCGGGGTCGGTCGGCGCGCCGAGCGGAGCGGCGACCTCCATGCAGGCATATTCGGGCATGACCAGCAGCTCGGCGCCACGGGCGCCTTCGGCGATCAGCCGGTCGAGCTTGGCGGCGAAGGCCTCGAAGCTGGCGAGGGGCTCGACGGGATACTGCAGCAGGCCCAGGCGCAGCTCGCTCACGGCAGGTCGGCTCCGCTCAGGGACTTCACCCAGAAGGCCAGGGTCTTCGATGTCTCGGCCGGCTCGCCGACTTCCTTCCAGGACATGGTGCAGGCCAGCCCGGGATCAGGCGAGAAGCCGCGCCGGCGCCAGAAAGTGTCGAGCGGCTGCCAGGAAGCCGGGCGCGCGGGATGGTCGGCCGGGCGACGCACCGCGCAGAACGTGGCGAAGTCGCAGGACGACACGGCACGGGCATGCGCCTCGCGGGCGGCGAAGAAACCGACGCCAAGCCCCTGGCCGCGATAGGCCGGCAGCAACACGGATTCACCGAAATAGAAGAACCGGGCCGGATCCCAGCCGCGCGCGCGGAAGGGCGCGGTGACGTTGTCGGTCTCGTCGGCGAGCGGCAGGCAGGTGGCGGCCCCGACCGGCGTGGTCCCGTCGAAGGCCACGATCACCCCCGCCTGCGGGCTCGCGGCATAGGTCCGCAGGTACTCCGCCTCGTAGCCCTCGTCACCGTCGTAGAGATAGGGATACTCGCGAAACACCGTGATGCGCAGGCGGGCGAGCGCCGGCAGCAGCGGCAGCAGTTCGGCACCGCCGAGGGTCTTCAGGACGATCGATGAAGTGGCCATGACCCGGATCTAGGGCCGCGCCAATCGACGATGCAAGGGCGCGCCGTCAACGCGTCGGCAGGAAGCGCGTATCGATGATATCGTTGGCATCGATCCGACCTTTCACCAGCTTCTGCGAGATGAACCAGTCGAGTTGCCTGACAACATCGATGACGTCGAGCGCCGCCCCCTCGTCGTACCAGCCGGCGCCGTCGCGGATCCGTTCAGCCGCCTTCGGATCACCGGGAAACACATACGGCTTGATGGCGGCGATGGCGGCCTCGGTGGCCGGACCATGGACCGGCTTGAAGTCGGACCCGACGCGCAGGAAGGCCTGGCGGTATTCGGCCACGCCCTTCTGGTAGCCACGACAGAAACGGCGCAGCACATCGGCACGGGCCGGCATGAGCATGGCCCGCCGCGCGAACAGGGCGGTGACCTGGCACGGCACGGCCTCGCCGACCCAGGCGAGCAGCTTCACCTCCCCCGCCTCGATCAGCGGGCGCGCAACGGAGGCAACCGCCATGATGGAATCGACCTCGCCGCTGCGCACGGCGGCAAGCATGTTGGAAACGGTCTGCAGCGGGCGCACCGTCACCGAATTGAAGGCGAAGCCACGCGCCTGGGCGAGCCGGCCGAGCATGCAATGAAACGAGCTGCCGGGCTGGGTCACGCCGAAACTGTGGCCGGGCAGCTTGCGCAGATCGGTGAGGCCGGCGTTGTAGGCCCGGTTGGACACCAGCAGGGCGGTGAGCCCGAAGCCTTTCTGCTCGTGCAGCCCGCCACCGATCACCTTCAGCGCGCCCCGTCCGGCGAGGGAGAAGAAACCGGCGGTCAGCCCGGTCACGCCCAGGTCGATATCGCCGGCCACCGCGGCCTCGGCGATCGGCTGCGCCGCATCGAAGAAACGGAACTCGACCGCAACGCCCTCGGCCGCCCAGGCGCCGTGCGCCTGGGCGAGATAGAACGGTGCCGGGGACAAGGTGTGCAGCAGCCCCAGCCGCACCGGGCCGACGGCCTGTGCCCGAGGTGCACCGAAGGCTGCGAGGGCTGGCAGCAGCAGGGCGGCACGGCGGCCGATAGGCATGGGTCTGTCTCTCTGGATCCGGGCGGAGCACATGCCACAGTCGCGGCGGTGCGGCCAGCGGGCGCTGACTCGGCACCGGGGCGCCCGGGCACGAACCGATGGTCACGGTCCGAAAGTGGCCAAAATGCGCATGGGTCATGGCAACACCGTGCATGCCGCCATCGCGCCCGGCGCGGCGCAATCGCGCCGAGGTGATTGGCAGGACACGGGCCGGCCGCGGTGGCCAGCGGCGCGCGGAGGGGGAACGAGGCGGCGACGCGACCCTGGGCAAGGCGACGGCGCAGGGGACCCGTGCTAGGAACGCCGCCATGGCGCCACCTCCCCTTCTCCTGCTCCAGAACATCGCGCTGACGCTCGGCGCGACCCCGTTGCTCCGCTCCGCCGAGTTGTCGGTCGGGCCGGGGGAACGCCTCTGCCTGGTCGGGCGCAACGGCTCCGGCAAGTCGACGCTGCTGCGCGTCGCCGCGGGGCTGCTCACCCCGGATTCCGGCACGCGGTTCCTGCAGCCCGGCACCACGATCCGCACCCTCACGCAGGAGCCGGACCTGTCCGGCTTCGCCACCACGCTGGCCTTCGTGCAGGCCGGGCTCGGACCGGGCGACGACCCGCACCGCGCCCGCTCCGTGCTGGAGGAACTGGGCCTGACCGGCGAGGAAGACCCGGCCCGGCTCTCGGGCGGGGAAGCGCGGCGGGCGGCGCTTGCCCGGGTGCTGGCCCCGTCACCGGATATCCTGCTGCTGGACGAACCGACCAACCACCTCGATCTGCCGGCGATCGAATGGCTGGAGACCGAACTGGCCACCACCCGCGCGGCCGTGGTGATGATCAGCCACGACCGCCGCCTGCTCGAGAAGCTGTCGCGCGCGGTGCTGTGGCTCGACCGCGGCGAGACGCGCCGCATGGAACGGGGCTTCGCCGCCTTCGAATCCTGGCGCGACGAGGTGCTGGAACAGGAAGAGCGCGACCGCCACAAGCTCGCCCGCAAGATCGTCGCCGAGGAGGACTGGCTGCGCTACGGCGTGACCGCGCGGCGCAAGCGCAACGTGCGCCGCCTGGGCAACCTGCACGAGCTGCGGGCACGGCACCGCGCGGCGCAGGGGCCGGTCGGTACGGTGAAGCTGGAAGCCGCCGAGGGCGAGACCTCCGGGCGCATCGTCATCGAGGCGCGCGACCTGGCAAAAAGCTTCGACGGGCGCCCGATCGTGCGCGGGCTGACCACCAAGATCCTGCGCGGCGACCGGGTCGGCATCGTGGGCGCCAACGGCGCGGGCAAGACCACCCTGCTCGGGCTGCTCACCGGGCGGATCGAGGCGGATGCGGGCACGGTGAAGCTGGGCGCCTCGCTGCAGATGGTGACGCTGGACCAGCGGCGGGAAAGCCTCGATCCCGCCGCCACGCTCGCCGACACCCTGACCGGCGGGCATGGCGAGACGGTGGTGGTGAACGGGCAATCGCGCCACGTCATGGGCTACATGAAGGACTTCCTGTTCCAGCCGGCGCAGGCGCGCACGCCGGTCGGCACGCTTTCGGGCGGGGAACGCGGGCGGCTGGCGCTGGCGGTGGCGCTGGCGCGGCCGTCCAACCTGCTGGTGCTGGACGAACCCACCAACGACCTGGACCTGGAAACGCTCGACCTGCTGCAGGAATTGCTGGCGGATTATCCCGGCACGGTGCTGCTGGTCAGCCACGACCGCGACTTCCTCGACCGCGTGGCGACATCCGTGATCAACGCCGAGGGCGACGGGCGCTGGGTGGACTATGCCGGCGGGTTCTCCGACATGCTGGCCCAGGGCGGACGCATCGGTGGCGCGGCGGCAGCACCCGTTGCCGCCGCGAAACCGCGCCCGCGCAGCAGTGCCGAACCGGTTGTGGCGACGTCACGCAAGCTGTCCTTCAAGGACAAGCACGCGCTGGCGACCCTGCCGGCGCGCATGGAAGCGTTGCAGGCCGACATCGCACGGCACCAGGCGGCGCTCGCCGATCCGGACCTGTACCGGCGCGATGCCGCCGGATTCGCGCGGCTGTCGGACGCCCTGGCGAAGGCCACCGCGGACCTCTCGGCCGCGGAAGAACGTTGGCTGGAACTGGAAATGCTGCGCGAGGAGGTGGAGGGGCGATGAAGGCGATGGCCTGCCTGCTGCTGGTGGCGATCAGCCTGTCCGGCTGCGGCCTGGCCGCGGCTCCGTGCCGGGTGACCTCCGCCGTGCTGAAAATCGTGCCGGTGGTAGGGCATCCGGTGGCGGCCCCCACGGATGCCTGCGCCGAAGCGATCGATCCGTAGGCGGATTTGCCTCGGGCGGCCGGTTCCGCCGGAGCGGGAAACGTCCCGGGCCGGCGGAACCCGATGACTCCCGGACGGCCGGCGTCCGGTCAGCCGGAGAAATGAATGGCGCTGGACGGCAACGATGTCACGCCGTGCAGAACCAGTTCGCCGCCGCCGCTCCCGCCGCTGAGGATGGTGTCGCCACCGCTGACATCCTGCTGCAGAGAGGACTTCATCGACGATGGCAATTGCACCATGTCGCCGCGGTCGACCGAGAACTTGTCGACCTCCCTGCGCCCGGAGCCGCCGCCATAGGCGACCAGGAACGGCTTCTGCCCATTGGCCGTGACGCGCGACTGCTTGTCGTTGAGCGAGACCCTCTGGAATACCGGCGAGGTTGCGGCGTCAAGCAGCTTGCCGGTCAGGGAACTCGCCGGCACCTGCGCGTCCCCCCCATCCACCGGCTTGGAAATGCTCATCGACCTGACATGCAGGTTCACCCGGCCGGAGGCATCGGTGACCTGGGCGCCGAAAATCACCGGTTCGTTGGGGACACGCTCGGTGGTGGAGAACATTTCCTCCCCATCGATGTAGTAGGTCAGGCGTCCCGGCTGCCAGTTGTAAGCATAGGTGTGCCACTGCGTGGTATCGACCTGCATGGTACGATGGTGAAACGCATCCCTGCCCCCCTTGTCCCAGTGAATGGTGGTGAACATGCTCTGGCGGGACGGGTCGGCGCTTTCGAGCAGGTCGATCTCATGCCCCGGCCAGGCATTGTCCGCCGGCCACAACACGACACACGCCCCTTTCCCCTGGCCGGGATCAAGCCGCGCGGTCACCTGGTAAAGCCCATAGGTGTTGGGCGTGGTTCCCAGAAACCCGACCCGTCCGCCTCCACCAGCGGATAATGTGACGCCATCGTCGTGAAATTTAGCATCGCCATTCGCTGCCCAAAACAATGGGAAGTTATTGAGCGATTTATCCTCAGCAAAATTGTTACCCTGGACAGAGCGAAAGTTTGCAGAGTTGAGATAAGCCATCCATATTCCTTCCAGATGGTTCAAAATGAGGCAATGCAGTCTCCTAATTACACGGAGGCGTGCATCGGAACGCCCGCTAGCAGCCCCACCAGAACCTGCAAACCGCAATGTGCCGCTTGGGCGTGAATATTCATTCTTGGGCCATGACATGAGGCATGAATTAGGAAAACATCCTGAATTTCTATATTTGCGTTAAAATTTTTAACGCTTCATTACGCATAAAGTTATATTATGAAGTCTGATCGATACAACTTCATTAATGCTTACATAGCTAGTTTTCCGGACTTTTCCTCATCTTCCGGCAAAAATAGAACCGGTTTCGTGCAGGCGACGCCCCCGAAACCGTCGGGCCTGCCCCCGGTGGCGGCCAGAAACCATCAGGCGAGCAGAATATAACGATATTACAAAATATTATGCAGGTATTGCCGACCTGGTGAGCGGTCAGGAACGGTGCAATGCCAGGACAGAACTCTGCCCCTGACCGCCCACGTCACGCCGGTTCGGTACCGCAGCAGGATGCCTGCGGACCAGGGCAGCAGGGGCGACACGGCCAGAGCGCCGACAGAGGCGCCCTGCCCGCCCCCCTGGTCGTGCCTGGATCGATGCGATCCCCGCCGCGCGCGCGCCTCTACCCGAGGCGGACCAGAGCATCCTCGGCACGCGACAGCAGCGCCGCCTTGATGCGCGCCTCGATCGCAACGGCCAGGTCGTCGGCGGACCGCGCCGCGAGATCGGCCCGCAACTTGCCGGCCATCTCGTCCACGCCCGCGCGCAACCGGCTGCTGAGCCGCTCCTCCGACATCACCGCCTTGCGCAGCATGACCGGGATGACCCAGCCACGCACCCGTTCCTTCACCGCTTCCTGTCCGATGAAAAACAGGATCGCTGCACCGAGGAAGCCAATCACCCAGCCGATCGGCCCGGCAATCAGCAGCGCCTTGCCGCTGCCCCCCATCAGCGTGCCCACCACCACCGCGGTGATCAGGTTCACCACGGTGGCGAACCCCTGCACGTGGCTGAAATCGATCGCATCGGCCGTGCGCCCGGCGAACAACTCGCCCGAGACCTGCGTGGTCGGCTCGATCACCAGCGCGCGGCGGGAAAGCCGGTAGCGGTCGCAGATCGGGTCGGTCAACGCCTCCAGCCGCTGCGCCAGCCCCGGCAGCCAGGCCTGCGCCACCTCGGCGATCGCCTGGCGGCCATCGGCCGAATCCACCCAGGCCGCCGCCGCCACCTCGGTCTGGCGTTCGAAATCCTGCAAGGTCGCGATCTGACCCAGCCGCCAGGCACGGCCCCAGGGCAGGATGACCCGCTCGGCGATGCGCTCGGCCAGGACGGGAGCCAGGGCATCGAGCAGGCGCGGCAACTCCGCGCGCACCATCTCGCCGATGGCGCTCGACGCCCCTGGCCGGTCGAGCAAGGAGGGCGCGCACAGCGCCTCCACCTCGCGGGTGAAGGCGGCGGCGCGCAACTTGCTGCGGCCCCACCAGGCCAGCCCCTTGGCGATGGCGAGCTCGGGCGCCTTGCCGCGCAGCACACGGGTACGGGGGAAGATCTCCTGCGCGATTCGGGTGACGAACCCCATGCGGGACGCCCCGCCGGTGAACAGCACCAGATCCGGATCGCCCTCGATCACGCCACGGGCCGCGTCCAGCGTGGTGCGATAGGCGTCGGACCAGCCCAGCCCGTCGAGCAGGGGCTGAGGCGCCGCCAACGCCGCCTCCATCGCCGGGCGATCGATCACGGCGCGCAGCAGCACTTCCTCGCCGCGACCGAGCTCGTAGTCGAAGATGTTGCGCGCCTTCGGCTCCGGCACGCCGCTCGCCTCAGCGTTGAAATATTCCTCCTTCAACGTGCGCCAGGACAATTCGTCGAAGGCGTGGCGGGCCGGATGCTTCTGGTAGAAGGCGCGCAGCTTCGCCGCGTCCTCGTGCCGCGCCACCGCCTGCGCCAGCAGGGTCTGCTCGATCAGCCCCGCCCCCAGGGCGTTGTTGCCGAAATCGAGCGGCAGCGGATTGAGGTCCTGCACCAGCGTGAAATCGGCGGTTGACGAGCCAAGGTCGACCACCAGGACCCGCCCATAGAGCTGGTCGATCTGCACCTGCAGCTCGCCGGATTCGCGCGCATGCATGAAGGCGGCACGGGATTCCGGCACGAACTCGACCTGGCCCAGCCCCGCCGCTTCCAGCGCCTCGCGATAGCGGCGCAGCCGGTGGATGCCGTCGCGCGCGGTGGTCCAGCCGGAGGGCACGCCGACGAAGACCCGCGCTTGCTCCAGTTGCGGCACCTGCCGGCTGTCGACCAGCTCGCGCACCAGCCCGCCGACGAACAAGGTCAGCGCGCGCTCCCCGGGCCAGGGGCCATCCTCGGGCGGCAGCGACTTGAAGCGGACGAACATCTCGACCAGGCGTTCGCTCTGGCGGATGGCATGGTCACCGATCGCGACCTGCCCGTCGTGATCCACCCCGACCACGCTGAGCACGGTCGGCCGGTTGTGGATGGCCAGCGCCTCCGGCTCGTTGGCGGATGCCAGCGTGGTATGGGCGAGCGCGGTCTCGCCATGGCCGAGGTCGAAGCCGATGATCTCGAGATTCTCGGGCATGCGGTCAACCCTCCGGCAGCTCGTAGGCAAGGCCGCGCTTGAGACAGCGCCCACCATGCAGGATGGCGGGCCGCCGGGTGCGGGCACGGGCGGGGGCGCCGTCGATGTCGAAGTGGGAAGCGGTTTCGGGCGCATAGTCAACCGCCTGCAGGTCGCAGGCTTCCAGCACCGCGGGCAGGCGGAACTCGGCCTTCGCCAGCGCGAACTCGGCGCGCGAGCGGGTCACCGCCTCCAGCAGGTCCTGCAGGAAATCGAGCGTGGTGTCGTTCAGCGGCGTCGGTTCGGAGCGGGCGGCGCGCCGGCGTTCGGCGTGCTCGACCAGCGTATCGATCTCGGCCAGCGCACGCCGCACCGCCGCGACCATTGGTTCGGGATGCAGGCTCCCGCCGCGCGATGGCGGTGGCGGCGGCGGAGGTGGCACCGGCACGGGCTGGCTCGGCCGGGGCGGCTCGGCCTGGAGGCGATAGGCGCGGAAGCTGCGCCAGGCCACGACACCGGACGCGACCGCGGCGCCCAGCACCAGCGTGGTACCGAAGAGCCCGCCCTGGAACGGCAGGGCCGCCAGGGCACAGCCGAGCGGAATGGCCGGCACCAGATCCGGGGTCGCCGCGACCGGCCGGGGCGACAGGGGGGGCGAAGGCGGCGGCTGCCAGACCGGCACCACCGGCGCGGGGGGCGCCAGCTCGCAGCCCAGCAGCACATCCACGGTGGCGATCAGGGCGGCGGCAGCCTGTTCGACCAGGCGTCGGGCTTCCAGCCCGGGAGCATTGTAGGCCTTGGCCGCCTGATCGATGGCGGCGGCGGTCAGGGCAGCGGCACGGTCAGGCGTCGGCTCGGCCCGGATGGCCCGACTCAGGCTGTCGGCATCGAACAGTTCGGCAAGTGTCGGCATGAAACACCTCGAACGGCTGCACGGGCCGCAATAGTTTCATCTTTAACCTGTGCCAGGGATCGCGGCAATCTGCCCCCCTCCCGCGCCCCGGGGAATGGTGGAATTGCACTACGGGCGCCGCAACCTGGAATCGACACGACACCGCCGCACCCGGGATGGCGCGGCGGTGTCGTGTCGGCGAGGTCGCGGCACCGGCTGCGTGCCAGGATGGCACGCAGCCGTTCCCATGCCCGGTCAGGCCCGCATGGCCCCCAGGAATTGTCCGACCGAAGCTTCCAACTGGTCGGAATGGCCATGCAGCGCCTCAGCGGTGGCGACGACGTCGCCGGCACAGCGGTCGGTTTCCTCCGCCGCCGCCAGCAACGGCGCGGTGCCGGCCGAGACGAGCGCCGCCCCTTGTGCCGCCTGCTGGATGCTGCGGGCGATATCCTCGGTCGCGGTGCCCTGCTGCTCGACCGCCGCGGCGATCGCGCTGGCGATGTCGCGCATCCGCGTGATGGTGCCGCCGATGTCGCGCATCGCCGCCGCCGTCCTCTGGGTCACCGAGTGGATGGCATTCACCTGCTGGCGGATCCCCTCGGTCGCCTTGGCAGTCTGCGCCGCCAGCGCCTTCACCTCGGTGGCGACGACGGCGAAGCCCTTGCCGGCCTCCCCGGCCCGCGCCGCCTCGATGGTGGCGTTCAGCGCCAGCAGGTTGGTCTGGCCGGCGAGCGCGTCGATCATCGCCACCACCTCGCTGATATGCTGCCCGGCCTGCGCGAGCGTCTCGATCGTATCGGCCGATTCACCCGCCTGCTGCACGGCCTGGCGGGCGACCTCGGCGGATTCGGTGACCTGGCGGGCGATCTCGCGCACCGAGGCGGCCAGTTCCTCGGCCGCGGCCGCGACCGATCCGACATGCGCCGAGGTCTGGCCCGCCGCCCCGGCCACCGTCTCGCCCTTGCTCTTCGCCTGCCCGGAGGCGCGGCGCATCGTCCCGGCACTTTGCTGCAGCCCGGCGACGCCATCCTTCAGGCCCGCCACCAGATCCTGCACGCTGGCACGGAATTCCTGCTCGAGCCGGACCATCAGGTTGTGCCGCTCCGCCTCGGCGCGCCCGCGGGCCTGCTCCTGCTCCGTCTCCAGCCGCTGCACCGCCAGGGCATGCTCGCGGAACACGCTGACGGCCCGGGCCATCCGGCCCAGCTCGTCGCCCCGGCCCTCATGCGGAATGACGACGTCGAGCCGTCCATCGGCGAGTTCACCCATGGCCCGGGTCAGGACCAGGATCAGCCGGGCAATGCTACGGCCGATCGCCCAGGCGAGCAGAACCCCCAGGCCGATCGCCGCCGCCGCGGTGACGAAGCCGGTCTGGCGGCTGGTATCGACCGTTTCCCGCATCTCGCCGACCGCGCCGTGCAACGCTTCCAGGCTGCGCTCGCGTTCGGTGGCCACCGCCGTCATCACCGCCTTGGTCGCGGTTTCGCGGGCCGCCGAGGCGGCCCGCAGACGCCCCTCCGTCCCGATCAGCTCGGCAAAGGCATCGGCGTAGCTCTGCAGCGGCGCCGCCAGGGCCGCGGTGAACTTCCTGAGGCGCCGGTTGCCTTCGGCCAGGCCGGCGAAGCGGGTGATGCGCTCGCGCAGCGTCTGCAGCGTGAGCCCGGCGGCACCGGCATCGGCCGGGTTGCGCGACAGCAGGAAGCCCTGGACGGCCGAATTGGCTTCCTGGAAACCGAGCGCGACGTCCAGGCCGGCCCGGATCATCTCCGGCTCGCTCTGGCCGGCCATCTGCTCGGCAATTGCCGAGGTGGTGGTGCCGAGCTCGATCGCCGCCGCCTGCACGCGCTGCGTCGCGTCACGCAGTTCCTGCACGACCTTGAACGTGCCATTGGCGCTCTGGCGATAAGCAGCGATGAGCCCGCCCAGCCGGGCCGCGTCGGCCTGGCCGCGCCCCGCGAGCGCCTCGTCGAGCCGGGTAATGCTCGCCTCGGCTTCCTGCTGGTTCAGCACGGTCGGGGACAGGGCGTATTGCGCAAGGCGCGCATGCGCCTCGGCCACGCCCAGCGCGACGGACATCGCCGTCGAGGCATCAGCGGTGTGCCGGCCGACACGCGTCGCCCCGTCCTCCACCGCCAGGGTGCTGCGCAACTGCACGGCCATCAGGACCAGCAGCAGCGCCAGGATGACGGCAAAGCCGCCAAAGATCCGGGCCCGCAGCGAAACCGAAGCGGGCCAGGATGCAAACGGGACGAACCGCATCACATGTCCTTTCCTGGGATCTCAGGCGACGCGGCGGATGCGCTCGATCCGGTCACGGCCGAAGCGCTTCTCGAATTCCGGCATCACCGCCGCGAGGGCCCGGCCGAAGGCGGCGCGATCGATCCCGTCCACCACCTGCATGCCGGCCTGGCGCAGCGCCGCCACGCCGGAGGCATCCGCGGCCCCGGCAGCCTCACGCGACACACGCGCGCCGGTGCGGGCAGCCTCCGCCAGGATCGTGCGGTCCTCGGGCGACAGTTCCTCCAGCGTATCGGGGGACGCGGCCAGCACCGCCGGGTCGTAGACATGGCCGGTCAGGCTGAGGAAACGCTGGACCTGGTCGAAGCGCGAGGCCCGGATGACCGCGATCGGATTTTCCTCGCCGTCGAACTTGCCGGTCTTGAGCGCATCGAACAGCAAGGGAAAGGCCAACTGGCTGGCGGTGGCGCCGAACGCCTCGAAGCCGATCCGCATCACCTCCGACTGCGGCACGCGGATACGCAGCCCCTTGAAGTCGCCCGGCGTGGCAATCGGCAGGCGGGAATTGGTGACATGGCGCAGGCCGTTCTCGCCCCAGGCCAGCGCCGTGACGCCCTTGGCCGCGAGCAGGCGGCCGAACTCGACCCCGAGCTCGCCATCGAGCACCGCATGCGCATGCGCCAGGTTGCGGAACAGGAAGGGGATGTGCACGACATCGGTTTCCGGCACGATGCTCGGCAGGCCCACCCCGGTGATGAAGGCGAAATCCACCGTGCCGAGCTGCACGGCCTTGACCAGCTCCACGTCACCGCCAAGTACGGCATTGGGAAATTGCTGGATCTGGATCCGTCCGCCGGTGCGGCGCGCCACTTCCTCGGCGAAGGCCGTCGCCCCCGCGGCGAGATGGGAATCAGCCGCGAAGATATGGCCAAGCCGGAGCGTGCGGGCGGCATGGGCACGGCGCATGCCGCCAGCCGCCGTCGCCGCCACGCCGGTCGCGGCGGCGGCCAGAAGATGCCTGCGAGAAACCATGGGGGTACGTGCTCCATCCGCTGTTGCGCCACACAGCATCGGGGCAGGATCTGAAGGACCGGATAACGACGCGGGCCACCTCTCGCGGGAATCGTGGCAAATCGCCGCCGTCCCGCCCGGCCCTGACCGCAGGACCGCCTATCTCACGATTGCGTGATAACGGGCAAGGCCCGCCCGGCCCACCGGCACCCGCGCCGATCGGTGGAACCACGGTCCGCCATGAGGCCTTAGGGGCTGGGCAGAACGGACCGAGCCGCGGGCCGACACAGCTCAGGGGGGCGAATGGCGAAATTCCACCGATTCGAGGACGCCCTCCCCCCCTGGCGCGCCCAGGCGCAATCCCTGCTGGCGGCCGGCCAGGAGCCAACCGCCGCCCCGGACGCCGCCTTCGCCCGCCTCGGCCCCGCCTGCCTGAGCTGGATGGCCGCAGCCGGATGCTGGCCCAACACCGATGCCGACATGGCCCGGGTGGAGGCGGAAATCCTGGCGGCCCTGCATCACCTGACGCTGCCCACGGCGCCGGCGGAGCGGGTCGAGGTCGCGGGATCGGCCTGGGCGGTTCCGGCCGCCGGCGGCGCCGCCCTGGGCGCGCTGCTGGTCTCGCCGCTGACCTGGATCTGGCTGGGCAACCGGGCGATCGGGCTGTTCATCGGCGCGACCCTCGGCGCCTACCTGGCGGTCCGGGGGCTGGCGATGCTGCTGGAGCGTCCCGCCCTGGTCGCGGCCGTGCGCTCCGCGGCCACGCTCTCCGGCGGGGGCATGGTCGTGGGCGGCGTGTGGCGGGCGATCCGGGGCCAGTCCATCGGCCTGTTCCGCTCCGTCATGTGGCTGGCGGTCGCCCCGTTGCTGCTGACCCTGCTGCAGAAGCAGATGACGCAGCTCCGCGCCGGCCCATCGCGGCCGGGGGCAGGGTTGCGGCAAGCCGACCGCACCCATCTGGCCGACCTGGCGCTGGCCGTGTGCTGGGCACACCCGGACCGGTTGTCGCCGCGGCCGCCCGCCGTCCGGAGCGGGACCGAGGCCCTGACCGGCGCGGTCTGGCTCGCCATTTCCCGCCTGCGCACGGAATGGCAGCGCGGCAAGCCCGACAAAGAGCTCGCCGCCGCCTGCGAGGAGCTGTTCCAGCGCTTCGAGGAGGACGGCTACGAATGGCGCTTCGTCCCGCGCGGCCAGCCCTACACGGCGGAGCTGGTCGGAACCTTCGACAGCTTCGGAGCCATCGCCCCCGGACAGCCCGTGCGCACGCGCCGGGCGGCGATCGCGCGCCAGGGGCAGATCATCCAGAAGGGCGAGGTCCGCCGGGCCTGAAGCCGACGAGCCTAACGCCGCCGCCCCCAAGGCAAACGGGCCGGCATCGCAACGTCAGGACGGAGCCATTCATGCCCACTTATCTCGGCATCGATTTCGGCACCAGCAACTCCCATGTCGCCTATTGCCACGACCCGGGCGAAGGCCCGCTGACGGCGCTGCCGATCCGCCTCGGCGGCGCCACCTCGGTCGCGACCTGCGTGCTGTGGCACTGCCCGCCCGGCGCGCCACCCGCCGTCGTCGCCTTCGGCACCGTCGCCGTCGAAACCTGGAGCCAGTTCGAGCCGCAGGACCGCGCGCAGCACCGCATCGCCTACGGCTTCAAGCCGGATATCGGCCGCTCCGCCCGCGCCAGGGCGGATGCCGTCGCCTTCCTCGGCAAGCTGCAGGAAGCCAGCGTCGCCGTGCAGCCCGCCGCCGTGCGGGACGGGCTGGTCGTGATCGGCGTGCCGGCCGAGATCGACCAGGAGCATCGCGACCAGACGGGCGAAATCGCGCGCGAGGCCGGCTTCGGCAAGGCCATCTGCGTGGATGAGCCGCTCGGGGCGCTGGCCTACCATCTCAACAACGGCAGCATCAGCCCGGCCGAGGCGCGCGGCGGCGTGGTCGTCGTCGATTTCGGCGGCGGCACCATGGATCTCGCCCTGGTCGACGCCGAGCAGGGGCTGCGCGCGCCCTGGGGCGACCCGGTGCTGGGGGGGCGCCTGTTCGACGACCTGTTCTATCAATGGATCCAGGACCAGAACGGCGCCTTCGAGGTCGACGAGCGCGAGGCCATGGCGGTCTGGCAGAAGGAATGCCGCGAGCTCAAGGAAAGCTTCTCCCGGCGCTGGAGCATGCTCGGCGATGGCATGGCCGATTTCCGCTACCGCATCGACGTGGGCGAGAGCCGCAAGACGCTGCGCAACGCCTCGGTGGCCGAGTTCATCGCCCGGGCACGCGGCTATCGTCCGAGCGCCCTTGCGCTGCGCTACTTCCAGGAATTCGGCCTGCCGGCCCCGCTGGCCTCGGGCCGGCCGATCGACCTGCTCGACTGGATACGCCGCACGCTGGAACACGAGGGACAGGACGAGGCGGTCCGGGGCGAGACGATGCAGGGCCGGTTCAGCAAGGTCATCCTGACCGGCGGCAGTTCCGAATGGCCGTTCATGCGCGACCTCGCCGCCCGCGCCTTCGGCGTCGATCCGCGCAGCGGCATCCTGCGCTCGGACGATCCCGAGGCCACGGTCGGCGCCGGGCTCGCCCTCTACAACGCGCTGCGGGCGCGCCACCAGGCACGGCGCGCCGGCATCGCCGCCGCCGCCCCCCCTGCGCGCGAGGAATTCGCCGCCGCGGTCTCGGTGCGGCTGGACCGTTTCGCCGACGACGTGGCGCAGGCCACCGTCGCCGCCATCATGCCGCGCATCGAGGAGGTGTTCCGCACCTGGTACCACCAGGGCGGCACGCTGACGGCGGTGGAGCAGGAAACCACGCGGATCTGCACCGAATTCGAGCCCGAGGCGGTCCGCCTGGTGGAGACCACCTGGCGGATGCTCGACACCGACCTGCTGCGCTTCCTGCGCGACCACCTGCTGGATTTCCTGCAGACGCATGAAATCCGCCGTGACGTGGCGCGCTACATCCCCGATTCGATCACCGCGGTGTCGCTGATCGGCGTCGGCGGCAGCGCCGGCGACCGGATCGCGGCGGAACTGGGCGGCTTCGCGGCGGACATGGCAACCTTCGCCGCGGGCATCGGCACCTTCATCATCGCCGCGATCCACCTCCACGTGGTCGTGCTGCTCGCGATCGCCCATCCGGTGCTCGCGGTGGTGGCCGGGCTCGGCACGCTCGCGGCCTGGCTCGGCTTCAGCACCGCGGTCGGCTCGGCCATCGAAAGCACCGTCCGGAACCACGACTTCAACCTGGCCAGCCGCAGCATCCTGCACATCGCCATGTCCGAGAGCGCCTTCATCCGCAAGCTCGCCGAGGGCCGCGCCGCCGCCCAGCGCGAGCTGAGCCACAAGATCATGGAGGGGCTCGAAGGCCGCGGCGAGGGCAAGGACGGCATCGTCAAGGCCGCCGCCGCGGCCTTCGACGCGGTGGTGGCGCAGGCGATCGCGGATCTGGGCGTGCTCGAACAACTGGCGCCGGGCGGGGCGCCGCGCATGGCGGAACTCGCGCCCGGCTAGACTGAAGGCGAGCCGGCCACGGCGCCGATGCGCCGAGGCCCGGCCTTGTATCCGCGTCCATACCGGCGTGGCGAGCACCCCATGACCCGCCTGAACGCCGTGCTGAACGCGCTTTCCGATTCATATCCGAGCGAGACAGCGACCGCGGACACGGAATCGCCCGTATTCTCCAGCCTCTCGCAGGCAAGCAGCATCCGCCAGCGCGTCACGTACTGCATCGGCGGCTCACCGACGCTTTCCCTGAACCGGAGCGCAAATGTCGATCGCGACATGCCGGCGATCCCGGCAAGCGCCTGCAAGGTCCAGCGATGGGCGGGATCGGCATGGATCGCCGTGATCGTGGCACCGAGCTGCCTGTCCGCCAGGGCAAAGAACCAGCCGGCGCGTCGGCCCTCGCCCATGTCCAGGTGAACGCGCAGCGCCTGCACCAGCATCAGATGGGCCAGATGCCGGACCACGAGGGCGTTGCCGGGCCGCCCTTCACGCAGTTCCTTCATCATCTGCTCGACCGACCATAGCAGCGCGGCCTGTTCGGATCGCCCACGGATGTGCACGATCGGGGGAAGCAGATCCAGCAGCATGTCGACGTGATTGCCGCTGACGCCGAAGCGGCTTCCCACAAGCAACATTCCGCCACCGCCATTGATCCTGACCACGCCCCCCCGGCGCGCGGGCGGGAATATCTCATGGGCTTCGATCGCAGGCGCGTCCAGGCTGCTGCCCAGACGGAAGGGACGTCCGCCCGGCAGTACGAAGCAGTCCCCGGCCTCCAGCCGTACCGGTTCGCCGGCATCCGCCACGGCGAGCCAGCAGCCCCCCGACACGACCGCGTAGCATTTGATGAGCCGGTGCTGGTCACCGAACCGGACGGCCCAGTCCCCGCCGGCCTCGAAGCCGGACGACACATAGGCATGAGGCCTGAGCAGCGACAGAACGTCGGACAGCGGATCCATCGGCATTTCGGACGATCGCGAAGGTATTGCGGATCATCTAGCATGGATCGTCCTGGAACGCCCACCTACCCTGCCGCCCGAACACGAACGCCGACGCCGTCGCGCGCACGGGACGCGCACAGGAGCCCACCATGATCGTCGTGACCGCCCCGACCGGAAACATCGGGCACCAGGTCCTCGAAATCCTGCTCAGGGCCGGCGCGCCGATCCGCGTCATCGCACGCAATCCAGGGCATCTGCCGGACAAGGTTCGCGACAAGATCGAGGTGGTGGAAGGCTCGCATGGCGAGGCCGCCGTCGTGGAGAAGGCGTTCAGGGGGGCCGAGGCGCTGTTCTGGCTCGCGCCGCCGGATCCCGCGGCATCCTCCGTGACGGCCGCCTATGTCGACTTCACCCGGCCGGCCGCCGCCGCCCTCAAGGCCAGGGGGATCCGCCGCGTCGTCGGGATCACCGCCCTCGGCCGGGGCAGCCCGCTTGCCGACAAGGCCGGCCACGTGACGGGCTCACTGGCGATGGACGACCTGATCGCCAGCACCGGCGTCGCCTTCCGGGCACTGGCTATGCCGTCCTTCATGGACAACATCCTCCGCCAGGCGGCGGCCATCCGGGACCAGGGCAGGTTCTTCTCGCCGATTTCGGGCGATCGCAAGCTGCCGGGCTGCGCCACCCGCGACATCGCCGCGGTCGCGGCGCGCTGGCTTCTGGACGATGGCTGGAGCGGCCAGGGCGACGTGGCGATCCTTGGCCCGGAAGACATCTCGTTCAACGAGATGGCCGGGATCATGTCGGAGGTGCTCGGCAGGCCGATCCGTTTCCAGCAGATCGGCTTCGACGCCTACAAGGCCCGCTTCCTGCAGTCCGGCCTGTCCGGCGCCATGGCGCAAGGCATGGCCGACATGGCCCGGGCCAAGGATCTCGGCATCGACCTGACTGTCCCGAGAACGCCGGAAAATTCCACGCCGACGCGCTTCCGCCAGTGGTGCGAGGACACGCTCAGGCCCGCCGTGACGGACCCTGCGCCCTGACCGCTACCGGAGAGGGAGAAAACTGAACAGCCGGGGAGGTTCCGCCGCCCGCTCGACGGTATCAACGCGCAGCCCCGCGGTCAGGATGCTCCTGATCCCCGGGATCATGATGCCTTCCTGCTTGCAGGACTTGATCAGCGCCATCGCGCATTCCCGCGTGTAGCGGTCACGGGTGCGCAGCAACTGCCGCAGCATGCTTTTCGAGGAATCCGGATCCAGGAAATCATCGCGGCTCAGGATGATGTTTTCGCCGTTGTGATGCGCCTCGAACAGATCCGGATCGAAGGTCAGCGCGCGCAGCGACAGCAGGATCACCAGCATCGAGAAGTGGTCGAGGGTCGCATTGAAATGCCTCGGCTTGCGGGCGGGATGCTGGAAGTTGACGCCACCCAGCAGGTTCGCCGCCAGCCCCTTCATTTCGGGCAGGAACATCGAATCGTAGTCGATCAGCTTGAGCTTGCTGCCCGGAACGATGATCACGTTGTCATGCTTCAGGTCGCCATGCGCGACCCCGCGCTCCAGCAGGTCCAGGCACAGCCGCGCCCAGGCCCTGGTCAGGGCCGCCAGCGCCTGACGGTTTCCCTTGCTGCAGATCGTCCGGATCGCCGCCCCGAGCGACCTTCCCTCCAGCCAGGGCATGGTCACCACCGGGTAGTCGCCGGACGTGGCCACGGTGGAGGTGACGTAGACCTCCCGCGGCAGGTAGCTCAGGTCGACCATGCAGGCAGGACGGTTGGTGCGGATGTAGCGGGCGATGGCGCGGTAACGCCGTTCCAGCTCCGGCATCGCCCGGGTGAAGCACTTGAGCGCCAAAGGGTGGCCCTGCAGGTCACGGACCCTGAACACGCCGGCGAAGTTGCCAGCGAAGAACAACGGCTGCTGGAACTGGTCGAGCTCGGGGGTTATCTCGAGAGTGGTGAACCGGGTCTTGGCATTGGCCAGCGCCTTCCGATAGTCGGTAATCAAGGGAAAGCTCACAATCCCTCCCCGGCACCGGATCCGGAAGACGGATCGGACGGCGCGATGTCGATCATAATCAGCGTGGAATCATCATCGGCCAGCACGCCCTCGCCATGGCGTGCCGCCACCACGGCGGCGAACCCGGCTTCGCTCGCCAGGCTGTCCGCCAGCGTGTCCATTTCCTCGGCGAAGGATGGCACCGAGCGCGCCAGATGCCGGCCGATCGCAGCCCCGACCCGGCTGCCCGGACTGGTGCGCAGGGAGCGGAACTCGTCAAGCAGCGCCGCGGCCGGTTCGGACAGCGTGGCCCCGGCCAGGCCACGATCCAGCGCGGCCAGATAGCGCAGGAACAGGAACTGCCCGACGCCGTCGGTGGCCAGCACCACGGTGGCGCGCGCGGGCAGTTGCAGCGAACCGCTCCTGAGCGCCGCCGCGGTCGGCAGCATCTTCCAGCTCAGCAATGACGGGTCCTGGTCGAAGGCCCGCAGGCTTCCCGGGTGACCCACCAGCAACGCCCAGCCCGGCCCGGTGCGATCGAACACCAGCATCGGGCTGTCGCCATAGACGGTCCAGCGACAGGACACCCCGTGCTGATCGGATTCTTCCAGCCAGCAGGCCGTCAACGTCGCGAACGAACCTTCGCGCATGAACTTGCTGTGCTTGCGCGGCTCCGCCTTCGCACGTTCGGAGAAGCTGCGCTGGAACTCCAGGCAGAACCCTTCCAGCCACTGGTTCAGCGCGGCGATGCCGGTCAGCGGCTGATCCGGCAGCCGGGTGAGCAGCGTCTCGGCCCAGGGGCCGCAGAACAACCCGGACCCGCCGGCGCCGTCGGCCACCGCCGCCAGCATCCCGTGCTTGCCGGAGGACAGGCGGAAACGATCTTCGTTCTGCCGCCAGACCGTATTCTGCCCGTGGGTGAAGCTGTCGTTGCGCGGCTTGACCACGGACTGGCCTCGCACGCGGCGAATTCCGGATCCGGCAAGAGAGCGATCCAAAGCGTTGTCTCCTTCTCCCCCGAACGTCGCCGGATCGGGGGCTGGCGTCACCGGCGCACCGGCCTGAGCAGTCCCACCGGTCACGACAGGTCCGTTGTCCGGTTCCGGCGACACCGGTTCCTTTGTCACGGCCATTCCCCCCGTGACCGAGGGTGACATGAAGGCATCGGGTCCGGTGCCGGCGATCAGCCCCCGGGCATCATCCGGCCGCACCGGATCACGCCGCGCCCGCAGCCGAGGCCGCGCTCGCGCCCCCCCCGGAACAACATGCGATTGCCTTGCCGCGGCAGGCCGACGGGGGCACGCCGGCATCCGGGACCCCTTCACCATGCGGCGAAGCGCAATCCGGCCCGGGTGGCGAAGCGAACGACGGGGCCGCCCTTGATCGGTCCGGGGCAAAGCCCTGTCCTGCCCACGCGGCGCATCAATAGGGGCGTGCCGCCCGCCCCCGTTCCGGCGCCACGAAGGTGAAGGCCTGGCGCGTGCCGATGTCCAGCAGCTTGATCAGCGCCACCGCATCGGCATTGAAGGCCATGCCGCGCATCGTCGGCGTCTTCTCGAAATCACGGCCGAAGATCTCGCAGATGATCGCCCGGTGACGATCCGACAGCTCGCTCGACATCTCGAACAGCAACTTGGCATAGGGGGCCCGGGGCAACTGCATGGGGTTCCAAGGGAACACCACCGGCGCATCGCCGCCGCCGGAGATGTGGCAGTTGATCAACAGAGCCTGGCCGTCGCTGGTTTTCAGGGCGGTCAGCCGGCGCGTGGTCGCCAGCAATTCCTCCTCGGTGTTGACGTCGTTGGCCATGCCGTCGGTGATGTTGATCACCACCGGCGGGAAGGAGGTGGGATGTTCGTAGATCCATTCCTCCAGCGTCACCGTCGCCAGGCGAAACGCGGCATTCATCGGGGTGCTTTCGCCGACGATCGGCTCGACCCATCGGGAAACCGTGATGCGCTCGTTCACCAGTTGCCCGCGCACATCGACCGAGACTTCCTTTTCCACCGCCTGGGCGCTCTCGGCCACTTCGGAGATCGGCACCAGCCGCTTGCCGGCCAGGCGGCCCTGCCAGCAGAAATCAGGGCGCGTGGTCCGGCCATAGCCGATCAAACCGATATCGAAATAATCCCGCACACCCTCGTCGCGCATGCAGCGGTTGACCAGTTCCTCCAGCGTGGCGTTCAGGGCATCGGCGACCACGGTGGCCCGGCTGAGCGCGCCATCGTTGTCGTCATGGCTGAACGTCTGGCCCATCGATTTCGATTGATCAATCAAAAACAAAAAGACGCCGCGACGATCGCGGCTAATTTCCTGTGAATATGCCATATGTCACCACTTCAACCATACCGGTCCGGGGTCGATTCTCGTTTTCCCGCCGGCAAACTATCATCTGATGCTGACAAAAGACAAGAAGTCACCTCACCTCTGATAATGAGATTTGGCTATTTTTTGAGCAATAACCACGGTTCTGGAGCGCCCTTGACCCCAATGATTCCGTTCCTCCTGGCGCACAACATGTACCTTGACGCAAAAAACCGACGAAAATTTGCTACCGACTCGGTAATCTGTTTATGATGTTTGGTAATTATTTAAGAATCTGGCGCAGCGCCAGAGAAAGATAGTCCCGGAAGCTGCCCCTGCCGCGTGCCGATACCGCGCGGCGGCATCAGTCCTCCAGCACACAGCCTCCGCCGGCCTGCTCACCGCGGGCGACCTGGTGGACATACGCCATGACCAGGAGATTGCAGGCGCCCATCATGACGAAGGGCGCGAACGGGCCGATCCGGTCGAACAGCACGCCGCCCGCTTCCAGCAGGACGACCATGCCGAGCCCCCCCACGGCATTGAGCGCCCCCATCACCGCCCCGCGCATGTCCTGCGGCGCCTCGTCGAAGGCGATCACATCCGGCGCCAGCAGCGCGCCGGCCTGCCCCAGGGCGATCAGGGACATCGGCAGCAGCACCAGCCAGCCGAAGGGATTGACCACCAGCCCCATCGACACGAAGCCGACCGCCGAGACCGCCATCCCGATGCCGATGGCATTCAGCCGCCCCAGGCGATCGACCACCCGCCCCCAGCCCAGGCTGGTCAGCATCAGCAGCAGACCGAGCAGGCCGAGCACCAGGCCGGCATGGGCGGCCGCCTGTTCCTGGCTCCTGCCGGCCAGTTCGGCGAAATAGATGGTCCACAACATGGTGAACAAGCCGACCATGGCGACGTTGCCGCGTGCCAGCAGGGCCGCGACCAGCGCCACCCGCAGGCGCGGCCGGTGCCGCACCAGATCCCCGAGCGCCTGCCAGGGAATCAGGTGCCAGCCCCCCCGCCGCGGTGGCGCGGCGCGCCCGTCCGGCCCGGCCGCGATGCCGCCCAGCAGGCCGGCGGCCAGCCATGCACCGGCCAGGGCCAGCGCGGCGTTGAACAGCATCACCAGGGTGATTCCGGCATGGCGCGGCATCTGCATCACCACGGCGAACACCAGGGTGCTGCCAAAGGCCATCATCGAGGTCGCATTGGACATGCCCCGCGCCCGGCCCTCCCGATCGGTGAAATCCCCGGCGAGAATGACCAGTTGCGGCCAGATCGCGCAGCCGCCCAGCGCCATCACCATGCGCGCGACGAAATAGCAGGCGACACCCCCGAGCCCCAGCGCCGCCCCGAGCGTGGCACTGAACGGCGCCAGCAGCGCACCCGCGGCGCCGACCAGGAAGCCGCCCACCAGCACCGGCACGCGGCCGCAGCGGTCGGACAGGGCCGCCGCCCCCGCCACCACCAGCAGCGTCAGCACTTCGGCGGCCACGGCGAGGCTGGCATTGACCATGCCGGCACTGTCGAGGGAAACGCCGAGCACCCGGCGCAGGAACAACGGCTGCATGGCCGTCGCCAGGGTGATGAACATCATCGCGACCGCGCCGACCAGATAGAGCGCGTTCCACTGCCGCGAGGTCGGCAGCGCCTGCGGATCGGCAGGCATCGTCGCCGGAAGGGAGGGATACGCCATGTCCTGTCCGGATCAGTGGCCGCCGATGAACATCCGCACCGCCACCGCCAGCATCAGTGCGGAGAAGATCGCCTTCAACGGCCGGCGCGGCGCCAGCCGGGTCAGATGCGCGCCGACGATGCCGCCGATGAACGAGGCCGGGATCAGCACCAGCGCCAGGGTCAGCGGTGCCGCCCAGTCGATCAGGCCGGTGCTGACACCGTGGGAGAAGCCGAGGATGGTGCCGGTCAGCGAGGCGCACAACACCAGCGCCGCGCTGTTGGCGATGGCGTTCTTCAGCGGCACCTTGCTGATGTAATGCTGCAGCGGCACCTCCACCACGCCGCCGGTGATGCCGAGGATGCCACTGATCACCCCCATGGGCAGCCCCAGCAGGGCCGAGGGCGCCAGCTCTCCCGCGCCCAGGCCGGACAGGCCGGATGTCCGCTCGCGCGGCTCGTCATCCTCCTCGGCACCCGGGCGTGGCGCCGCCGCCTGGGCCGCCCCCTGCCGGGACAGCAGCAGCTCGTCGGGGGAGTTGGACCATGCCTCATGCGCGCCCTTGATTGCAATCAGGGTCGCGAACATCCCCAGCAGGACCTCGACCAGGCGATCGCCGATGGCATTGCCGATGAAGTAGCCCGCCACCACCCCCAGCATCGCCCAGGGCGCCAATGACCGGACCTTGTCCCACATGATCAGGCCATTGCGGTCATGCTTCAGGGTCGAGGCGCCGTAGACGAAGATGTTGGTGAGGTAGGCCACCGGCCGGATCAGGAACAGGCCGTAGCCGAAGAACATCATCATGCCGGCGACCAGGAACACGCCGCCGCCCATGGTCATCATCCCGCCGATCACCCCCTTGACGATCGCCAGCAGCATCAGCCCGAGCAGGTCCCGGAGCGCGAACCCGGCGATCCGCGTGCCCAGGGCATGGGCGCGATCGGGCGAGGGCAGCAGGCCCGGCGCCACCGCCAGGGCACCGCTTCCCGGCGGCCCGTTGCCCGCGGCGATGTTGCCCGCGGCGATGGGGCCGCCTTCCTTCCCGCCCCCGGCCCGTGCCCGCTCGGCCGCGACCTGATTGGCCGCGCGCAGCCACCAGGCCGCTGCCCCGCCCAGGGCCGGGCGTCCCGCCGGATCCGGCACGCCCGGTCCCTGGCCCGCCCCGGCCGTCGCGACCGCAACGGCCGGCCCAGGCGTGGCGGAGGCGGCCGGAACCATGCCCGCCGCCCCGGCCATCCTGAACCTGACGACATCCTGGAAATGCGCGTCGATCACGTCGGCCGGCACGACATAGCCGCGGACCGCGCCGCCGGCCTCCTGGACCGCCAGCGCGATCCCCAGCAGCGCTCCATCCCGGTTGATGACCGGGCCACCCCCCTGTTCCCAGGACGTGACGGCATCGGTCGGACGCAGATGGGCGATGGTCACGCCGTCGATCGAAAGCTCGGTCGGCAGGGCCGACATCGTGCCGATCCGGTACACCGGCGTGCCCTGCTCGCCCTGGCCGAAGACGAAGACCGGCTGGCCGCCCAGCCCGGTCGTGGTGTTGGCCAGGGACAGATACAGGAAACTGTCGGGCGACCTGATCTTCAGCAGCACCAGGTCGTGGGTGGGCGCGCGCTTGACGATCTGCGCCGGCATGCTGTGCAGCCCCGAGGCCGTGCGCACCTGGACATTGATCTCGCGCAGCGCCTCGACGGCGTGGAGCGTGGTCAGCACATAGCCGCTGGCCCCGATGATCGCCCCGGAAGCGACGGCACCGCCATTGACCCGGCCGCCCTCGATCCCGACCACCGCCGGCGCGATCGCGTCGATCAGCGACATCGACCCGGTCAGCGCCACGTTGCGCATCATGAAGTCGGTGACCGAGAGATGGTGTTCGTCACCGAAGCGATCGTCGTCCTGGTAGTTGCCCAGCACCAGCACGCCGCACAGCACCGTCACCGCCATCAGCGCGACAATCGCGGCACCGAGAATGCGCCAGGGCCGCTGGCAGAACACAATCGGGTTTTCGCCCTCCGCGACCGATTCGTGCTGCATCCTCATCCCTCGCCGGCGACGGATGGCAACCGGGCAAGGCCGGACCGCCATTGCGAATGGAGCTCGCGATTCTTCCCGATCTCGGCCTCGCAGATTTCGGCGTCGACGGTCAGCGACCCGATATGGCGCACCCGCTCGGCCACCCGTCGCTTCACCTGTTCGCAGATGCCGTGCGCCTGCTCCACCGTCATGTCGGCATCGACCCCGATCACGATCTCCGACCAGATCTGGTGCCCCACCAGCCGTGTCCTGAGCGATTTCACCTCACGCACCCCCTCGGTGGCGCCGACCACGCCGTGGATCACCGCGCGCATCCCGGGATCGAGGCCCCGATCGAGCAATCCCTTGGAAGAATCCCAGAAGACCTTGAAGCCCAGCAGGCTCAGGTCGAGCGCCTCGAAGAAAGCCACCACGGTATCGATCCAGGGAAGGCCGAAGAGATGGGCGGCAACGATGCCCAGCCCGGCAACGCCCGCGGTGATGGCGTCGGAATGGTGGTGGCGGGCCATGATGCGCACCACCGGGCTGTTGCTTTCGATGGCGACGCAGCTCGCGTAGTAGAATCCGTAGACATAGGCGAGGACCGAGACGAACGCCGCCCAGACCGCGATCAACCGGGGCGCCACGTGGTGTTCCACCACGAGCAGGGTGTTGACCGCATGATACAGCAGGTACACGGCCAGGAACAGCAGCACCAGGCCGAACACCAGCGACATGATGAATTCGATCTTGCCGTGTCCATAAGGATGTTCACGGTCGAGCGGCTTGCGGCCAAGCGTGACGCCGACCACGACGAAGACCGAGGTCGCCATGTCCTTGAGCGCGTACATCGCCCCGACCACCAGCGCCTGCGACCCTGCCACCAGGCCGACGAGCAGGTTCATCAGGAACAGGGCGAAGTTGCCCGCCAGACCAAACCAGCCAATGTATTTCGAGCACGTCAGGCAATTCCGGTATCTCATCGCATCGGTCCGCCGTCATGGGCCAAAATCCACGTCGCCATCCTCGAACGCCGCCTGCCTGCGACGGCGCCTTCTGGCCAGGATGCCAAGCCCGGCCAGGAAGCCCAGGCTGAAGGCGGCAAGGATCACCAGGGCCAGCGGAACAGCCACCGGCCGCCCCAGCAGCAGCGATATTTCCACAAAGTTCAGATTTTGCGAGATGAAAAGGAAAATCAGGAAGCCGACGAGGATCCAGATTACCCGCATCGGCATGCCGCCTTCCGGCCCGCCGCGGGACGGGGGGGCCGATCCGATCCACCCGCGCACGGCATCGGCGCCGGCGTGGCCGCAACCCGCCACGCGTTCCCGCCACCTTCATGGCGATGCCGCGGCACGGCGTCAGTCTTTGCCGACGACATCGCCGAGCTTGTCCCAGAACTGCAGCGGCAGTTCCTGTCCCATCATCAGCGCCCCCGCCGCACCGTCGAAATCGGCGTCACGCGCGACGGTCACCTTGACATCGCCATAGGCGCGCAGACGGTGAGCGATCATTCCGGCAAGCCCGGTGATGCGCGACCCGCCCCCGGCGAGGAGGATGTTCTGCAGAAGCTTCGGCAGATCGTCAGGGGGAAAGCGCCTGATCAGGACATCCGCCGCCTCGACGACATCGGGAACGATGGCCTCGCAGGCCTGGCGTATTTCCTCGGTGATGTCGCACTGGACCGGCAGGCCATTGGCGCGCAGTTCCACCCGGATCGGATCGCGCGGCGTCTCGCCCACGAAGGCATGGGCCTCCTTGATCGTGCGCGCCGTGGTCTGGCTGACCCGCACATCCGGATAGCGCTGGATGATCGCCTCGGCCAACAGGGTATCGATGTAGTTGCCGGCCTTGTTGATGGTGGCCTGGTCGTCCGGCGATGGAATCATGCCCTTGAGCACGCAAATGTCCACCGTCCCGCCTCCGATGTCGATGACCATTGCATTGACCAGTTTGCCATAATGATAGGCCACCAGGAATGGTTGGGAAATCACCACTGCCGCATTGACGAGTTCCTTGGCGATCTGCAGGACCGCCGACCGGTTGCCCAGGCTCGCGCGGGCGGGCACGCCGATCACGGCGCGGATCTCCTGGCCCGGCTGGGGGGCGGTGGCGTCCACGGCAAATTTGAGGATCTGCCGGGCCGCCACGAGATCCTGTGGATTGGCCTCGTTGATCACGCCATCCTTCAGGGGATAGCGCAATTCCAGAAACGATTGCTTCTCGAGCACATCGTCGCCAACGGCGAAGGGCGCGCCCAGCAGGCGAACGCCGATCACATCCCGCGGATAGCCAACCACGGAGTGGAATATTTTGCGTTCACCGCGACTGGAAACAACCGACGTGCGCGAGGTGCCAAGGTCGATGCCGAGGATCAGCCGGCTTGCCTCATCTCCCGTGGCCTTGCCTGACTCGCCAGCCGCATCCCGGGTGGCAATGTCGGTCTGTTCATCACTCATGGCGACATCCTCCTAAGGTTCCTGTCGGATGCGCGGGGCGGTCGGAATCGGCTCATCCGAACGAGAGCACCGGCGCAGGCACCCGACGCGCCTTGCGGCGAGGGGCAAGGCAGGACTGCAGGAATGGCGGTCGGGGCGGACCGCCGGCTTCTCCCGGGCGGGGCCCGGGACGGCAAGGCGCGGTGCGGGCGAACATCAGCGCCGGACGGAATGCGGGGGGCTGACGCAGCGGTCCGGAGGCAGGCCGCGACGAAGATGCGGACGACATCTCCGAAACGTCACCGGACGCAGTCAGGCCGAAGCTTGGCGTCTGTTCCTTCTGTCGCATGCTGGATCGTGGTGGGCCGGACGGCCCGTCACGCGCCGCCGGGGGGAGCGGCTCATGTCGGCCTCCCAGGCGGCTGCGGCGATGCCGGGCGCTCCCTTGGATGGTGAGAGGACTTCCCGGGCTTGCCACGCATCTCCCCGCGCCAGCCCTCGCGGCCCGGCTTCTTCCCCGGCGCTTTCGGGGCCCCTGCCCCGGACAGGACCGCCCTGGCGCCTTCGGCGATGCTGATGCCGATGCCCCGGATCAGGGCCAAGGCGTTGTGCAGGCCGTGATCGACTGTCATCGCCATGCCCCGGAGCATGCCCTCGACAGGGATCCGACGCACAGGGAGGGACTTGCGCGTCCCACCCGACGGATACGACGACCGCACCCGGGACGCCGGGGGCCCCTTGCGGGTCGGCTTCACCCCATTGCTCCGCGACCGTGCGCGGGAAGCCGGCGCCGCTGGCCGGGCCGCCGTCCCATCTTCCACGGGGCGTACAGCCACCTCCGCTGCCATCGCCACGGCTTTCGCCACCGGCCCGGCCGTGGGGACCTCCGGTGATGGATGAACCTCTTCCGCCACGTCCTCCGATGCGGACGCCGCCGTCGCCTCGGCTTCAGGCGCCGACCCGGCCGTGGGGACCTCCGGCGGTGGTTGAACCTCTTCCGCCACTTCCTCCGATGCGGACGCCGCCGTCGCCTCGGCTTCAGGCGCCGCCCCGGCCGTGGAGACCTCCGCCGTTACCTCTTCCGGAACAGATGCCGCCGTCGCCGTCCCGTCTTCCACGAGCGGTACAGCTTCCTCCGCTGCCACCGCCACGGCTTCCGCCACCGGCCCGGCCGTGGGGACCTCCGGCGGTGGTTGAACCTCTTCCGCCACTTCCTCCGATGCGGACGCCGCCGTCGCCTCGGCTTCAGGCGCCGACCCGGCCGTGGAGACCTCCGCCGTTACCTCTTCCGGGACAGATGCCGCCGTCGCCGTCCCGTCTTCCACGAGCGTTACAGCTTCCTCCGCCGCCACCGCCACGGCTTCGGGCACCGGTTCGACATCCGGCGTCACCTCTTCCGGTTCAGGCGCCGCTCTTGCCTCGGCCTCAGGCAACGGGACGGGCATGGTGGGCTCCGGTGACACCGCGCCCTCCGTCACGGCCGCTTCCCCTGGCCCTGACGCCGCCACGGCATTGCCGTCTTCCGGGGATGACGCGGGCCCCTCCGCCGGCTCGGGCGGCATCGCCTCCGCCTCGACGGCCGGAGATGCCGCCGCATGATCGGTCGCCGTGGCAGGAAGGGGGGCTGGCTCTGTCGGAGGCGGCCCCGCACTCACTGCCGCACGAAGAGGGGGCAGCGCGCATAAAAGGGCCAGTTCCGCGTCGGACAACGGCGATTGCACGGTCTCGCGCCGGCGCACCGCGGCCTGTTGCGGCGGCCCGGAGGCAGCCCCGGCCGGATCGTCCTTGTTGCCGGTGTTGCCGCCCCCCTCGTCCGTGGACGCCGACGTGGCGGCCAGCACATCGGCCCAGCTCTGCGCCTGCAATCCGGCCGCCGGACCAGCTTCCGTGGCGGCGGCAACCGCCTCCTGTGACGCGACAGGCTCCACGGGGCCGGAATCCTGGTCTTCCTCCCGGGACATCGACTCAGCCCCGGCCTCCGGCTCGCCATCGGTCAACCCGGGCTCCGGTTCCACCTCGGCTCTCCGTTCAGAGGCACCCGAAGCGAGATCGGGAGGCAACATCCTGGCCCTTTTCCGTTTTGCCATCGTTATCCTCGTGCCGGATTATAGTCTTTGCTGAAGACAATCCAACTACCAAGATAATACGATAGCTGCATCACGCAGTCGTATATTATGGCATTACAACGAAAAACTCCCGATTGTTGCGCGCCATGCGCATCGGTATCTCGACCTTTCCGGTCTGCGCCTGGATGGCCTGGTTGGCCTGGGCCGCGGACGCAGTCGGCCACCCCCCGATTTCAAGCACGATGTCGCCCGCCTGCAGGCCAATCCGCTGGGCCGGGGAGCCGGCCACCACTTCAGCGATCACGGCCCCCTGCAACCGGGACCCTGCCGGCGCCCCGGGCGGCAGGAACGGGGCAAAGGTTTCGATTTCCAGGCCCTTCCAACTGAACTCCGTCGGCACCTTCGGCGCCGGAGCGGCAACCGCAGGGCCGGTTCCGGCAACCGGCATCGACAGGGGCGCCCCCGGCCGGGACATCACCGGCAGGCGCAGCTCCTGACGCGTGCCCCCCTGCACCACGGACAGACGCAGCCCCTCGCCGGCCCGGCAGCGCTGCACCATGGCCCACAGATCCCGCGGGGCGCGGATGCGCCGGCCATTGACCTTCTCGATCACCATCCCGGCCTGCAAACCGGCATCGGCCGCTTCCGTCCCCGGCGTCACCTCCGTCACCGCCACCCCCTTGCCTTCGGGTTGCGCCAGCTGCGGCGCCATCGCCGCGGTGACCGGCAGGATGGCGGCCCCCAGGACACGTATCCCCCCGCCCCCCGCCCCGGCCGGCTCGCCCGCGGCGGGCAGGGACGGCATGGCCACGTTCAGGGCCGCGCTGGCCGGAGGCCGGGCAAAGCTGACGCCGCCCCCCGCCACCGGCCTGCCCTGGGCCGCCGCCCCGGGACGGGGAATGATCTGGTGGCAGATGGCGCAGTCCATGGTCTCGCGCCCATCGCGGTGCAGCGGCGTCACCCCGGCCAGGATCGGCGGCCCGGCCATGCCGACGCCAGGCCGGGGCGCCGGCCCGGGCAAGGCGGCAGGCACCCCGACCGCCGTGGCCGCGGCCTCAGGCAGCCGGTCCAGCTCATCGAGCAGAAACCGACGGGCCTGGTTGCTGGGAATGGCAAAGCCAACCCCGGAAAAGGCACCGGTGGGCGTGTAGATGGCGGTGTTGACCCCGATCACCTCGCCGGCGCGGTTGACCAGCGGCCCGCCGGAATTGCCCTGGTTGATCGCGGCATCGGTCTGCAGCAGGTCCCGATGCGTGGTCCCCTCGATCACCAGCGATTTGCGCCTGGCGGAGACGATGCCGCGGCTGACCGTCATGTCCAGGCCGAAGGGGCTGCCGATGGCGATCACCTCCTCGGCGATCCTGACCTGGTCGCTGTCGCCGAGCACGACCGGCACCAGCGGCGCCTGGGGCTGCACCTTGACCAGCGCCAGATCCACCGAGGCATCGAGCTTGATCACCTCGGCCGGATAGCGCACGGCCCCGGTCTCGTCGAACACGGTCACGACCATGGCGTTGCCGCCGCGCACGACATGGTAGTTGGTCAGGATGTAGCCGTCGTTGCGCACCACCATGCCGGTGCCGATGCTGTCGAGCATCGCGCCCACGGTCGGCGTGGCGAACTGCAACGCACCGTCGGGGGGCGAAGCCGGCACGGCGTCCTTCGCGGCAGGCGCCGGATCCACCGGCACGCCGGCGACCCGCCCGGCCATGATATCCGGCTGCGCCCGCCCGATCGCGACGATGCTGCCGCGCAACTGCGCCGCGATCGTCGCGAAATCCCCAGGCGTCCCGGCGAAAGCCACCGGCCTTGCCATCACCTCGGCGCGGCGCCCCTGGCCGGGCTCCGCCAATGGTGCCGGCGGCCCGGCCAGCGGTGCCGGTCCCGCGCCCGCGCCCGCGCCCGCGGCGGGCCGCGCAACAGGTCCGCCCCGCCCGGCGGCAAAGCCCGGAGGCCCGGGGGTCCGAAGCTGGTACCAGGCCATTCCGACGAGCGTGCAAACCACCACGAACGCCATGAGGAACAGGTATTTCCTTAATCCACGGGCACAGTCCTTCGGAGTCTGCTCGTTGTCCTCGATGTCGATATCGGTCTCGTCGGGTGCCATCTGCGTCTGCCTGACAGCTCCTCATTGGGCCTGGTGCCCGCCCTCACGGGGGCAGCTCACCGGGGCAACCCTCCACGCCGGCCGCCGCGCGCCCGGCAGGATCAGAGCGATTCGTGGCGCGCCGCCGACAGGCCCGCCGCCAGCGCCAGGACGCCGAATGCCACCAGGAGCAGCGGCAGCACGCCACGGATCAGTTCGACCACCGACCACCACCAGGCACTCAGTCCCGCCAGCCCGAGGGCAATCGCGAGCAATCCAATCATGATACTTGGCATTCCTGTCCCTCCCTTGACACCTAGGCCCGACCACCGTTCAGGAAACGGCCGCGCGCATCGACGTCCGGGCCGAATTCCTCCATCCCCTCGTCGCCACCGGCACGGGCGGGACCCTCCACGATGGCGGCACCGCGATGGCGGTATGAGAGGAACAGCGCATAGGCCACCACCAGCAGATTGCCGCATCCCGCGAACACGAAGGGCGCATAAGGCCCGACCGCATCGAAGAGGATGCCGCCGACCTGCAGGATGATCACCAGGCCGATTCCGCCCATCACATTGAGCAGCCCCATCACGGCGCCGCGCAGGTCGTCGGGGGCCAGATCGAAAGCCAGGATATCCGGCGCCAGCAACGCCCCGGCCTGGCCCAGCGCCATCACCACCATCGGCACGAAGACGTACCAGCCGAACGGCGTGACCACGAAGCCCATCGCCACGAAACCAGCGCCGGAGACGGCCAGGGCAACGATGATGGCATTGACCCGGCCGAGGCGCTGGATCAACTGCCCCCACAGCAATGTGGTCACCATCACCACCAGCCCCACCAGCCCGATCATCCTGCCGGCATGGGCCGCGGCGGCGGCCTGGTCCAGCCCCACCAGATCGGCGAAATAGATCGTCCACAACATGAAAAAAAGGCCGATCAATATGATATCGCTGCGCGAGAACAGCGCGGCGGCGAAGGCGATCCGCAATCGCGGCTCCTGCTGCAACAGGAGCCGGATGCTGCGCCATGGCAGCGCTTGCCCGTGGCGCCGGGGCGCCACGTCGGCCAGGAACCGGCTGGCCAGCATCGCCCCGATCGCCCCGATCGCGCCGTTCAGCAGCATGACGGGGACGATCCCGGCATGGCCGGGAAGCTGCATCAGCACCGCGAACACCAGCGTGCTGCCGAATGCCATCATGAAGGCGGCATTGGCCATCTGCTGCGGCCGGTTCTGGTATGTGGTGAAGTCACCGGCCAGGGTTGCCAGTTGGGGCCAGACCGCACTGCTGCCGATCGCCATCACGATCCGGGCGAAGTAGTAGAGCACGAGACCGCCGATACCGATCAGTGCCCCCAGTTCGCGACTGAACGGCGCCAGCACGCCCCCCACGGCCCCGACCAGGAAGCCCACCACCACGATCGGCACCCGGCCAAAGCGATCGGACAGGACGCCGAGATAACCGATCACCACCAGGGTCAGGACTTCGGTGACGACCTGGACATTCGCATTGATCACGCCGGCGCTGCTGAAGGAAATGCCGAGGACGTTGCGCAAGTACAGCGGCTGCATGGCCGTGGCCAGGGTCATGAACAGCATGGTGATGGCCGCCAGCAGATAAAGCGCGTTCCAGCGATGCGGGGCGATCACCATGCCGGAGCCTGCCGTGCGGGATCCGGCCATCGCGTCATGCGTGGATCACAGCCGCGCCGCGAGACCATAGATGAACGGCAGCCGCCAGGCCTTTTCCAGCAGCACCGAGATCAGCCCGATCGCCGAGAGCAGCATGATCACCATGCTCGAAAAACTGAAGAACCAGCGCCCGATTCCCGGCAGGCTGAGCGCGAAGATCGCCAGCACGCCCCACATCCACAGCACCAGGCCCTGCCGGGCATGAAACTGGACGAATTCGTCGTCACGGCTGAACAGCAAGGGCACGAAGCACAGGATTCCAAGATAGCTCAGGGCTGCCAGAAGCCGGGACCGCAAGCCGCCTGACGTCCCGATCGAAGCGGAATCCATGTCTGCTCCTCCTCATGAGGGAATATGCCCAGGCGCCGGCACGCCCTTTGACTCACCCGGCGCCCTCGGGGACATATTCATTATGATTTTCCAACGATTTTGCAGCATGACGGCTTTTGCAGAGTGTGTAGGCCGCAGCTGCCCCCAGCCCGACCAGTGCCAGCGGCCCCCAGACACCCAGGCCGATCCCCAGACCAAGGCAGAGTCCCTTGCCCCCGAGCCATGGGGCCCCGGCCACGACACCCTTGGCAATCGCCCCCTTGGTCATTGCCGCCTTGGCTGTGCCATGCGTCATCCTACCGGCCGAGGCCAGCGGTCCCGCCATTTCGATCATTGCTGCAACGCCTTCCGACGCACCCTTGCCCGGTGCGAACCCGGCGACGAAAGCCCCTGCCGGCGTTCCACCCCGGACATCACACTCAATGCAGATCTCGTTGCCAGCCGCATTACCAGATCGGATATTCTGGCAAAACGTATTTCTATTCTATCACCGTCCAGATTTTATCAAAACGTCTTCAACAAAATCAAGATAGTCACCAAATAATCAAAAATATACTACGCCACATTTAATATAACAGTTGCGGGGCGCTTCGCAAAATTTCATCACCGCGAAACCAATGAGATAGCAAGGGCTTTATTACGGCGCCGCACTCAACAGAGCTGTATTGCCAAAATATATTTCTATTTCTCCTCATTATCATGCATATGCTAGGCGATAATCGCACCAAGATAATAACGCTGATGAAGAATGATTATTTCGTCCGATTAAAATTCTACCGAAAGCATCAAATAGAGATCCCGCCAACAAGATGTCACATATATCAAATCTGAACACGCATTACATTGAACCACTCACACCAGCGCGGAACTAAGCTCGACTTTCGCCATTTTCGGGATGCTCGCTGCGGCTGACGGATGGGGTCACTTGAAGGCGACGCGATCCAGAAGCCGGTTGTCGAGAGCGTCACGGTAGACCTCGGCGGCGAAGCGGCTTTCGTCGGCTGCGCCTGCCTGATCCGACCGGCATGAGACCTGCCCGCCGGTGACCAGCTTGTCGATAGTCTGCTGCTGCACCGGCACGATCAAGCCATTGGTCATGGCGAAGCAGTCTGGCTGCAAGATCCGGGCGGCGAATACCCAGCCGTTTGCAACGCTCGCCTGCATGCCTTCGTCGATCAGCCACAGCGCGGATCCATTCCGAAGATCGCTCACCATGAGGCCGGTGACGTCGTGGCGGCGCTCGACACGCCAAAGCGAGAAGCGGGCCAGACGCAATGCCTCGAGCGTGAGTGCCTCATCGGAACCGACCGGCAGCGGGGTGGCACGCGCGTAGCGGTCGATGGCGCGCGAACGACCTGCCCTGGCAGTGTAAAGAGCAAACTCGTAGAGCACCGAGAGCTCCTTGACGTCGTCGACAACCAGCGATGGCCCGGCCCGCATTCCCAGGCGCCGCGCCTGGTCGAGCATCGTGTCCGCGGCCAGGAACCGCAGCGCGGCCCTGTGATGGTCGGTAGTGATCGCGCGCAGGCGGCGATACCGATGGAGGATTTCCCGGCGTGTCATTCCTGCCTCCCGAGGCGACAAGCTCACGCAACGCGACCGGCGCGACAGGACGGCGCAACGCCGGTGACCCGATTTTGAGAGACGCCGGGATTCCCCGCCAGCCCGTCTGTGCCGAAGCTTGCCAGCGCGTCGTACGGGGAGAACCAGATGTCGGCAACTGACGCCGGGGGGTTCGCAGCAGGCAGGCTGGGAACCTGGATGCAGCCATTCGAGGCGGCGTTCACCGCGCCGACCTGGCAGCGCGTGCTGGTCCTGGTGGCGGGCGCGATCCTCGTCCCGGGTCGGCGGACGATCGCGTCCGTGCTGCGCGTCATGGGACTGGGCCAGGTCCGACGCTTCAGCAACTACCACCGCGTGCTGAGCCGCAACACATGGTCCGACCGCTGGTTGTCTGGCTGCCTGCTCCGCCTCCTCGTCGACACCTTCGTCCCGAAGGGCGAGCCGGTCGTGATCGGCCCCGACGACACGATCGAGCGGCGATGGGGGATCAAAATCAAGGCACGTGGCATTTACCGCGATCCGGTACGCTCCTCACGCGGCCATTTCGTCAAGGCGAGCGGCCTGCGCTGGCTTTCGTTCATGGTGCTGCCTGAGATCCCGTGGGCCGGGCGCGTCTGGGCGCTGCCATTCCTGACCATCTTGGCCCCCTCGCTGCGGTATTGGCAGACGCACAGGCCGGGAGAGCGCCAGTACAAAAAGCTCACCGATTGGGCGCGGCAGGGTCTGATCCAGGCGGCCCTCTGGCTCCCGGACCGGCGCGTCATCGGCGTCGGCGACGCCAGCTTCGCTGCCATCGAGCTGCTCAACGACGTGCGCCCTTGGGTCACCATGATCACCCGCCTGCGGCTCGACGCCGGACTTTACCACCCACCACCGCGGCGAAGGCCCGGCCAGCGCGGGCGCCCGCGCCTCGTCGGCAAGCGCCAACCCACATTGAAGCAACGCCTCGCCAACCCGAGAACACGCTGGTGTCCTCTGCAGGTGACCGGATGGTATGGTCGTGGCGAAAGAACCCTCGAGATCGTCTCCGGCACCGCCCTATGGCACAAGCCCGGCCACCGCGTTCCGATCCGCTACGTCCTGGTGCGCGACCCGAAGGGCAAACTCGAGCCGCAAGCGTTCCTCTGCACCGACCTCCAGGCTGATCCGCTCGACATCCTCCGTTGGTTTGTTCGCCGCTGGTCGGTCGAGGTCACTTTTTCCGAGGTCCGTCGTCACCTCGGCGTCGAAACCCAACGGCAGTGGTCCGACCTGGCGATCGCCCGTACCACGCCGTTCCTGCTCAGCTTGTTTTCGCTGGTCACGCTGTGGGCCAATAACCTGTACGCCACGCGCCCACCTGCGGTTCGGCTCGCGAGCTGGTACCGGAAATCACTGCCAACCTTCAGCGACGCCCTTGCCGCCGTGCGGCGGCAGCTATGGACTCATGGCAATTTACGAGGGTCCCGGCAGATGTTCGATCCGACAAAAATTCCTGCAGCCACACTCAACACCTTGATAGACTTGGCCTGCTACGCCGCTTGAAATGGCGAATGTCCAGCTAAGGCTACACACCTTTATCGGTGATTCGTCACTCATAGAACGAATGCGCATGCATCAAAAGTTTGTAGAAAATTTGCCACATTAGGTTTTGATCACGTTATATTATATTAACTGCATAAATTAGAACCCGACCAACGCTCGAATTGAACAAAGCACATAATTGACCCTCACGCGATATTAACAATTAACTGGGATAACTTCTGATAGATATTGACTTTCCAATGAAATTGTTCTTCCTTAATTTCCGCTGAACCTACCGGCTCATGATCCGACACGGCTGCGAACGCATGCAGATCGTGAAATCACCAGTTTTGGGCAACACCCCCCAGACTGAAGCCGAGGAGAACAATAACGATGGCCACCCCTCAAACGGCGGCTGCAGCAGCCGTACCTCCGGTCGGCGAAGTGGAAAATGAGGTTGCCCGCCAGATGGCGGCCGCAAAAGGAACCGGCGGCGCTAATATCGCGGGTGCAAAAATAGCTGGCACCAAGACATTGGGGGGGGCCGCCGGCAAAGGCGCCACCATTGTCGCCGGCAAGGGCACCGGGCTGGTCGGCCATGCCGCGGCACCGGGAGGATCGGCGCTGACCGGCGCCAAGGCCCTGGCCACCGGCGGCACGATCTGGACCGGAAAGGGACTGAGCCTCGGATTGGGGATCGGCCTCGGGGCCATGGGCCCGCTGCTGGTCCTGGCCGGGGGAGCCGCCATCGTCTATGGCTGCGTCCAATACTACAAGCAGCGCGAACAGCATGCGGAACCGGGCGAGGAAGGCGAAGAGCTGAACGATGCCTTCTCCGATGACGAACCCACGCTGTCCCGGAGCTGAACCATGATCCCGGGTGAGGAGGATGCCGAACCAACGGCAGCGACCCGGCCCATACTTCTGGCGATCATGAGCTATCTGGGCATTCTCTGCTTCATCCCGCTCCTGTTCGGAAACCGCTCTCCCTTCGTTCAGTTCCACGCACGCCAGGGCCTGGTAATCTGGGCGTGGGGCGTGCTTGCCCTGATGGCTTTGTCGTTGCCCGGATTCGGCGGCTGGTTCTTCCACTTTTCCGCCAACCTGATCCTGATCCTGTCGGTCGCCGGCGTGATTTCGGTTCTGTTGGGAAAAACCTGGAAGTTTCCCCTGATTTACGATCTGGCTGCGAAGTTGTGACGCTTTCGCGCCGGGCTCACCGGGGTGGTCGGGAGGTTGTTGCGAATGAAAATTCCTTGCAGGCAGACCTCGATCGAGGCCAGGCGGAATGCCGGATCTTTCCGCCTCGCTCTCTTCCGTCCCGCCGCCCCGTAAGGACCTTCCACGATGTCATGGTTCAATCGTGATGCCCGGGAATTACCAACATTGTTGCCGCTGCCTTTGACCCTGGCCGACCTCGAGCCGGGTCAACACGGCGTCGTACTCGGCATCACCAGGGAAAATGAAACATTGAAGCGCCGGTTGACCGCGCTTGGAATGATCCGCGGCGCCGAGATCGTGCTCGACTGGGTCGCGCCGATGGGCAATCCCTGCGCCTACAGGTTGCGGGGCTATCGCCTGTCGCTGCGCAACGAAGACGCCCGGAACGTGCTGTTGTCGGCCGCGTGGCAGCCGGTGCCCCGCCCGCACACGCCCCGCCTGCACAGGCCCTGACCGCCACGACGATCGGGTACCGCCAGCGCGTTTCCTGCATGCGGTCATGAGGAGTCCATGGACGGCGGGGCTGCATCCATCACTGTTTCCCTCACCGGCAATCCCAACAGCGGCAAGACCGCGTTGTTCAACCACCTGACCCGCGCGCGCGGGATGGTGGCCAATTACCCGCGGGTGACGGTGACGCCGCTTGCGAGCAGGCTGCGGCACTGCGGCCTGACGCTGCGCGTGGTCGATCTGCCGGGGCTTTACACCCTCAATGGCCGCCTGCCGGAAGAGCGCGCCGCCTGCGAGGCCATCGAGCGTGACCGGCCGGATGTGGTGGTCAACGTGCTCGATGCCGCCAATCTGCGGCGCAGCCTGTTCCTGAGCCTGCAACTGCTGGAAATGGGACGGCCCTGCGTGTTCGCGCTGAACATGTGCGACGAGGCGCGCGGCCGCGGCATCATCATCGACACCGCCGCCCTGGCAGCAGCGCTGGGCGGACCGGTGGTGGAAACCATCGCCGTCATCGGCGCCGGCACGCCGGAAGTGCTCGACGCCGTCATGGCGGTGGCCGGACAGCCGCCGTCGGCACCGGCCACGCCGGTCCATTATCCCCCTGCCCTCGAAGCCGCCATCGACCGCATCGCCGCCACGGTGGCCGAGCTCCATCCCACCTCACTGGGGCGGCAGGAAAGCCGCTGGCTGGCGGTCAAGCTGCTGGAAGGCGACAGCGCCCTGCTGGAGCGCGAAGGCGACCATCCCGCGCTGATCGCCCTGGTGCGCGATCTCTGTGCCGCCATGGAGCGGGAGCAGGGCGAGGAATGCGCCGCGATGATCGCCCATGCCCGCTTCCGCTGGATCGACGAGACGCTGCAACAGGTCGAGCGCACCACCGCAACACCGCCACCCTTCGCCCACCTGGCCCAGTATCTCGACCGCCTGCTGCTGCACCGGTGGTGGAGCCTGCCGATCCTCGCCATGCTGATGTGGATGATGTTCCAGGCGACCTTCACCCTGGGCGCGATCCCGAGCGGCTGGATCAGCGATGCGGTGCAGGGGACGACCGGCCTGGTGGAAGACGTCCTGCCGCCCGGCCGGCTGCACGACCTGATCTGCAACGGCATCCTCGCCGGAATCGGCGGAACCATCGTGTTCCTGCCCAACATCGTCATCCTGTTCTTCTTCATGGCGGTGCTGAGCGAGACCGGCTACCTGGCCCGGATCGCCTTCCTGCTCGACCGGGCCATGCGGGCCTTCGGCCTGCACGGTAAGGCCATGATCCCCCTGATCATGGGATTCGGCTGCAACGCCACCGCGGTCATGGCGACGCGCACCATCGAGACGCCACGCTCCCGCCTGATCGCCATCCTGGCCGCCCCCTATGTCAGTTGCTCGGCCCGGCTGCCGGTATTCGTGCTGTTCGCCGGCAGCTTCTTCGATCGCTGGGCGGGAAGCGTGGTGTTCGCGCTCTATGGCCTGAGCATGCTGGTCTCGCTGGGGGCCGCGGTGATGTTCGATCGCCTGATCGTGGCAGGCGAAGCGGAGAGCTTCACCATGGAACTGCCCCCGTACCGACGCCCGGCCCTGGCGGTGCTGGGCTACCAGGTCTGGGACAGCGCGCTCGATTTCCTGCGCAAGGTCGGGGGCGTGATCGTGATCGGGGCGGTGGCGATCTGGTTCCTGCAGCAATATCCGACCGTGCCGGAATCCGTCTCCGGCCAGGCGCGCTTCGCCACGACCTATCTCGGCCGGATCGCCGCGGCGATCTCCCCGGTGCTCGCACCTCTGGGATTCGGCCAGACCGATACCGTGGCCATCCTCACCGGCCTGGTCGCCAAGGAAACCGTGGTCAGCACCTTCGCCGTGCTGAACGCCCAGGAAAAGGGATCGGACGGGCTGCGCCAGGCCATCAGCCACAGCATGTCGCCGGCCACGGCGCTCGCCTTCATGGTCTTCGTGCTGCTCTATACGCCGTGCCTGACCACGCTCGCGGTGATCCGCCGGGAATCGGGAAGCTGGCGCTGGGCCGGCCTCTCGCTGGCGGCCTCGCTGGTGATCGCCTGGACGCTGGCCTTCGCCGCCAGCACCATCGGAGGATGGATTTTGCCATGATGTCGCAATCCTGGTGGGACGTGGCCGGGCTGACGGTGATCGGCCTGGGATGCCTGGGCCTGATCCTGCGCCGGTTGCGGTTGATCTTCCTGACCTCGCGCGCCAATGGCTGCGCCCGCGGTTGCGGCTGCGCGAAAGCCTGCGGCACCGCCAGAACCATGCCGGGTCGGCCCGACCAGGCCTGACGCCCCGGTGGTGCCAGGACGCCTGGCAAGCACGTCCCTTGGAAAGTCTGCAGCGTGAAACAGGAGAAACTGATCAGTGTGACAATGCTCGCGGTGGCTACGCTGGTGGTGATCGGCGTCGGGACCCAGGGCTTCGGCTGGTTCCGGCGTGCGACGGACCCATCGGCACAGGGAACCGCCTCCGATCTGCTGGGCGGCGGTCTGGGCCTCGAGGGGCTGCGGCGCGCCGTGCCGGTTGCCGCGGTCAACGCCACGCCCCCGGTCATGGCGGCGGCAGTTCCCGTTCCGGTGGCCCTGCCGCTTGATCCGGACGTCACGCCATCGTCCCAGGTCGCGCCCAACTACCTTCCCGCCACGGTGCAACTGTTCGAAGTGCACTGGCAGGGACTGGATGGGCGCGAGCTGACCGCCGAGCTGCGCCGGAAGCTGCGTTACCCCCAGGGACTGGAGGGAATCCTGGTGGGTGAAGTGACGCTCACGGCGGCACGGGCCGGCCTGCTCGGGGGCGATGTCATCATCGCCGTCGCCGGCCAGCCGGTCACCACGCTCGCCGGCTTCCAGGACGCGACCCGTGCCATTGCCAACCTGAAGCAGACGACAGTGACGTTCCTCCGCAAGACCCGGTCGACAGAGCCGGCGAGCAACCGCTTCACGATGGTCCGGCAGACGCTGATGATCGTCGGCGACCGGGAGCTGGGATTCGCCCAGGCGGAAGGGGCCCCGATGATCAAGGCCGGGGATCCCAGGCCCCATGCCAGCCGCGGCCCCTGCACCCAGTGCCACAACATCGGCACCGGCTTCGAACTGCGCCCCGACCCCGACCTGATCACCTTGCCGCCGCCGCCGATCTCCTCGCGTCTCGCTGCCGGCAGCAATCGCCCCCACGAGGATCGCGGCCCCTGCGAGGCCTGCCACGTGATCACCCGGTGACGACGCCCGCCCAGACGAGGGAGCCCATGAGCCCAAAGATACCATTTCCCGATGCCGTCGGTCTTTATTGGGACTACTCCTCGACGCTGGTGAGCCGGTGGACCAACCACCTGATCGCCGGATTCCAGTCGGCCTTCTCCATCGATGACGACACCCGCTTTGCCTATTACCGCCAACGGGGCATCGAGCACGCCAGGGAAGGCAGGTTCGCCCGTGCCTTGCCGCTGCTGGACGTCGTGGCCGGGATCCAGCCCGAAGATGCGACCATCATGTTGTACCGCGGCCTGTGCCTGCTGCGCCTCGGCAGCAAGGAGGCGGGAATGGCGTTGCTGGAAGAGGCCCGGACACGGGCAGGCAGCGATCCCGCCATCGCCAAGATCCTCGGCATTGCCTATGCGCAGATCGAGGAGCACGAGCGCGCTTTGCCGCTGCTGGCGTTGGCTGCGGAAGTTTTCCCCGACAATTTCAGCGTGCAGTTTCGCCTGGGATCGACCCTGGACAAGCTCGGCCGGTACGCCGAGGCAATCCCCGGCTTCGAGCGCGCCCTGCAGTTGCGGCCCTATGCGGTGAAGGTGATGCGCCGCCTCGCCTATGCCCATGAGCAGCTCGGAGAACGGGAAAAGGCCATGAGCTATTTCAGTCAGGCCGACCGGCTTGATGACACCAGGACCGATTGAGAGGCCGCCGTCCCGGCATGCCCGACGCATCTGGAACCTGAACCATGGCAAAACCTCCCCCGGACCCATCGAACGACGACACGTTCGGGATCCAGTTGCATCGCCTCCAGCGTTCCGAGCGGCTGCTGTCCGAACTCTATCGCCCCCCCGCCAAGCGGCCGCAGCGCCCGGTCCGTTGGGTGCGGACGCTGCTGGTCATCTCGCTGATCACCGTCTCCGTCGCGGTGAGCGTCGTGTATTACATGATCAATTCCTTCATCACCCTGCGGGAGGAAACGCTCTCCCGCTCGGCCAATCTCGATGCGGCCCTGCAGCGGCGCAGCAACCTGCTCGCCAATCTGGTCAAGCTCACGCTCAATCATGCGGCGCTGGAGCATGCGGTTTTCTCGCACACCGCCGAGATGCGCACGGAACTCGCCAGGAACGGCCAGTTGCCCGAAGCCATCGTCGAAGCGCTCATCCGCGAAGGCAGCAAATCGACCGCCGTGCCGACAGCCCCTTCCCCCGGCTCTGACAAGCCCGATGATCCGGGTCATGCCAACTGGCCGGACATCCTGAAAACCCTTTCCGGGGACAAGGGGCTCGAAGGGATGATGGGCCGCCTGCTGGCGATGGCCGAGCAATATCCCAACATCCAGTCTTCGGAAACCTACAAGCAGCTCATGACCGCGCTGGTGGAGATGGAGGACCGGATCACCGAACGCCGGATCGAATTCAATAGCGCGCTCCGCCAGTACAACACGGCAGTGACGTCGTTTCCCTGGCGCTACCTGGCCATGGCGGGCAATTTCCGGCGGATCGAGTACAACCAAGCGACAGCATCCGCGATGACCGCAACGGAGATCACACCCGAGCTGTTCCAGCAACTGGTCCCGCTGGTACGCACCATGGGGGATCGCAAATGATCTGGACAGTCGTTTTACGCAGCGGAGCGGTTGCACCCATGATCTGGACAGCGGTGTTGCGCGGCGGCGCGGTCGCATCCCTCGCGCTGGCGGTCTTCGAACTTTACGACCAGTTCTATCGCGAGATCCGTCCGAACCGGATCTATTCCGTGGATGAAGCCGCCCGGCTGCTGCGCCTGGAGCGAAGATCCCTGGTTCGGCTGATCCGGCAAGGGACGATCCCCGGCATGAAGGTCAGCGGCCATTACCGTGTCCTGGGACAAAGCCTGTTGGATTTCCTCAAGCGATGACAAGCAACCAGTGCAGGGCCTGTGGGGATCGCGTGGTCTGGTGGGGCATGTCCGCGAACGCCACATTGATGGTGTTCAAGGGCGTGCTGGGCCTGGTCAGCGGCAGTGCCGCGCTGGTCGCCGACGCGATGCATTCCGCGGCCGACGTGGTCGCCGATTGGGTGACCCTGGCCAGCGTCTGGGTCTCGAAGCGGCAGCCCGGGGAGAACTATCCGTACGGCCTTGGCAACATCCAGTTCATTTCATCGGCCGTGGTGGGCCTGATCCTGTTCGTCGGCTCGGTGGCATGGATCTACGAATCCTTCGGCAAGATCGTCAGCGGCACGCAGGAGGCGCCGTCACTGCTGGCAGTGGTGGGCGCGCTGGTATCGATCGTGACCAACGAGATCATGTATCGTTACGAGGCCTGTGCCGGCCGCAAGAACAACAGCCCGGCCCTGATCGCGGTGGCCTGGGACAATCGTTCCGATGCCATCTCCTCGGTCGGCGTGCTGATCGGCATTGTCGTCGCGATCCTTGGCTTCCCTATTGCAGATGCCGTCGCCGCGATCTTCGTCGCCCTGATGGTCGCCAAGATCGGGCTCGACCTGAACGTCTCGGCCGTCAGGGGGCTGATGGACTCCTCGCTGGACCCCCAGACGCTGCGGACGGTTCATCGCCTGACCGCGGCGACACCGCATGTGCAGGGCATCCGCTTCATCCGGGGTCGCAACATCGGCCAGGACATCCATCTTGAAATCAATGTCTACCTCGATGCCGAGTGCAGGGTCTTCGAGTCGGATTTCATTTGTTCGGCCATTCGCGACAAGGTTTTCGCGACTGTCGAGCATGTGCGGGAGGTGCGCGTCGGCGTGACGCCTGCACCGGTACGCCGGACGACCAGGATCGCGAAGGCCCTGCCGGGGAGCGTGCCATGAAGGCCGAGAAACTGGTTCTCCTGGTCGGGGCCGCCCTGGGCATCGCCGTGCTGCTGGCGGCGGTGATCGTCAGCGACGACGTGCTGGACGACGACCCGGACTTCGATCCCTCCGGCCGGCTGATCGCCGAGGCGGTCGGGGCCGGAGCCGGGGTCGGCACGCCTGGCCTCAATGCGCCCCAGTTGCCCGCCGAGGCGGCCGCCGGCGCGCAGATGCAGACGGTGGCCATGCAGGGCCTGGTGCCGTTCTCCACGGCCCGCACGGAGCGCTTTTCCGGGCGCGTGGTCGAGGTCAACACGCTGGGGAGCGATATCGGCTGGGGACAGGTCCATGTGCAGATCGTCGACGAGGCCCGGCGCGACACGTCCCTGGTGTCGCTGGCGCCGACCTGGTTCCTGCTGCACCTTGGCTGCACCGTGGCGCCCAATGACCGCATCTCGGGCCTGGCGTTCCGCTTCGATGCGGTCGGCCCCGATGTTCCGATCTACGCGCGCAGCGTCAGCGTGAACGGGCGTCCCTGCCAACTGCGTTCGGATGAAGGGATTGCCTTGTGGTCCAATCGGCTTGGACAGCCTCGGTGATCCCAAGGGAAGGAGTTGGCTGGCTTCGGCTGACGGGCTCGGCTTTCGGCAAGGCAGTCCAGCAGCACTGGCAACGACACCAAGGCTGGCTGACGGTTTCGCTCGTTACCGGGCTGATGATCGTGATGGTGGGGCTGTTTTTCTTCACGTTCGGCCGAGCGATCTTCAGCCCGCCCCGGGACGAGTCATTGCGGGTCATCAGCGGTGGATACCTCGGTACCCTGCCCCACCCGGTCGACCCCGCGCTGTTCGACCCGGTCCTGCGCCTGTTCCATCAGGACGCCGATTACAAGCTGATGAGGATTCGTCGCATCCCACCGGTCCAGGCAGGATCCGGAATGCCGCATCCCTATGTTGGCCCCTGCACCAACTGTCATCTTTATGTCGGAGGGCCAGGTCCGGGATCGCAATACAAGACACCGGTCGGTGCGATCATTGAAGAACTGTCACGGCTGCACAAACTGGGCCCGCCGATCTGGCCCGATGCCCGGATGCCTCATCCGCCAGCCGGTCGCTGCATCAAGTGCCACGACATCGTCGTGAAACAACCCATCGATCCGAACGTGAGCCATTTCATCTGGCAATACTGACAGGGATGGGCGCAAACGCGAACCGCCGCCGACGCGTGTGCGTTGGCGGCGGTTGGAGTGGTGGTTGCGGGGATAGGATTTGAACCTATGACCTTCAGGTTATGAGCCTGACGAGCTACCGGGCTGCTCCACCCCGCGGTGAAGCTGTCGACTGAGGGGTGTATGGGTATTGTTGGTGTGGTGGGGTCAGGGTGGGTTTGAAGACCTGGCGGCGACCTACTCTCCCGCGTCTTAGGACGCAGTACCATGGGCGCTGGGGTATTTCACGGCCGAGTTCGGGATGGGATCGGGTGGGGGGACCCCGCCAGAGCCACCAGGTCGTCAAACCCACCCTGATTGTGTGTGTCAGGGTGTGGGGGCAGGTTCTGGTGTTTGCGTCGGTGTGTGTGCGTGGTGAGGCCTGAGTGGCGGTTGGTGTGGATGACTGCTGTGCGTGATGGGGGAGATGATCGAGCCTGTTGGGCGATTAGGACCGGTTAGCTGAGCGCGTTGCCGCGCGTATACATCCGGCCTATCGACGTGCTGGTCTTGCACGGCCCTCGGGGAGACCTGGTTTTGAGGGAAGTTTCCCGCTTAGATGCTTTCAGCGGTTATCTTGTCCGCACATAGCTACCCGGCGGTGCCGCTGGCGCGACAACCGGTTCACCAGAGGTGCGTCCATCCCGGTCCTCTCGTACTAGGGACAGCTCCTCGCAAGTCTCCTTCACCCACGGCAGATAGGGACCGAACTGTCTCACGACGTTCTAAACCCAGCTCACGTACCACTTTAATCGGCGAACAGCCGAACCCTTGGGACCTGCTCCAGCCCCAGGATGTGATGAGCCGACATCGAGGTGCCAAACCTCCCCGTCGATGTGGACTCTTGGGGGAGATCAGCCTGTTATCCCTAGAGTACCTTTTATCCGTTGAGCGATGGCCCTTCCACGCGGGACCACCGGATCACTATGGCCGACTTTCGTCTCTGCTCGAGCTGTCGCTCTCGCAGTCAGGCGGGCTTATGCCATTGCACTCAGCAGCCGATGTCCGACCGGCCTGAGCCCACCATCGCGCGCCTCCGTTACCATTTGGGAGGCGACCGCCCCAGTCAAACTGCCTGCCATGCAGGGTCCCGGATCGGGCTGACCGATCGCGGTTAGACATCAGAAGCGCCCAGGGTGGTATTTCAAGGTTGGCTCCGCCGAAGCTGGCGCCCCGGTTTCAAAGCCTCCCACCTATCCTACACAGTGCTCTCCTAATGCCACTGCAAAGCTGCAGTAAAGGTTCATAGGGTCTTTCCGTCTGACCGCGGGTACCCCGCATCTTCACGGGGAATTCAATTTCGCTGAGCCGATGCCGGAGACAGTGGGGAAGTCGTTACGCCATTCGTGCAGGTCGGAACTTACCCGACAAGGAATTTCGCTACCTTAGGACCGTTATAGTTACGGCCGCCGTTTACCGGGGCTTCAATTCAGTGCTCGCACACCTCCTCTTAACCTTCCGGCACCGGGCAGGCGTCAGACCCTATACGTCGTCTCTCGACTTCGCAGAGCCCTGTGTTTTTACTAAACAGTCGCTACCCCCTGGTCTGTGCCACCCGACCATGGTTGCCCACAGCCGGGTCCCGCTTATCCCGAAGTTACGCGGGCAATTTGCCTAGTTCCTTCGACATCGTTCTCTCAAGCGCCTTGGTATACTCTACCAGTCCACCTGTGTCGGTTTCGGGTACGGTCTATACGCTGGAGCTGTTTCCCGGGATGTTCCGGCCGCAGGGACAATCCGATAAGCCCCCACCACGTTTCACATCCGTCACTTCCAGCAGGCCCAGGAATTTTAACCTGGTTCCCATCGACTACGGCTCTCGCCCTCGCCTTAGGGGCCGGCTCACCCTGCGCGGATTAACCTTGCGCAGGAACCCTTGGACTTTCGGCGACAGTGTTTCTCACACTGTTTGTCGCTACTCATGTCAGCATTCGCACTTCCGATACCTCCAGGAGGGGTCACCCCACTCCCTTCGCAGGCCTACGGAACGCTCCGCTACCGCGCAGATTGCTCTGCACCCGCAGCTTCGGCACGTGGCTTGAGCCCCGTTACATTTTCGGCGCAGGATTTCTATTAGACCAGTGAGCTATTACGCTTTCTTTAAAGGATGGCTGCTTCTAAGCCAACCTCCTGGTTGTTTTGGAATTCCCACATCCTTTCCCACTTAGCCACGATTTGGGGGCCTTAGCTGGCGGTCTGGGCTGTTTCCCTCTCGACGATGGACCTTAGCACCCACCGTCTGTCTGCCGCGCTGCACTCCTCGGTATTCGGAGTTTGGTTAGGTTTGGTAAGTCTTTGGGACCCCCTAGCCCATCCAGTGCTCTACCCCCGAGGGTGATCACACGACGATCTACCTCAATAGATTTCGCGGAGAACCAGCTATTTCCGAGTTTGATTGGCCTTTCACCCCTAGCCACAGCTCATCCCCGACTTTTTCAACAGGCGTGGGTTCGGCCCTCCAGTGGGTGTTACCCCACCTTCAGCCTGGCCATGGCTAGATCACTCGGTTTCGGGTCTTCTGCCCGCGACTGAACGCCCTGTTCAGACTCGCTTTCGCTGCGCCTACGCCTATCGGCTTAAGCTTGCCGCGAACAGAAACTCGCTGACCCATTATACAAAAGGTACGCCGTCACCGCAGATGCGGCTCCGACTGCTTGTAGGCATTCGGTTTCAGGTCTATTTCACTCCCCTCATCGGGGTGCTTTTCACCTTTCCCTCACGGTACTTGTTCGCTATCGGTCACCAGGGAGTATTTAGGCTTGGAGGGTGGTCCCCCCATGTTCAGACAGGATTTCACGTGTCCCGCCTTACTCAAGGACCCAACGATCTAAACGCATACGGGGCTATCACCCGCTCTGGCCGGCCTTTCCAGACCCTTCTGCTTACAATCGCCAGGCCACTGGCCTGTTCCGCGTTCGCTCGCCACTACTAGCGGAATCTCTGTTGATGTCTTTTCCTCCGGGTACTGAGATGTTTCAGTTCCCCGGGTTTGCCTCCTGAACCTATGGATTCAGTTCAGGATACCCCTAAGGGTGGGTTTCCCCATTCGGATATCCACGGATCAAC
>NZ_OW485601.1:1427500-1447500 GCF_937425535.1 Rhodovastum atsumiense
CGCGAACAACATGATGGCCATCATGCTGAGGCCGGCCGATGGCAGCCCGGCCGGCAGCGGCAGCAGCAAAACCGCGACCAGACCGAGAATGCCCGCACTCAGTCCGATCACCTTGGCAATCGTCAGGCCGTCGCGATCGAATGTTGTCGTGGTAACACTCGTCATGTGATCTTCTCCGTACATCGGACGAAGTGTCCGGCACGCAGGTCGAGCCTCACGCAGCCCAATATCTGGCACTCTGGAATCTTCAGCCTATTGATCGTCCCTTTTACCTGACCATCGCTCCATTTGGCCATCAGTGCCGCGCGCAGGCCATCGTAGTCCGTCACAGGACGTTACGAAAAGAGTCTGAATTTCCCTGCGCTGCGCCCCGGGGCGCCCTGGCCGTCAGCCGAACAACTGCGCCGTCACGTCAAGCCCCAGCTCGCCGCCGATCCGGTGCAGGGCGGCCATGGTCACGGGATCGACCGGGACGCCCTCGCGCTGCAGCACACGACGCCGTTGCGCCTCGGGCTCGCCGGGAATGAGGACGCCGTCGCTGCCAGGCGAGGGCGGTGTGTCCCGGAGATTCTCCAGCACGGAATCCGTCAGGTCCTGCCACTGCGTACCGGCGATCCGGGTCGGATCGAAGACGAAGGCCAGGGCATTGTTGAGGAAGCGTCCGGCGCGCAGGTTCTGGGGCAGTGTCGGCACCCCCGAGGCGATGGCCCCGGCCAGGATTTCGCATGCCAGCGCCAGGCCGTACCCTTTGTGGCCACCGAAGGGGCGCAACGATCCGGCCGGCTCGCTGAAGATGACGCCTGGGTCGCGGGTCGGATTGCCGTCCGCATCCTGCAGCAATCCCTCGGCTACCTCCTCGCCCTTGGCCATGGCGATGCGGCATTTGTTGCCGGCAATGGCGCTGGTAGCGAAATCAACCAGCACCGGCGGATTCCTTGGCGTGGCGGGAAAGGCAATGCAGATCGGGTTGGTGCCCAGCCGCGACCGGGCGCCGCCGAACGGGGCAACCCGCGGGATGCTGACGACATTGGCGAACAGGATGGCGATCAGTCCCGCCGCCGCGCAGCGCTCGCCATAGGCGCCGAGCCGGCCGATATGATGCGCATACCGCAGCGCCAGGATCGACACGCCGGCCGCCTTCGCCCGCTCGCTCGCCAGGTCGATCGCCTCGCGCGCGATCACCTGCCCGAAGCCGATGCCGCCATCGACGACGAGAAAAGGCGGGTCGTCGCGGACGATCTCGGCATGGCGGTTCGGCTGCAGGTGCCCCAGGCGCTGGCTGCGCACATAGATCTCGACCTGGGTCACGCCATGGCTGGCATGGCCGGTCAGATCCGCCTCCACCAGGTGACGTGCCACCTCCTCCGCTTCCTCCGGCGCACTGCCGGTGCCACGGAAGATGGCGGCAACCAGTTGCTCCAGCCGGTCTGCCGCGACCACCGCGCCCGTGCTCACGCCGGCACTCCGCCGGCCAGGGCCGGAGCCGCCTGCATGTCCTGCCCCGCTTCGAGCATGTCCTGATTGTCTCCTCGCCTTGTCGAGACTGCCATGTCCGGGGATCAGCCGATGAAAGCCAGCGTAACCCCGGCCGCGACCGCAGCCGGCACCACCACCCGGTCCGGTTGCTCGCGCACATCGGCGATGCCGCCCTCGGCCAGGGCAGCCCTGGCCACCGCCAGCGACCCGACCCGCAGTTCCAGCGCCACCATCCGCGTCTCGCCAGTGGGCAGGGATGGCACCGCATCGCCGTAGCGGCGCGCGATCTCGGCTGGCGTCAACAGCAGCAGCGCGGCGTTGCCGGCCGCCAGGGCGAGGCCACCGGCAACCGGGGCCAGGGCGTCGGCGCCGAACAACTGTGCGAAAGGGGCGGCGTCGCGGGCGGGAAGGTCGGTTGCGATCACGAAGGCCGCCAGCCCGGTCACTCCGTTCGGATGACCCCGCCATTCCTCGCGCCAGACCAGCTCGGGCGTGAAATGCTCGCAAAAGAAGACGCGGCCGGTGGCAACCGCGCCGGGCAAGGTGGTGGTGCGGAATCGTGCCTCGCGCGTCCCCTCCGCCAGCGCCACCGGCCGCACGAAGCTGCGCGGCGGATCAGCCGGCACGCCACGCTCCGCCAGCACCGCGGCGAGATCGCCGCCGGCGGGCGGCTTGAACACCAGCCCGTTCAGGCCGGCCGGGGCCTGCCACAGCTCGGTGCGGCGCGGCGTGCGATCCGGCTCCTGGCCCAGCAGTTCCAGGTAATCGTCGCCGAAGATCGCCAGATGGTTGCTGGACCCAAGGCTGTGATGGCCTCGCGGCGTCAGCGCGAAGCCGAGCCGGCGGTACTGCGCCGCAGCGGCATCGAGGCCGTCACGCACGTTGATGACGACATGGTCGATCCGGGGCAGCAGAGGGGACATGGATGGATTCCACGAACAGGCTCCGGGAATGGAGCGGAGGATGGGGTGAAAATGTGAATAGCCCGAAGGCAATGTCAATATTTTGGCTACCACTTCAGCCATGCGTGCAAACTGCCTGGACGATTTCCCGTCCAGCGGCGATGACCTGCAGGCGATACCGCTCGCGCCGGTGTCGTTCGTTGCTGCGGTGGCACGGCCGAGGCGGCATGGGGCCGCACCACACCGCCCGTCGGGGGAGATGCATTGCCATGACCACATCCTTTCTGTTGAGCCGTCGTGCCATGCTCGCCGGGGCGGCCATGGCGGCCGGCCCGTTCGCCATCCGCCAGGCCAGCGCCGAACAACCGGTGCGCGGCGGCGTGCTGAACGTGCATTTCGGCTCCGAACAGCGCATCCTCAACCCGGCGCTGCGGGCCTCCACCGGCGTCTATGTGGTCACCAGCAAGATCATCGAGGCCCTGGTCGACCTCGACGCCACTGGCCGCCCGGTGCCGGTCCTGGCCACCGGCTGGAGCGCCACACCGGATGGGCGCAGCATCACCTTCCGCCTGCGCGAAGGCGTGACCTGGCATGACGGCAAGCCGTTCACCGCGGCCGATGTCCAGTTCAACGCCATGGAACTGTGGAAAAAGCACCTCAACTACGGCACCCAGTTGCAGCAGTACCTGGAAGCGGTGGAGACCCCCGATCCACACACCGCGGTCTTCCGCTATGCCCGGCCGATGCCGCTCGACCTGTTGCTGCGGGCGCTGTGCGACCTTGGCTACGTGGTGCCGCGGCATCTGTTCGAGGGCGGCAACGTGCTGGACAACCCCGCCAATACCGCCCCGGTCGGCACCGGCCCCTATCGCTTCGTGCAATACGAGCGCGGCCAGTTCATCATCGCCGAGCGCAACCCGAGCTACTGGCGCGCCGGCCTGCCGTACCTGGATCGGATCGTCTGGCGGGTCATCACCGACAAATCCGCCGCCGCGGCGGCGCTGGAAGCGGGACAGATCCAGATCAGCGCCTACAACGCGCTGCCGCTGGCCGATCTGGACCGGCTGAAGGACGATCCGCGCTTCGAGATCTCCACCCGCGGCCTGGAGGCGAACGCCTTCAACAACACGCTGGAATTCAACACCCGCCGCAAGGAACTTGCGGATGTGCGGGTGCGCCGCGCGATCGCGCACGCCATCAACGTGCCGTTCTTCATCGAGAACTTCCTCTACGGCCAGGGCAAGCCGGCCACCGGCCCCATTCCTTCGTCCTCGCCCGCCTTCTACCCGGCCGGCAGCAAGCCGCCCTACCCGTTCGACCGCCGCAAGGCCGAAGCCCTGCTGGACGAGGCCGGCTACCGTCGCGGCGCCGGCGGCGTGCGCTTCACCCTGCGGCTGGTGCCGATCAACAATGGCGAGGACGTGCCGCTGCTCGCCACCTTCATCCAGCAATCCCTGGCCGCGGTCGGCATCAAGGTGGAGATCGCGCAGTTCGATATCGCCGGCGCGCTGACCACGGTCTATCGCGACTGGAACTTCGACCTCGCCACCGGCTGGCACCAGTACCGCGGCGACCCGGCCGTCTCCACCACGGTCTGGTACCGCTCCGGCAGCCCGAAGGGCGCGCCCTGGACCAACCAGTTCGGCTGGCAGTCGGACCGGGTGGATGCCCTGACCGACGAGGCGGCCAGCGAGACCGACCCGGCCCGCCGGCGCGCGCTCTATGCGCAATGGGTCGAGGCGGTGAACGCCGAGATCCCGGTGTGGATGATCACCGAACGCCAGTTCTTCGCCGCCACCAGCCGACGGGTGCGCAATCACCACACCTCGCCGCGCTGGGATTCCGGCGATTACCGCGACGTCTGGCTGTCGGCCTGAGACGCGGCGATGCGTCTGCTCGGGCTGGCGTTGCGTCGGCTGGCCGCGAGCCTGCCGACGCTGGGCGTGATCGTCATCGGCCTGTTCCTGCTGCTGCAATTCGCACCGGGGGACACGGTCGATGCGCTGCTGGCGCAGATGGGCGGCGGCGACCCGGCCATGGCCGAGCAGTTGCGGCATTTCTACGGGCTCGACCTGTCGGTGGCGGCGCGGCTTGGCCAGTACCTGTGGCGGCTGGTGCAACTCGATCTCGGCTTCTCCGCGATTTACGACAAGCCGGTGGCAGCGGTGATCCTGGAGCGGCTGCCGGCGACGCTGCTGCTGATGGGATCGGCGCTGTGCTTCGCCTTCGCGGCGGGCATGGCGCTTGGCATCCTGGCGGCGCAACGCATCAATGGCTGGCCGGACACGCTGATCTCGACGCTGGGCCTGGTGTTCTACGCCACGCCGTCCTTCTGGTTCGGCCTGATGGGCATCGTGGTGTTCGCGGTCCGGCTGGGCTGGTTACCGCCGGGCGGGCTGGAGGATGTGGGACAGCAGGCAGGCGGCCTGGCGCGCGTGCTTGACATCGCCTGGCATCTGCTGCTGCCGACGCTGACGCTGTCGCTGATCTTCCTGGCCACCTATCTGCGCATCATGCGCGCCGCGGTGCTCGAGGTGCTGACGCTGGATTTCGTCCGCACCGCCCGCGCCAAGGGGCTGAGTGAGACCGCGGTACTGACCCGCCACGTGCTGCGCAACGCGCTGCTGCCCATGATCACGCTGATCGGCCTGCAGGCCGGGACCATGCTCGGCGGTTCGGTGGTGGTGGAAAGCGTGTTCGCCCTGCCCGGGCTCGGCCGGCTTGCCTTCGAGGCCGTGGTGCAGCGCGATGTGAACACGCTGCTTGGCATCGCCTTCGTCTCCTCCCTGGTGGTGATCGTGGTGAATTTCCTCACCGACCTCTTGTACGGGCTGGTCGACCCCCGCATCGCAGGGCGCGACTGACATGCGGCACTTCCTGCGCAGCCCGGCAGCGGTCATCGGACTGGCGCTGCTGCTGGCGGTCCTGGCGATGGCGGCCAGCGCCGATCTGTGCTTTTCCGGCGACCCGCTCGACCTGGCCGGCCGGCCGTTGCAATGGCCCTTCACCAACCCGCATCTGTGGCTCGGCACCGATAATCGCGGCCGCGACATCGCAGCCCAGATCTTCCATGGCGCGCGGGTCTCGCTGCTGATCGGCGGGGTGGCGACCCTGCTCGCGCTGCTGATCGGCATCGTCATCGGCGCGGTCGCCGGGTACTACGGCGGCTGGATCGACGACGTGCTGATGCGCATCACCGAGGCCTTCCAGATCCTGCCGGGCTTCCTGCTGCTGCTGGTGCTGGTGGCGGTGTACGGCTCGACGCTGCCGACCGAAACCGTGGCGATCGGCGTGGTGTCCTGGCCGCCGGCGGCGCGGCTGACCCGGGCGGAATTCCTCACTCTGCGTCAGCGTGATTTCGTACAGGCCTGCCGTGGCCAGGGCATGGGCGATGCCCGGCTGATCTTCACTGAAATCCTGCCGAACGCGCTGCCACCGATCGTGGTCTATGCCAGCGTGATCATGGCGGTGGCGATCCTGATGGAGAGCGCCCTGGCCTTCCTGCAGCTTTCCGACCCCAATGTCCCTTCCTGGGGCAACCTGATCGGCAGCGGCCGGGCTGTGCTGCGGGTGCAATGGTACGTGTCGGCGATCCCCGGCGTGGCGATCCTGCTGACGGTCCTGGCGGTCTCGCTGGTCGGCCAGGGGCTGAACGACGCACTCAATCCGCGGCTGCACCGCCGATGACCGTGATCCCTGCCGCCGACCCGGCCCTGGCCATCGAGCGCCTGTCCATCACTCTGCCCGCCGGCGCCGAACGGCGCCTCGCCGTGGAGGACGTATCGCTGGCCTTGCCGGCCGGCCAGATCACCTGCGTGGTGGGCGCTTCCGGCTCGGGCAAGACCATGCTCGCCAACGCCGTCATCGGCCTGCTGCCGGAGGGCGTTCGCGCCGTCGCCGGCGAGATCCGCTGTGACGGACAGAACCTGCTGGCACTGCCGCCGGCGGCGCTGCGGCAGATTCGCGGCCGGCGCGTCGGCATGGTGTTCCAGGAACCGATGACCGCGCTCAACCCGCTGCAGCGGATCGGCCGGCAGATCGGCGAGATCCTGCGCACCCACACCGATTTGTCGGCCGCCGCCATCCGCGCGCGGGTGCTGCAGTTGCTGGGGGAGGTGCGCCTGCCCGATCCGGCCACCGCCATCGACGCCTATCCGCACCAGCTCTCCGGTGGGCAGCGGCAGCGGGCGATGATCGCCATGGCGATGGCCCTGGAACCGCCGGTGCTGATCGCCGACGAGCCCACCACGGCGCTGGATGTCACCACCCAGGCCCAGATCCTGGCGCTGATCCGCGCGCTGCAGCGCCGGCGCGGCACCGCGGTGCTGTTCATCACCCATGATTTCGGCGTGGTCGCCGACATCGCCGACCAGGTGGCGGTGATGAGCGGCGGGCATCTGGTGGAGCATGGCCCCGCCGCCTCGGTGCTGCAGCAGCCGCGCCACGCGGCGACACGGGCGCTGATCGCCGCGGTCCCGACCTTGCAGGTACCACCGCCACGCCCAGTGCCGTCGCGTGATGCCGCCCTGCGGATCGATGGCCTGACCAAGACCTTCGCCGAGCGCAGCCTGCTTGGGAGGGTAAAACGGCGAGTCGCGGCGCTGGCCGGGGTCTCCCTGACGCTGCCGCGCGGCAGCACCCTGGGCATCGTCGGCGAGAGCGGCTCGGGCAAGTCCACCCTGGCCCGTTGCCTGGTGCGGCTGCTCGAAGCCGATGCGGGTGCGGTACGGATCGGCGACTGCCCGTTCTCCACGTTGCGGGGCAGTGAATTGCGGACGGCGCGGCGACGGGTGCAGATGATCTTCCAGGATCCCTTCGCCTCGCTCAATCCACGGCGACGCGTCGGCACATTGCTGGCACAGGGACCGGTGCTGCAGGGCGTGCCGGTGACGGAGGCCCGGCGACGGGCCACGGAATTGCTGGAACTGGTAGGGCTCGATCCGGCGGCGGCGGAACGGTACCCGCACGAATTCTCCGGCGGCCAACGCCAGCGCATCTGCATCGCCCGGGCCCTGACCATGCAGCCCGAGATCCTGGTGGCCGACGAGCCGGTCTCGGCGCTGGACGTCTCGATTCAGGCGCAGGTCCTTGCCTTGCTCGCCGACCTGCAGGCGCGGCTCGGCCTGTCGATGGTGTTCATCACCCATGACCTGCGGATCGCGGCCAGCATCTGCGACCGCATCGCGGTGATGCAGAACGGCCGCGTGGTGGAGGAAGGCGAAACCGCCCGGCTGTTCACGGCCCCGGCGCATCCCTACACCGCCGCCCTGCTCGCCGCGGTGCCGGGACGACGGGAGCGGTTCGGGTCGCCGCCAACCAGTCATACGAACCCATGAATTGAATCACCCGGACGTCGTGCGCGCGCAATGGCATGAATCCTGCTATTTTGGTGCGCATGCGTCCGATGCACCTGGCTCCTGCCCCCGGAGAGGCCCCGACGGACCTCCTCTCCGACCCGTTGATGGCCGTGCCGCCACCCGACCTCCCCCTCGCCGACGTGCACGACGTGCTGGCGCGTGCCTATGGTTTGAGCGGGAAACTGGTGCCGCTCGGCGGCGAGCGCGACCGCAACTTCCGCCTGACCCCGTCCGGGGAAGCACCGGTGCTGGTGAAGTTCGCGCATCCCGAGGAAAGCGCCGGGATCACCAACTTCCAGACGGAAGCCCTGCTGCACCTGGAAGCCGCCGACCCCACTTTGCCGGTGCCGCGGATGCGGCGCAGCCGTGACGGCGCCACCTCGGTGCGCCATCCCCTGCGCGACGGCCGGCACAGCCTGCTGCGCGTTCTGTCATTTCTCCCCGGTCAGCCGATGCCCCCCGGCGCGGATGCCGCCGGCGGGCAGGCGCATGCTCTCGGCATGCTCACCGCCCGTCTCGACCGGGCGCTGGAAGGCTTCGCCCACGCGGCGGACCGGCGCCGCCTGCTGTGGGATCTGCGCGAGGCCCCTGGCCTGCGGCCGCTGCTCGACGAGGTCGCCGATCCGGCGCTGCGTGACCTTGCCGCCGCGGCGCTCGCGCGCTTCGAGGCCGAGGCCGCGCCCCTGCTGGCGCGTCTGCCGACCCAGGTGATCCACAACGACCTCAATCCGCATAACGTGCTGGTGGACCCGGAGGACAGCGGGCGCCTGACGGGGATCATCGATTTCGGCGACATGGTCCGCGCCCCGCGCCTGCAGGAGATCGCGACGACCGCGGCTTACCTGCTGCGCGCGGGCAACGCCCCCTTCGCCGGTCCGGCCGCCTTCCTCGCCGGGTATCGCCGGGTCCTGCCGGTGCCCCCGGCCGAGGCCGCCATGCTGCCGGCGCTGATCGCCACCCGCATGACGATGACCGTGCTGATCACCAGTTGGCGCGCCCGGCGCCAGCCGGAGAACGCGGCCTATATCCTGCGCAACGTGCCCGGTGCCCGGGCCGGCCTGGAGTCCCTGGCAAGACTCCCCCTGACCGCCTTGCTGCCCGACGAGGAATGACGACGATGCAGGACCTGCCGCCGGCCGCCGCCCCGGTGATGATCAACGCCTTCGATCCGACCAGCGCCACCGGCCTCTCGCCCCGGGAACGGGCGCTGGTGGAGCGCCGCCGTCGCCTGCTGGGCCCGGCCTACCGGCTGTTCTACGAGCATCCGGTGCACCCCGTCCGGGGGGAAGGCGCCTGGTTGTTCGACGCCGCGGGCAACCGCTACCTTGATTGCTACAACAACGTTGCCTCCATGGGGCACGCGCACCCGCGCATCGTCGCGGCGATCGCCGCCCAGGCCGCGCAGCTCAACACGCATACGCGCTATCTGCACGAGACCGTGCTCGACTATGCCGAGGCGCTGCTGGCCACCCTGCCCGCCGCACTTGGCCACGTGATGTTCACCTGCACCGGCTCGGAGGCGAACGACCTGGCGCTGCGCATCGCCCGCAGCCACACCGGCGGCGAGGGCATCGTCGTCACCGCCCTCGCCTATCACGGCGTCACGGCGTCGCTTGCCGACTTGTCGCCCTCGCTCGGGGCCGGTGTGCCGCTCGGGCGGCATGTTGCCACGGTGGCGGCACCGGACGCCTATCGCGGCAGCGCCGACATGCCGCGCCGCTTCGCCGAGGATGTCCGGCAAGCCTTCGAGGATCTGCGCCGTCACGGCATCCGCCCCTGCGCGCTGCTGGTCGACACGATGTTCACCTCCGACGGCGTCTTCCCGGATCCGGCGGGCTTCCTGGCCGAAGCGGTGACCGCGGCCCGTGCGGCCGGCGCGCTGTTCATCGCCGACGAGGTGCAGCCGGGCTTCGGGCGTACCGGTCAGATGTGGGGCTTTGCGCGGCACGGCGTGGAGCCCGACATCGTCACCATGGGCAAGCCGATGGGCAACGGCCATCCGCTGGCCGGGCTGGCGATCCGCCCCGAGCTGCTGGAACGGTTCGGCAGCACGTCCCGCTACTTCAACACGTTTGGCGGCAATCCAGTGTCGGCGGCGGCCGGGCTTGCGGTGCTGCAGGTGCTGCATGACGAAGGGCTGGCCGAGAATGCCCGGAGCGTCGGCGCCTATCTGCAGGACGGGCTTCGTGCCCTTGCCGCACGGCACCTGCTGATTGGCGATGTCCGCGGCGCCGGGCTTTCGATCGGCTGCGAACTGGTGCGCGACCGCGTCACGCAAACCCCCGCTACCGCCGAGACCACCTACGTGGTCAATGCCCTGCGCGAACGCCGCGTGCTCATCAGTGCCAGCGGACCGGACGCGAACATCTTGAAGATCCGGCCTCCCCTTTGCCTGTCGCGGGCGCAGGTGGACCTGTTCGTGGAGACGTGCGACCAGGTGCTGGCCTCGGTGCCTGGACACGACTGACGCCAGCGGTCACGCGCCCGCGAGGTGATTTGGGAAGCTCCCGCGGTCGAAGTGACCGCGTCACCTCAGCGGGAGATGATGGCGACGCGGCGCGAAGATGGCCTCAAAGTTGTATCACCGCTTTGGACACCTGTGGGTACCCGAAGCGTCAAAGGCCAAAATATTTAACGATGTCAACCAGATGGCGGAGAGGGTGGGATTCGAACCCACGGTACGCGTAAACGTACAACGGTTTTCGAGACCGTCCCGATCGACCGCTCCGGCACCTCTCCGCGTTCGATGGCGGGTGCCTTATAGGGACACGCGGCGCACACCGCAACGGCACATCTTCATCCTTTTGTTCACCCCCCGCCAGGTGCAGCCGCCTGCTCCCCCTCCGGTCAGGCGTCCATCTTCAGCGCCGCGAGGAAGGCGCTCTGCGGGATCTCCACCTTGCCGAACTGACGCATCCGCTTCTTGCCCTCCTTCTGCTTCTCCAGCAGCTTGCGCTTGCGCGTGATGTCACCGCCGTAGCACTTCGCGGTCACGTCCTTGCTCAGCGCGCCGATGGTCTCGCGGGCAATCACCCGTCCGCCGATCGCCGCCTGGATGGCAATCTTGAACAACTGGCGCGGGATCAGGTCCTTCAGCTTCTCGCAGATCGCCCGACCGCGCTTCTCCGCCTGCGCCCGGTGGGCAATGAACGACAAGGCATCGACCGGATCCGCGTTCACCAGGATCGAGATCTTCACCAGGTCGCTCTCGGCGTAGGTGTCCATGTGGTAGTCGAAGCTGGCATAGCCGCGGCTGACGCTCTTCAGCCGGTCATAGAAGTCGAACACCACCTCGTTCAGCGGCAGCCGGTACACCGCCATGGCACGGTTGCCAACATAGGTCAGGTCGGTCTGCTGACCGCGCCGCTCGCTGCACAGCGTCAGCACACTGCCGAGATAGTCGTCCGGCACCATGATGGTCGCCTTGATCCAGGGCTCCTCGATATGGTCGATGACGCTCGGATCGGGCATGTCCGCCGGATTGTGCAGTTCGTGCATCTCGCCGTTGGTACGATGCACGCGGTACACGACACTCGGCGCCGTCGCGATCAGGTCGAGGTCGAATTCCCGCGACAGACGTTCCTGGATGATTTCCAGGTGCAGCAGGCCGAGGAAGCCGCAACGGAAGCCGAAACCCAGCGCCGCCGAGGTCTCAGGCTCGTAGTGGAAGCTGGCGTCGTTCAGGCGCAGCTTGGCCAGGCTCTCGCGCAGCTTCTCGAAATCGTCGGCATCGACCGGATACAGCCCGCACCACACCACCGGCACGCTCGGCTTGAAACCGGGCAGCGGCTCGGTCGCCGGGGCGCGGTCATCGGTGATGGTGTCGCCGACATTGCAATCGGCCACCGTCTTGATGGCGGCGGTGATGTAACCCATCTCGCCGGGCCCGAGATCATCCACCGGAATCATCTTCGGCGTGAACACGCCAACCTGCTCGAGGTTGTGTACGGCGCCGGTGGACATCATGCGGACGCGCTGGCCCTTGCGCAGGCGCCCGTCCTTCACCCGCACCAGGATGACCACGCCCAGGTACTGGTCGTACCAGGAATCCACCAGCAGCGCCTTCAGCGGCGCGTTGGCGTCGCCCTTGGGCGGCGGCAGGCGGGTCACCAGGGCCTCCAACACGCCCTCGATGTTCAGCCCGGTCTTGGCGCTGATCATCACCGCGTCGGAGGCATCGAGCCCGATCACGTCCTCGATCTGCTGCTTCACCCGGTCGGGCTCGGCGGCGGGCAGGTCGATCTTGTTGAGGATCGGCACGATCTCGTGGTTGGCGTCGATCGCCTGGTAGACATTGGCGAGCGTCTGCGCCTCCACGCCCTGGGAGGCGTCCACCACCAGCAGCGACCCCTCGCAGGCGGCGAGGCTGCGGCTCACCTCATAGGCGAAGTCCACGTGGCCGGGCGTGTCCATCAGGTTGAGCTCATAGAGCTCCCCGTCCTTCGCCCGGTAGCTCAGGCGGACGGTCTGCGCCTTGATGGTGATGCCGCGCTCGCGCTCGATGTCCATGTTGTCGAGCACCTGCTCGGTCATCTCGCGCGCCGACAGCGCGCCGGTCGCCTGGATCAGGCGATCGGCGAGCGTGGACTTCCCATGGTCGATATGGGCGATGATCGAAAAGTTGCGGATACGCTCGAGCGGAGTGTCGGTCATGGCAGGGACATAGGCATTTCCGCCGCTCCTGTCAGCCGCGCAGAACGGCGCCGGTCGCCTTGGTGACCGCGGCGACCACTTTCTGGCAGGCGGCCTCGATCTCGGCGTCGGTCAGGGTGCGCTCGCGCGGCTGGAACACCACCTCGATCGCCAGGGATTTGCGGCCCTGCTCCAGCTTCTCGCCTTCGTAAACGTCGAACAGGGAGACGCCCGTGATCAAGGTCCGCTCGGCCCCGCGGGCGGCGCGCAGCACCGCCTCGGCCGACACATCCGTGCCCACCAGGAAGGCGAAGTCGCGGCGAACCGGGTGGAAGGGCGGGATATCCGGGGCGGCCTTCTTGCGGCGCTTCGGATCCTGGACCGCATCCAGGAACACTTCGAACGCAACCGCCGGGCCGGCCAGATCCAGGGCCGCCAGCATGCGCGGATGCAGTTCGCCGAAGGTCGCCAGCACCGTCTTCGGCCCCTGCCGCACCACGCCGGAACGGCCGGGATGGTAGAAGCCAGGGGCGTCGGCGGTGACCGTCAAGGCCTCCATCGGCACCCCCAGGGCCTGCAGCACCGCCCAGACGTCGCCCTTGGCGTCCATCGCGTCCACCGTGCGCGCAGGCGCGATCCAGTTGCGTGGCGTGGCCCCGGTGCGCACCCCGCCGGCGATCCAGCGCTGGCCCTCAGGGGCCGGGCTTTCATAGCCGGGGCCGACCTCGAACAGGCCAAGGTCCGGCCAGCCACGCGCGGCATTGCGCTGCGCCGCCAGCACCAGCGTCGCCACCGGCGTCGGGCGCATCTGATCGAGATCGCTCGCGATCGGGTTGACCAGGCGCAACGGCTCGGGCGCCGGCCCGAACAGCGCCGCCTGCTCGCGCGCCATGAAGCTGAAGGTCACGCATTCCGCGAGCCCGCGCGCCCCCAGCGTCCGCCGCGCCAGCGCCGAACGGCCCTGGCGCGGGGTCAGGGTCTGGCCCGGCACCGGCGCGGCGCCCGGCAAGCTGACCGGCGGCACGGCATCCAGGCCACGCAGCCGCAGCACTTCCTCAATCAGGTCGCACTCGGCTTCCACCGCATCGCGCCCCGCCGCCGCGGCGGCCGCACGCTCGGGCGGCAACTCGGGCCAGGGATCGAGCGAGGTGCGGGCGGCGACGTCGTTGCGCCAGGACGGCACCTGCACCGTCACCTGCGCCGCATCGCGCGCAGTCACCGCGAAGCCCAGATGCTCCAGCGCCGTCACCGCCTCGTCGGGCGGCACGGCGAGGCCGCCGAATTCCTCCAGCCGGCGGAAGCGCAGCGTGGCGGTGCGCTGCCACTCCGGCATTGCACCCGCGGCCACGACCTCGCTCGCCTCGCCGCCGCAGAGTTCCTGGATCAGGCGGGTCGCCGCCTCGATGGCGTCGGGCATCAGCGCGGGATCGATGCCGCGCTCGAAGCGGGCCCGCGCATCCGAGCTGATGCCATGGCGACGTCCGGTCAGGGCGATGCGCACCGGGTCGAAATAGGCGGCCTCCACGAAGACGGTCGTGGTGCCTTCGTCGCAACCGGTCGCCTCGCCGCCGATCACGCCAGCCAGGGATTGCACGCCCGCCGCATCGGCGATGGCGCAGTCCTCGGGACCGACGGTGTAGTCCTTGCCGTTCAGCGCCCGGAAGGTCTCCCCCGCTCCGGGACGGAAGGTCAGCACGCCGCCGCTGACCTTGTCGGCGTCGAAGACGTGCAGCGGACGGCCGAGATCGATGGTGAAGAAGTTGGTGACATCGACCAGGGCGTTGATCGGCCGCAGCCCGATCGAGACCAGGCGATCCTGCAGCCATTGCGGGCTCGGCCCGTTGCGCAGGCCGCGGATGGTGCGGCCGAGCACCCACGGACAGGCCTGCGGCATCTCGATGGCCCAGCGCAGCGGGCTCGGGAACACGGCAGGCACAGGGGCCGGCGCGAAGGGCTTCAGCGTGCCCAGGCCCGCCGCCGCCAGATCGCGTGCCACGCCACGTACCGCCAGCGCGTCGCCGCGGTTGGGGGTGACGGCGATGTCGATCACCGGATCATCCAGCCCGGCCCATGTTGCATAGGGCACGCCCACCGGCGCGTCCTCGGGCAGGTCCACGATGCCGGAATGGTCGTCGCCCAGCCCCATCTCCCGGGCCGAGAGCAGCATGCCGGCGCTCTGCACGCCGCGGATCTCGCCCACCTTCAGGGTGATGCCGGTGCCCGGGATATAGCTGCCGGCGGCAGCGAACACCGCCTTCATGCCGGTGCGCGCATTCGGCGCGCCGCACACCACAGAGATCAGCTTGCCATCGCCCGCATCCACCTTGCAGGCGCGCAGCCGGTCGGCATTCGGGTGCGGCAGCGCCTCCACCACATGGGCGATGCGGAACGGCGCGAGCGCGGCGCCGCGATCCTCCACGCCTTCCAGCTCCAGGCCGATGCGGGTCAGCGTGTCGGTGATGGTCTGCAGCGGCGCATCGGTGTCGAGATGCGTCTTCAGCCAGGACAGGGTGAACTTCATGGTGTCACACGCCCTCGTGCAGCATGGCGGGGACCAACGGATTGAAGCCGTAATGGCGCAGCCAGCGGATGTCGCTCTCGTAGAAGGTGCGCAGGTCGGGGATGCCGTGCTTGAGCATGGTCACGCGCTCGATCCCCATGCCGAAGGCAAAGCCCTGCCACTCGCGCGGGTCGATGCCGCAATTGGCCAGCACCTTCGGATGCACCATGCCGCTGCCCAGGATTTCCAGCCAGTCGCCGCCGCCGCCGAGTTCGCCGGTCTTGCGGTTCCAGCCGATGTCCACCTCCATCGAGGGCTCGGTGAACGGGAAATAGGAGGAGCGGAAGCGGACCGGCAGATCGGAAATGCCGAAGAAGCTGCGCAGGAAGTCGATCAGGCAGCCCTTGAGGTGGCCCAGCGTGATGTTGCGGTCGAGCACCAGCCCTTCCACCTGGTGGAACATCGGGCTGTGGGTGGCGTCGTGGTCGGCGCGATAGGTGCGGCCAGGCACGATCACCCGGAACGGCAACTCGCGCCCGAGCATGGAGCGGGCCTGCACCGGCGAAGTATGGGTGCGCAGCACCGGCCGCCGCCCGCCCGGCGTCTGGGCCGGCAGATAGAAGGTATCCATGTCCTCGCGCGCGGAATGGTGCGCGGGGATGTTGAGGGCGGAGAAGTTCAGCCAGTCATTCTCGATGTCCGGCCCTTCGGCGATGGCGAAGCCCATGGCACCGAAGATCGCCGCCATCTCGTCCATGGTGCGGCTGATCGGATGGATCAGGCCGGTCGCGGAAGGACGGGGGGGCAGGGTGACATCGATGCGCTCGGCCGCGAGCCGGGCATCGAGCGCGGCCGCTTCCAGATCAAGGCGACGTGCCTCGACCAGTGCGGTCAGTTCCTCCTTCAGCCGGTTCAGCGCGGCGCCGCGCTCGCGGCGTTCCTCCGCCGAAAGCCGGCCGAGTTCCTTCAGCAGGCCGGTCAGCCTGCCGCTCTTGCCCAGCACGCCGACGCGGATCGCGTCCCAGGCGCGCAAATCGGTGGCGGCGGCCAGCGCCGCCTCGGTTTCGCTCTTCAGCGCCTGCAGATCGTCGCTCATGCTCGTTTCCGTGCAAAAAAGGCCGCCCTGTTGCCGGGCGGCCCTTTCGTGATCGGTCGCTCGCTTCCCAGGGAAGCCGATCAGGCCAGGGCGGCCTGCACCTTCTTCACGATCTCACCGAAGCTGGTGGGGTCGTCATAGGCGATCGCCGCCAGCACCTTGCGATCCATCTCGATCCCGGCGCGCTTCAGCCCGTCGATGAAACGGCTGTAGGTGAGGCCGTGCTCGCGGACCGCGGCGTTGATGCGCTGGATCCACAGACCGCGGAACTCGCGCTTCTTCACCCGGCGGTCGCGATAGGCATACTGGAGGCTCTTCTCCAGACGCTCGAGCGCGATGCGGTAATTCGTGGATGACCGGCCGAAGAAGCCCTTCGACTGATCGATAACCTTCTTGTGGCGGGCGTGGGTGGTAACGCCGCGCTTGACGCGTGCCATGTGCCGTTCCCTTCCTTACTCGAGCCCGTAGGGGGCCCACTGCTTGACGGTCAGGCCGTCGGCATGGGTCAGCACCTGGCTGCCGCGGTTGGTGCGCTTGGCCTTCTGGCTGCGGGCGGACAGGTTGTGCCGCTTCTTGCCAGGGCCGGCGAGCACCTTGCCGGTGCCGGTGATCTTGAAGCGCTTTTTGACAGCGGACTTCGTCTTCATCTTGGGCATTTGGGTCTCCTTCAATCGAGGTCCTGCACGGCGCAGGCGTCGCGGCCGGGCATGCCCTTCAGGCCCGGCGCGCAAACGAGGGCGCGCTTATAGCTACGGTGCGTGGGGGCTGCAAGCGCGTCCTGGTCAGGGCTCGCAGCGGTTCACGCGCGCAAACGCGAACCGCCGCCGACGCGTGTGCGTTGGCGGCGGTTGGAGTGGTGGTTGCGGGGATAGGATTTGAACCTATGACCTTCAGGTTATGAGCCTGACGAGCTACCGGGCTGCTCCACCCCGCGGCGAAGCTGTCGACTGATGGGGCGTGTTGGGAGTGTTGGTGTGGTGGTCAGGGTGGGTTTGAAGACCTGGCGGCGACCTACTCTCCCGCGTCTTAGGACGCAGTACCATGGGCGCTGGGGTATTTCACGGCCGAGTTCGGGATGGGATCGGGTGGGGGGACCCCGCCAGAGCCACCAGGTCGTCAAACCCACCCTGATTGTGTGTGTCAGGGTGTGGGGGCAGGTTCTGGTGTTTGCGTCGGTGTGTGTGCGTGGTGAGGCCTGAGTGGCGGTTGGTGTGGATGACTGCTGTGCGTGATGGGGGAGATGATCGAGCCTGTTGGGCGATTAGGACCGGTTAGCTGAGCGCGTTGCCGCGCGTATACATCCGGCCTATCGACGTGCTGGTCTTGCACGGCCCTCGGGGAGACCTGGTTTTGAGGGAAGTTTCCCGCTTAGATGCTTTCAGCGGTTATCTTGTCCGCACATAGCTACCCGGCGGTGCCGCTGGCGCGACAACCGGTTCACCAGAGGTGCGTCCATCCCGGTCCTCTCGTACTAGGGACAGCTCCTCGCAAGTCTCCTTCACCCACGGCAGATAGGGACCGAACTGTCTCACGACGTTCTAAACCCAGCTCACGTACCACTTTAATCGGCGAACAGCCGAACCCTTGGGACCTGCTCCAGCCCCAGGATGTGATGAGCCGACATCGAGGTGCCAAACCTCCCCGTCGATGTGGACTCTTGGGGGAGATCAGCCTGTTATCCCTAGAGTACCTTTTATCCGTTGAGCGATGGCCCTTCCACGCGGGACCACCGGATCACTATGGCCGACTTTCGTCTCTGCTCGAGCTGTCGCTCTCGCAGTCAGGCGGGCTTATGCCATTGCACTCAGCAGCCGATGTCCGACCGGCCTGAGCCCACCATCGCGCGCCTCCGTTACCATTTGGGAGGCGACCGCCCCAGTCAAACTGCCTGCCATGCAGGGTCCCGGATCGGGCTGACCGATCGCGGTTAGACATCAGAAGCGCCCAGGGTGGTATTTCAAGGTTGGCTCCGCCGAAGCTGGCGCCCCGGTTTCAAAGCCTCCCACCTATCCTACACAGTGCTCTCCTAATGCCACTGCAAAGCTGCAGTAAAGGTTCATAGGGTCTTTCCGTCTGACCGCGGGTACCCCGCATCTTCACGGGGAATTCAATTTCGCTGAGCCGATGCCGGAGACAGTGGGGAAGTCGTTACGCCATTCGTGCAGGTCGGAACTTACCCGACAAGGAATTTCGCTACCTTAGGACCGTTATAGTTACGGCCGCCGTTTACCGGGGCTTCAATTCAGTGCTCGCACACCTCCTCTTAACCTTCCGGCACCGGGCAGGCGTCAGACCCTATACGTCGTCTCTCGACTTCGCAGAGCCCTGTGTTTTTACTAAACAGTCGCTACCCCCTGGTCTGTGCCACCCGACCATGGTTGCCCACAGCCGGGTCCCGCTTATCCCGAAGTTACGCGGGCAATTTGCCTAGTTCCTTCGACATCGTTCTCTCAAGCGCCTTGGTATACTCTACCAGTCCACCTGTGTCGGTTTCGGGTACGGTCTATACGCTGGAGCTGTTTCCCGGGATGTTCCGGCCGCAGGGACAATCCGATAAGCCCCCACCACGTTTCACATCCGTCACTTCCAGCAGGCCCAGGAATTTTAACCTGGTTCCCATCGACTACGGCTCTCGCCCTCGCCTTAGGGGCCGGCTCACCCTGCGCGGATTAACCTTGCGCAGGAACCCTTGGACTTTCGGCGACAGTGTTTCTCACACTGTTTGTCGCTACTCATGTCAGCATTCGCACTTCCGATACCTCCAGGAGGGGTCACCCCACTCCCTTCGCAGGCCTACGGAACGCTCCGCTACCGCGCAGATTGCTCTGCACCCGCAGCTTCGGCACGTGGCTTGAGCCCCGTTACATTTTCGGCGCAGGATTTCTATTAGACCAGTGAGCTATTACGCTTTCTTTAAAGGATGGCTGCTTCTAAGCCAACCTCCTGGTTGTTTTGGAATTCCCACATCCTTTCCCACTTAGCCACGATTTGGGGGCCTTAGCTGGCGGTCTGGGCTGTTTCCCTCTCGACGATGGACCTTAGCACCCACCGTCTGTCTGCCGCGCTGCACTCCTCGGTATTCGGAGTTTGGTTAGGTTTGGTAAGTCTTTGGGACCCCCTAGCCCATCCAGTGCTCTACCCCCGAGGGTGATCACACGACGATCTACCTCAATAGATTTCGCGGAGAACCAGCTATTTCCGAGTTTGATTGGCCTTTCACCCCTAGCCACAGCTCATCCCCGACTTTTTCAACAGGCGTGGGTTCGGCCCTCCAGTGGGTGTTACCCCACCTTCAGCCTGGCCATGGCTAGATCACTCGGTTTCGGGTCTTCTGCCCGCGACTGAACGCCCTGTTCAGACTCGCTTTCGCTGCGCCTACGCCTATCGGCTTAAGCTTGCCGCGAACAGAAACTCGCTGACCCATTATACAAAAGGTACGCCGTCACCGCAGATGCGGCTCCGACTGCTTGTAGGCATTCGGTTTCAGGTCTATTTCACTCCCCTCATCGGGGTGCTTTTCACCTTTCCCTCACGGTACTTGTTCGCTATCGGTCACCAGGGAGTATTTAGGCTTGGAGGGTGGTCCCCCCATGTTCAGACAGGATTTCACGTGTCCCGCCTTACTCAAGGACCCAACGATCTAAACGCATACGGGGCTATCACCCGCTCTGGCCGGCCTTTCCAGACCCTTCTGCTTACAATCGCCAGGCCACTGGCCTGTTCCGCGTTCGCTCGCCACTACTAGCGGAATCTCTGTTGATGTCTTTTCCTCCGGGTACTGAGATGTTTCAGTTCCCCGGGTTTGCCTCCTGAACCTATGGATTCAGTTCAGGATACCCCTAAGGGTGGGTTTCCCCATTCGGATATCCACGGATCAACGCCTGCTCGCGGCTCCCCATGGCTTTTCGCAGCGTGCCACGTCCTTCATCGCCTCCTGGTGCCAAGGCATCCACCGAATGCCCTTATCGCGCTCGAGATCTCCAAACGAACCTTACGGTCCGTCATGACCCACCATGCACAGGAACCATCCACACCAG
>NZ_OW485601.1:2352500-2582500 GCF_937425535.1 Rhodovastum atsumiense
CCCGCGCGGCCCTCGCCCTGTTCGAGGCAGGCGGGGAGGCGCGGCGGCTCGATCAGGCCCGGCATCTGGTGGCGGCGGCGCAGGCGCGCTTCGGTGATCACGACGGCAGCTTCTTCGCCACGGCGGACGACGCCACCGACGTGCCGCTCGGCGCCGAGGCCCGTCCGCGCACCGCCATCGACACCGCCACGCCCAGCGGCAACGGCATGCTGGCGGAGGTGCTGGCCCGCCTTTTCCACCTGACCGGCGATCCGGACTTCGCCACACGGGCGCGTCGCTTGGTGGCGGCGTTCGGCGGCCTCGGCAACGCGCTGGCGAGCGCCCCGACGCTGCTGGCCGCGGCCGACCTGCTGGAGGATGGCGCGCTGGTCGTGATCGCCGGTGATCCCGTGGCCGGGGTGACGCAGGCACTGCTGCGTACCGCGCTGGCCGCCCCTGATCCGGCCCTGGCCGTGCTGCGGGCAGGGACCGTCCCCTTGCCGCCAGACCATCCGGCGCATGGCAAGACGGCCCCTGCCGGCGAGGCCGTGGCCTATCTCTGCCGCGGTGGTGTCTGCGCCCCGCCGGTCGCCGATCCGGCCGCGCTTGCCGCCCTGCTTCGGCACCGGCGCGGCCCGACTTGACAGAAACGTCCTCTGGCAGTGCCATCCGGCCGTTCTTGCCCGCCCTTTCCTCAGGACACCCTGGCTTGCCCCAGCTTTCCCTGCATACGCCGATCGGCGACCTCACCCTCTCCGAGGAAGACGGAGCGATCGTGGCCCTCGACTGGGGGTGGGGGCGGGACCAGACGGAAACGCCGCTGCTGCTGCGCGCGCGGGAGCAGTTGCATGATTACTTCGACGGCCTTCGCGTCACCTTCGACCTGCCGCTCGAACCCGCGGGAACGCCGTACCGTCGTCGTGTCTGGCAGGCGCTCTGCGCGATCCCGCCGGGCGAGACCCGCAGCTATGCCGATATTGCCCGCAGCGCCGGGGGATCTCCCCGTGCGGTCGGCGGCGCCAATGCCGCCAATCCCATCCCGATCCTGATCCCCTGCCACCGTGTGGTCGCGACCAACGGATTCGGCGGCTATTCCGGCGGTGACGGACTGCCGACCAAGCGCTTCCTGCTCGACCTGGAGAGCCGCATGCTGGTGCGCCCGATCCAGGCGGCGCTGTTGTGACCCTGCTCTGCTTGCAATCGCTGAACATGATGGAACAGCCATGACGAAGGCCATCCGCATCCACGCCCATGGCGGCCCCGAGGTGCTGCGTTGGGAGGACGTTCCCACGCCGGAGCCCGGCCCGGGCGAGGCCCTGGTCCGCCACGGGGCGGTCGGCCTGAACTATATCGACGTCTACTTCCGCACCGGCCTGTACAAGACCGCGCTGCCGGCCGTGCCGGGGATGGAAGCGGCCGGCACGGTGGTGGCGGTCGGGGACGGCGTGACCGAGGTGAAGCCGGGCGATCGCGTCGCCTATGCCACCGCCCCGATCGGTGCCTATGCCACCGAGCGCGTCATCGCTGCCGACCGTCTGGTAAAGTTGCCGGACGGGATCGATTTCCACACCGCCGCGGCGATGATGCTGCAGGGCATGACCGCGCAGTACCTGCTGCGCCGGACCTATGTGGTGAAGGCGGGCGACACCATCGTGGTGCATGCCGCCGCCGGTGGCGTCGGCCTGATCATGTGCCAGTGGGCGAAGCATCTCGGCGCCACCGTGATCGGCGTGGTCTCGACGCCGGAGAAGGCCGAGCTTGCCCGCGCGCACGGCGCCGCCCATGTCGTGGTCGGGCATGCCGGGCTGGTTGCCGAGGTCAAGCGCATCACCGGCGGGGCCATGGTGCCGGTGGTCTATGACAGCGTCGGCAAGGACACCTTCACCACCAGCCTCGACTCCCTGGCGCCGCTCGGGCTGATGGTCAGCTTCGGCAATGCCTCGGGGCCGGTCGGTCCGATCGATGTCGGCCTGCTCGCGGCCAAGGGCAGCCTGTACCTGACCCGGCCGAACCTCGCGACCTACACCGCCAAGCGGGCCGATCTCGTCCGCGCGGCCGAGGACCTGTTCGAGGTGGTGGGGAAGGGGGCGGTGCAGATCCGCGTCAACCAGACCTTCCCGCTGCAGGAGGCCGCCAAGGCCCATGTGGCGCTGGAGGCCCGGCAGACCACGGGCAGCACGGTCCTGCTGCCATAGGCAGGGCGGCCCGTACTCCGAAGAGGTGAAAGACACAGGGGCGTACGCAGCCTGCCCATGCACTGCGCGCGCTTCTGCTGTCGCCCGGCTGCCCCGATCCTGCCGGCATGACCGAAAGCGACAGCACGCCGCCTCCAGCCCCTCTTGCAACCGCAACCGGGGCAGCGCGGTCGTCGCCTGTCGTCCCGGTCGAGCGGCGGCGTGCCCGCCTGACCGCGATGATCGTGGCCTGCGCCCTGTTCATGCAGAACCTGGACAGCACGGTCATCGCCACCGCGCTGCCCACCATGGCCCGGGCCTTCGGCGCCGATCCGGTCCACATGAACGTGGCGCTCACCGCCTATCTGTTGAGCCTGGCCGTGTTCATCCCCGCGAGCGGCTGGATGGCCGACCGCTTCGGCGCCCGCAACGTGTTCCGGGTGGCGATCGCGGTGTTCACCCTGGCCTCGGTGCTGTGCGGCAGCGCGCAGTCGCTGTCCTCCCTGGTGGTGTTCCGGGTGCTGCAGGGCCTGGGCGGGGCGATGATGCTTCCGGTCGGCCGGCTGCTGCTGCTGCGCAACACGCCGAAATCGGACCTGGTGGCGGTCATGGCCTGGTTCACCACGCCCTCGCTGATCGGCCCGGTGGTGGGGCCGCCGCTCGGGGGCTTTCTCACCACTTATTTCTCCTGGCGCCTGGTCTTCGACATCAACATCCCGATCGGCATCATCGGCATCGTGCTGGTCACCCTGTTCATCGAGGACGTGCGCGAGCCGAGCGATTCCAGGTTCGACTGGGTCGGTTTCGCCTTCGCCGGCCTGTCGCTGGGCTGCCTGATGTTCGGGCTGGAGACGGTGGGACGGGGCATCGCGCCCGAATGGCTGACCGGTGCCACGCTCGGCGTCGGCCTGCTCGCGGGCCTGGCCTATGCGCTGCACGCGCGCCGGCATCCGGCGCCGCTGCTCGACTTCACCCTGCTGCGCTACCGCACCTTCCTGGTCTCGGTCATCGGCGGGACGTTGTTCCGCGTCGGCGTCGGCGCGATCCCCTTCCTGCTGCCGATGATGCTGCAACTGACATTCGGCCAGAGCGCGGTGCAGAGCGGTCTGATCACCTTCGCCAGCGCCGCCGGGGCGTTGGTAATGAAACCGGTTGCCATGGCGGTGCTGCGTCGCTTCGGTTTCCGCGACACCTTGCTCTGCAACGGCATCCTCTCGGCGCTGCTGCTTGCCCTGTGTGCCGGGTTCAATCCGGGCTGGCCGGTGGTGGCGATCTACGCGGTGTTGCTCGCCGGCGGGTTTTTCCGTTCCCTGCAATTCACCGCCTACAACGCGCTGGCCTTCGATGACATCCCGCGGACGCGGATGAGCGCGGCGACCAGCCTCTACAGCACCATCCAGCAGGTTTCGCTGACGCTGGGCATTTCGGTGGGGGCGGCCTCGCTGACCGTCGCCATGGCCCTGCGGGGCGAGACCGCGCCGGGGCTCGGCGATTTCTCGGTGGCGTTCCTGGTCGTGGCCCTGGTGTCGCTGCTGGCGGCGCCGACCTCCCTGGGCATGTCGCGCAACGCCGCGTCCGAGATGAGCGGCCATCGCCAGCGCGACTGAAGCCGCGCGGCGCGAAGATCACTCCGCCGCTTCGCCCGCTCCCATCACCAGGGCCTGGATCTTCACCGGGTCGGATTGCTCCATCACGCGCCGGGCGAAGCGGGCGCAGTCATCGATGCTGACCGCGCGCACCGCCTGCTTCACCCGCGGCACGGCAGAGGCGTTCATGCTGAAGCTGCGCAGCCCCAGGCCGAGCAGCAACGGGGTGAGCCGGGGATTGGCCGCCAGTTCGCCGCAGACCGAGACGGGCTTGCGGATGCGCAGCGCCGCCTCGGTGGCGAACTGCACCAGCCGCAGCACCGCTGGGTGCAGCGGATCGTACAGCGACGCCACGTCGCTTTCGCTGCGGTCCACCGCCAGCGTGTACATCGTCAGGTCGTTGGTGCCGATGGCGAAGAAATCCGCCTCCAGTGCCAGTGCATCGGCTGACAGCGCGGCACCGGGGGTCTCGATCATGATGCCGAGCGGCGGGATCGGGTCGGGCAGGCGCTCGCCGCGGCGGCGCAGGCGGCGCACCACACGTTCGTATACTTCGCGCGCGGCGCGGACCTCGCCGACCGTGGTGACCATGGGCAGCAGCACGCGGGTGGGGCCGGCAGTGGCGGCGCGCAGGATGGCGGCGAGCTGGGTCTCGAACAGCTCGGGCCGGCGCAGCAGCAGCCGGATGCCGCGCAGGCCCAGCGCCGGGTTCTGCTCGCCCACCTCCGGCACCACACCCTCGCTCTGCAGTGCCTCGATGTCCTTCTCGCCGCTCCAGTCGAGCACGCGGATGGTGACCGGATCGCCGGCCATCGCCTCGATGATGGTGCGGTAGGTCTCGGTCTGCGCCTGCTCGTCGGGCAGGGTCTCGCGGTTCATGAACAGGAACTCGCTGCGCAGCAGGCCGATGCCGGCGGCCCCGGCCTGCGCCACCAGCGGCAGCTCGGCCGGGATCTCCATGTTCGCCTGCAACTCGACCGTCTGGCCGTCCGCGGTGATGGCGGGCAGGCGACGCAGCCGGGCGAGCTTCTGGCGCTCGCGGGCGAAGGCGGTGACGGCGCGGCGGGCGGCGGCGAGGGTGGCGGGGTCGGGATGGATCACCACGGTGCCGGCAGCGCCGTCCACCACCACGGTGTCGCCCGGCCGTGCCGCCTGGGAAAGGCCGGGCACGCCCAGCACCGCCGGCAGGCCGAGCGCGCGCAGCATCACCGCGGTATGGCCGTCGGAGCCGCCTTCGTCGGTGGCGACCCCGCCCAGCCGCGAGGGATCGAGCAGCGCGGCGTCGGCCGGGCGCAGCGACTCACAGACCAGCACGGAGCCTTCGGGAACGCTGGCGAAGCTGCGGAACGGCGTCTGCGTCAGGTTGCGCACCAGGCGCCGGCCGACTTCGCGGACTTCCCCGGCCCGGCGAGCCTTGCCGGCGGGGTCGTCATCACCGGGCACTGCCATGATGGCGGCGGCGATCGCCTCGGTCTCGTCGGCGACCGCGGTTTCGGCCGAGACCAGCATCTCGGTGACGCGCCGGCGGGCGCCGCGGACCAGCCGCGACGGGCCGAGCATCTGCAGATAGGCATCGAGCAGTGGGGTGATCTCGGCCTGGCTGTTCTCGGGCAGCATGCCCAGCCGGGCACGCAGCTTCAGCACCTGCTTGCGTGACTGCGCCACCGCGGCGTCCAGCCGCGTGGCCTGGGCGGGGATATCGGCGGCTGCAATCTTCTGGCGGACCATCTTGGTCCGTGGCTCGGTGGCCCCGAACACCGGGCCGATCGCGACCCCGGCGGAGACCGGGATGCCGTTCAGCCGACGTTCGTCCTGCTGGGGGACGGGGCTGCGCGGACGGCGGCGTGGCGGGCGCGCAGCCTCACCTTCGGGCTGATCGGCCGGCGGGGCGGTTTCGTCGGGCTCCCGCATGGCGCGAGGGGAGGGTGGATTGCCCGTCGTTTTCATGTCTGCCGTCCTTGCAGGCGCGCGACAGGCATCGGCTTGCTGCTGCGTCGTCAGTCCTGCTCGTTGAACCCCGCTTCGACCAGGGCCGCGAGCGCGTCCATCGCTTCCTTGGCGTCCCATCCCTCGGCCCGCAGCTCGATCGTCGATCCCAGGCCGGCGCCCAGCATCATCAGCCCCATGATGGAGCGCGCGGGAACCACCTGTCCGTCCTTCACCACGTCCACCGCGGCCCCGTAGCGCTCGGCCAGGGTCACGAACTTCGCCGCGGCGCGGGCATGCAGGCCGCGACGATTGGTGATGGTGAGGGTGCGCGTGAGGACGGGAGTGGCATCGGGGCCGTCGGCCTCGCTCATCCGCCGCCTTCCTTGGCAGCGGGAACGGCCGGGGCGACGGTGACGGCGGCCCCGCCGGCCACCACCGGGGGGCCGGTCATGGGGGCGACGGAGACCCCGTTCAGGCAGCGCGCGGGGACTTCGCTTCTGCGGGTGTTGGGCAGCACGTGGCTGGCCGCGGCGATGTATTTGCGCCCGGCCATCTGCGCGCAGTCCACCGCATCCGCGAGCGGCTGGTTGGAGCGCACCTTCGCCAGCTTCACCAGCATCGGCAGGTTCACCCCGGCGATCACCTCGACATTGCGGCGATCCATCTGCGAGATGGCGAGGTTGCTCGGGGTGCCGCCGAACATGTCGGTGAGCAGCACCACCCCGTCGCCGGTGTCCACGGTGTCGATGCAGCGCTGGATCTCGGCGCGCCGCCCCTCGATGTCGTCATCGGGCCCGATGCAGACCGTGGCCACGTTCCGCTGCGTGCCGACGACATGTTCCATGGCCGAGCGCAACTCGTCGGCGAGACGGCCATGGGTGACCAGTACAAGACCGATCATGGATGTTGTCAGGCCTCCTGTGCCTGGACGGACGGTCCGGGCGGCCGGCTGGCGTCGGGGAATCCAACGTCCGACGCCAGCGCCGGTGCGCGCGCGCGAGCTTCCTCGCGGATCAGTTCACGATGGGTCGTGGTCACTCGCCAGCCTGCCTGGGTCAGATGGAACGCGAGCCTCTCGACAATGTGAACCGAGCGATGCCGTCCTCCCGTGCACCCCACCGCGATGGTTGCATACTTCTTGCCCTCTTGCACGAACCTCGGCAAGACCAGCCCCAGCAGACCAGTCAGCGCGATGAAGAAGGCCCGGTAGTCGGGGTCGGATTCGATATACGCTCCAACGGCCGGCTCAAGCCCGGTATGGGGCTTGAGTGCCTGAACATAGTGCGGATTGCGCAGAAACCGCGTGTCGAAGACCATGTCGGCCTCGCGGGGCAGGCCCGCAGGGAATGCGAAGGAGACCAGCGTGACCGACAGGCCTGCAAGTGGCTCGCGCTGCCCTTCCGCACCATAGCGCTGGTCGATCAGGCGGCGTAGCTCCGCCAGCGGCAGCTCGGAGGTGTCGATCACCAGGTCGGCCACCTCCCGCAGCTTGGCGGTCAGCGCCTGCTCGGCGGCGATGCCCTCGGCGACCCGGCCGCGCGGCGAAAGCGGGTGGCGGCGGCGTGTCTCCGTATAGCGGCGCTGCAGGATGGCCTCGTCCGCCCAGGCGAAGATCAGCTCCGGCCAGATGGCGGGGTTGAGGCGCAGCCGGGCCAGCGTGTCCAACACCCCCTGCGCGTCGAAGCCGCGGCTGCGGGCGTCCACGCCGATCGCGATCCGCCGTCCCGTGCCGGACGCGGGGGGCGCCACCATGCCCTCGATCAGCTCGAGCGGCGGGTTGTCGATCGCCTCGTAGCCAAGATCCTCGAGTGCCCGCAGGATCGAAGCCTTGCCGGCCCCGGACAGGCCGGTCACCAGCACGACCGGTTGCCGGATGGGGGCGCCCTCGCTCATGTGACCGTCCCCATATCCCCGGCCGCGAAGGCCCCGGCCAGCGCTTCCCGCCGGCCCTGGGCGCAATCCAGCGCCAGTTCCACACGCTGCGCCGCCGAGGCGGCAAAGGGGTCGAGCACGATCATGGGCAGGTCCAGGACCGGGTGGCGGGCCGGCTGCGGCAGGCGGTCCATCCGCCCCCCCAGCGTGACCACGAGCGCGAGCCGGGCTCGTGGCAGATGCGGCAGCCGCAGCAGGCCGAGCCCGCGCACTTCCAGCAGCCCGGCCAGCACCGCGGGCGGGCTGGCGCAGCCGTCGCTGATATCCACGCGGTCGTCCGCCACCAGGACGAACCCCCGGTCAAGCAGTCGGAGCAGCAGGTCCGACTTCCCCGCGCCGGAAGGGCCGATGAGCAGCACTCCCGCGCCGTTCCGTGCTGCGCAACTCCCGTGCATCTGCATGGCGTGGAAGATGGCGTCTCCTGCCATGCAACGGAAGTCCGAAATCGGGACTGCCCCGGCCCCGGTGCCCGGACGGCATCCCTGCCTGCCGGCGCGGTGCGCTTGCCCGGTGCGGAGCGGTATGCCAGCGTCCGGGATCATGACGTTCATGCCCGGCACTCTCCTTCGACAGCAGATTGCGGCGGCCGCTTCCCGCATCGCACCCTGGATCCGTCATACCCCCGTATTGAGACTGGCCCCCGGCGATCTGGGGCTGCCGCTCGCGCTCAGCCTGAAGCTGGAGCTGCTTCAGTATACCGGAAGTTTCAAGACGCGTGGGGCATTCAATCATTTATTAACATTGCGGGAGACCGGCTCCCTGCCGCCGGCGGGGGTGATCGCCGCCTCAGGCGGCAATCACGGGGCCGCGGTCGCGTACGCAGCGCAAACGCTCGGGGTGCCCGCGGAGATCTTCGTGCCGGAGGCCACGCCGCCGGCCAAGCTGGCGCGGATCGAGGCCTGCGGCGCGCGGCTGGTGCGCGGCGGCGCCAGCTATGCGGATGCCCTGGCGGCGAGCCGGATGCGGGCGAGCGAAACCGGCGCGGTGGAAGTGCATGCCTATGATCACCCGGCGGTGCTGGCCGGCCAGGGCACCACGGCCCGCGAGTTCGAACGCGATGCGCCCGATCTCACCCATGTGCTGGTGGCCGTCGGCGGCGGCGGGCTGATCGGCGGCATGGCCGCCTGGTACGCCGGCAGCGTCGGCGTGATCGCCGTGGAGCCGGAAGCCTGCCCGAGCCTGCATGCAGCGCTGGCGGCCGGGCAGCCGGTGGACGTGCCCGCGGGCGGAGTGGCGGCCGACGCCCTCGGCGCGCGTCGGGTGGGGGCGCATATGTTCCCGATCGCACAAGCCTGCGTGAGCGCCTCGGTGCTGGTGCCCGACACCGCGATCCGCGCGGCGCAGCGCCTGCTGTGGGAACGCGTGCGGCTGGTGGCCGAGCCGGGCGGGGCAACCGCGTTGGCGGCGCTGCTCTGCGGCGCGTGGCAGCCGCCGGCTGGTGCGCGGGTGGGTGTGCTGGTCTGTGGCTCTAATACCGACCCCGCCTCCGTCACCGCCTGAGCGACGCGCGCGGCCTCAACTTCCGTTGACGCCGCGCCCCCGCGGCGCCCCCACCAGGTGGCCGAGCGGCGTGAGTGCCGGCACGTGGTCGCAGACGATCTTCAGGATCGCCAGCAGCGGCACCGCCAGCAGCGCCCCGGCCACCCCCCACATCCAGTCCCAGAAGAACAGCGCCACGATCAGCAGCACCGGATTGAGGGTGAAGCGCTTCGCCACCAGCATGGGGGTGATCGCCTCGCCCTCCGCCATGTGGATCAGCAGGTAGATGAAGGGCGGCAGCAGCGCCCACCAGATGCCGTCGGTCGCGAACAGGGCGACCAGGAAGAACAGCATCATCCCCAGCGCCGGGCCGAGGATGGGGATGTAGTTCAGCAGGAACGCCACCGTTCCCCACAGCAGCGGGTCGGGCATCCCCTGCGCCCACATCTGCAGGCCGTTGGCGATGCCCACCAGCAGGTTCATCGCCGTGATGGTGAGCAGATAGGCCGATATGTTCTCCTCGATCTCCTCGGCGATGCCGACCACGCGCTTCTTGTCGGCGAGCCCCGGCAGGATCTCGACCAGCCGGCGCAGCAGGGTATCGCCGGCGACCAGCAGGAAGAACAGCACTACCCCGAGCGTCAGCGCCTGCCCCAGCGCGGCGCGGGTGCCCTGGAGCACCGAGACCCCCATCCCGCCGACATTGGGAGGGGACTGCACCACCACGCGCTGCGTGCCTTCCGGCGGCGGCTGTTCAGTCAGGTGCTGTGCCTGCTCGAGCGCCTTGCGCAGCTCGCCGATCGGCCGACTCAGCACCACCAGCCGTTCCTGCAGCTTCGGCAGCGTTTCCGGCGCGCGCGAGAGCCACTGCGACGCCGGCACCGAGATGGCGGTGCCCACCCCCGCGATCAGCATGAACAGCCCGGCGATCAGCACCAGCGCGGCGAGGGCCGGCGGCAGGCGCAGCCGGTTGGTCAGCAGCCGCTTGGGCGGCCCGAGCAACAGGTTCAGCACGATCGCGAACAGCAGCGGCAGGACGATGTCGGCCGCGGCATGCAGCACCGCCAGTACCGCGAGGACGGTGAGGATCACCAGGCAGATGGTGGCGACATCGGGGTTGGCCCGTGCCATTTCGGCGCGCGCCTCCCGCCGGCGCTCGGCCTCGTCATCCGGCGCGGGAAGGGGGCGGTCGCGCGCGTCCATGCCCTGGCGCAACGCCGGCGGAGAGGCGGCGTTGCCTGTGCCTGTGGCGGCAACCAGGAGGCGATATTACCGGATTCCTGGTAATGCTGAAGGTTCAGCCAGTCGCGCGGCGGTGCGGGGGACACTTGATCCACCTTCGCGCCGTCATATCATTGCCACGACCATTTAGGGGCTGCGGCCCCGGGGGGCTCCAAGATCATGTTCGACTCATCCCGTCTCTGCGCCACCGACGTGATGACACGCGAGGTCATCTCGGTGGCGCCGGATGCCACCCTCATGCAGGCGGCCCAGCTGATGCTGGACCACGGCATAGGCGCGCTTCCGGTGCTCAAGGACGGCCGCCTGCTCGGCATCGTCTCCGAGGCGGATCTGGTTCGTCCCGACGAGATCGCCGAGGACCGCGCCCGCTGGTGGCTCGACATGCTGGCCGAAGGCGACGAGCTCTCGCCCGAGTACCTCGCCGCCATTCACGAGCGGAACCGGCCGGTCAGCAAGGTCATGCAGACCGACGTGGTCACCGTCACCGAGCTAACGCCGCTGCGCGACGTCGCCAAGCTGATTGCCAGGAACAACATCCGCCGCGTGCTGGTGGTGGAGGGCGACCAGTTGCGCGGCATCGTCGCCCGGCGCGACCTGGTCAAGGCGCTGGCCAAGGGCGGCTGACCGGCTGCCGTCCTGGCCACGCAGCAGGAAGTCCAGGATCGCGCCGGTGGCGTTCACCGCGTCCGAGCGCTGTCCGACGATGAAAGAGGGCAGCCAGGCCGCGGTGCCCGGCCAGTCGTGGCCGCCGCCCTCGAGCAGCAGCGCCTCGACCGCGCGGCCCGCCGGGCAGTTCATCGCGCTCTCGCGCAGCACCGGCACGACCGGGTCGGCCGATGTCGCGGGGGCGCGGGTGAATGGCCCGGCGCAGCCATTGGCCTGTGCCCAGTAGGCCAGGGTCTCGGGGATGGACAGGATGGTGCCGCGTGGTGTCTCCCCGCCGCCATAGGGCACCATCGGATCGGCGGTGCCATGGATCACCAGGAACGGCACCGCCGGTGGATGCGGGCAGGCGGACGCGGCGGTGGCGAACAGGTTCGAGGCCACTACCGCCACGCCCGCGACCTTCATCTCGCCTGAACAGGCCAGGGACTGCGCCATGAAGCCACCGGCGGAGAACCCGACCAGGTAGATCCGCTTCGGGTCGACGGGCATGCGCGCGGCCACATCCGCCACCAGGGTCTTCAGGAAGGCGGCATCCGCGATCCCCTTTGCCTCGGTGGGGCTGACCCCCCAGGCACGCCAGACCCCATCGGGGTAGGCGACCGTGAAGCCCCGGCGCAGGGCCGCTTCCGACAGCCCGGACATTTCCTCCAGCCCCTCGCCGGTGCCGAGCCAGCCATGCAGCGCCACCACCAGCGGCCGCGCGCCGGTCGCCTTTGGCGGGGCCTGCAACACGTAGCTGCGCTGGCGGTCGCCGATCTGCAGCACCACGCGTCGGATATCCGGCGGTGCCACCACGGCCGAGGTGGCACGGGCGGCCAGGGATTCGACCATCAGGAAGCCGGCGATCAGGATGGTGGCCCAGAAGCCGCCGAGTCCGGCGGCAAGGAAAACACGCAATCCGGACAGCCAGCGGCGGCGGCCAGACCGTGCCGGCGGGGCACGGGGCGGGGAATGGGGCATCATGCCCGCAGAACGCCGCGGTGCCTGACCGGCTGCGTTGACTTGTTCGTGCCCTGGCCGCCGCTGGAAGCCCCTGGCATGTCAGCGGTATATCGGTGCCATGGACACGATCTTCCGCGGTGGACTGGATACCCCCGGCGGCCGGCGGCTGGCCTGGATGGACAGCCTGCTGGTGGATCACGCCGTGCTGCGTCTGGCCTGGACCAATGCCGGCGCGGTCATCCCGGGACGACTTTACCGGTGCAACCATCCCACGCCCGGCCGGCTGACCGCGCTGGTCGGGCGCTGGGGCATCCGCACCGTGATCAATTTGCGCGGCGCCACCGGCAACGGCTCCGACGCGCTTTCCCGCGAACGCGCCCGCCAGCTCGGGCTGTTCTTCGTGGACATGCCGCTCTCCAGCGGCCAGCCGCCGGCGCGCGACAGCGTGCTGGCGCTGGCGGCCGCGCTGCAGACCATGGAAGAGCCCGGCCTGGTGCACTGCAAGTCGGGCGCCGACCGGGCGGGTTTCGCCGGGGTGGTGTTCCTGTTGCTCAACGGCGTGCCGACCGCCGAGGCGCTCGCCGCCCAGCTCTCGTTGCGCTGGGGGCACCTGGCCCGCTCGCGGGCGGGGATCCTGGATACCTTCTTCCAGGCCTATGCGCTGGAGGCGGAGGGCCGCAAGGCGTTCCTGGACTGGGTGCGGGAGGACTACGATCCCGACGCCATCGCCCGCAGCTTCGTCCCCGGGCGGTGCGGGCGCTTCATCAACGACCGGGTGCTGCGCCGGGAATAGGGCCGGGGCTGCGTGCCCGGCCCGCAGCCGCCTTGCCCGTCGTTCAGGCCGCCTTCGGCAGGCGGACGGTGAAGCTCGCGCCGACCACCTGGCCGTGCTCGTCCCGGCGGTTCTCGGCGCTGATCCGCCCCTTCAGCGCTTCCACGATCTGCCGGCTGATCGACAGCCCCAGCCCGGAATGCTGGCCGAAGCTCTCCCCCTGCGGCCGTTCCGAATAGAAGCGGTCGAAGATGTGCTCGAGCTTGGCCTCGGGGATGCCCGGCCCCTCGTCGGTGACGCTGATTTCCACCATGCCGCCCACGTCGCGCGCGCTGAGCCCGATGCGGCCCCGCGGCGGGGAGAACGACAGGGCGTTGCCGATCAGGTTGCGGAACACCTGCACCAGCCGCCCTTCCACCGCCCGCACCACCAGCCGTCCCTCGCCCAGGCTCAGGTCGATATGCGGCGCGTCCTCGCTGCGGGTGGTCTCGTTGATCTCGGCCAGCGTCGCCAGGATCGGCGCCACGTCGACCGGTTCGGTGGCCACGCGCGAGAGTTCCGCATCGACGCGGGAGGCATCGCTGATGTCGGAGATCAGGCGGTCGAGCCGGCTCACGTCCTCGGCGATGATGGCGAGCAGGCGGCGCTGCTTCTCCGGGTCCTCGATGCGGCGCAGCGTCTCGATGGCGCTGCGGATGGAGGAAAGCGGGTTCTTGATCTCGTGCGCCACGTCGGCGGCGAAGCGTTCGATCGCGTCCATCCGCGCCCACAGCGCCCGTGCCGAATCCGACAGCGCCCCGGCCAGCTCGCCGATCTCGTCGCGGCGCTCCAGCAGCATCGGCGGCACCGCGCCGGCACGGCCGCGGCCCTCGCGCATCTGCTCGGCCGCCCCGGCCAGCCGCAGGATCGGGCGGGCGATGGTGAGCGAGAGATACCAGGACAGCATCACCGTCAGCACCAGCGCCAGCGAGAACAGCCCCAGGATCGACAGCCGCACCGCCAGCAGGCTGTCATCCACCTCGCGGGCCTCGCGGGTGAGCAGGATGATGCCCACGGTGTGGCGGTTGCGCTGCACCGGCTCGGCCACCGTCACCAGCAGGCGGTTGTCCTGGGTACGACGGATATAGGGCGGCATCTCGCGCGACTGGTTGGTGCCGGACAGCCGCACTTCTTCCCGTACGTCGGGCTGCCAGTCGGCGCCGGCGGCGGTGGAGCCGGTATCGAGCATCGGAATCTGGTTGCCGTGCGGCAGGAAGGACAGCAGCCGGTCATAGATATGGCCGATGGTGCCGAGCACCGGGCCGCGATCCACCGCGGGCGGCAGCGGCTCGGTCACCACCGCGCCGCCGGCGCCCTCGCGCACCCGGCTGTCGGCCACGGTCATGCCATCCGGCGCATAGACCTTCGCCTGGGCGTTCGGGGTGGGCTCGGTCAGGCGACGCAGCAGCGGCCGCGCCATCTCCGGCACCAGCCGGGGCTTGTCGATCTCGTCCTCCCGCACCGCGGTCTCGCCGAGCGCGCCGGCATAGATGCGGCCCTGCTCGCGCAGCGTGCTGACCTCGGCCTGCAGCAGCCCGTTCTGGTACTGGTCCAGATAGAGCAGCGCGGCCAGCAGCAGCACCAGCGGCACCGCGTTGACCGCCAGGATGCGGCGCAGCAGCGGCGGCACCCAGCGCACGCGCCGGCGCCGCTCCGACTTGGCCGGGGCGTCGAGCGGCGCGGACAGGATGCCACTGTCGGGCATGCGGAAGAGCCTACGACTCCTTGTAGCGATAGCCGATGCCGTAAAGCGTCTCGATATGGTTGAAGGTATCGTCCACGGCACGGAACTTCTTGCGTACACGCTTGATATGGCTGTCGATGGTACGGTCGTCCACATAGATGTTCTCGCCATAGGCCGCGTCGATGAGCTGGTCCCGTGACTTCACCATCCCCGGGCGGGTGGCGAGCGACTTCACCAGCAGGAACTCGGTGACGGTCAACTGGATGTCCTTGCCGTGCCAGAGGCACTGGTGCTTGCTGTCATCCAGTACAAGCTCGCCGCGCGTCATCACCCCGGTGGGCGCGGCTCCGGAGCCCTCGGCCCGGCTGGTCTCGTTGCGCCGCAGCAGGGTGCGGATGCGCTCGAGCAGCAGGCGCTGGCTGAAGGGCTTGGTGATGTAGTCGTCGGCCCCCAGCCGAAGCCCCATCACCTCGTCGACTTCCTCGTCCTTGCTGGTGAGGAAGATCACCGGCAGGGACGAACGCTGGCGCAGCCGCTGCAGCAGCTCCATGCCGTCCATGCGGGGCATCTTGATGTCGAGCACGGCGAGGTCGACGGGACGCGACGTCAGTCCCTGCAGCGCGCTCTCGCCATCGGTGTAGGTGCGGACCTGATAACCTTCCTGCTCCAGGGTCATGGCGACGCTGGTGAGGATGTTGCGGTCATCATCCACCAGGGCGATCGTCTGCTTCATCGGAAATCTCTCCGGAGTGTGCCTTGCGGTGCGCTTCCCAGCTTCCGCGCGGCGACGGCAATATGACGTTCAATTGTGGCGCATTGCGGATGGAGGGTGAACGAAATATGGCACATGCCGAGACAGCCGAGGATTCTCCCGCCCTGATCAGCCGCCGGCTGCTGCGGGCGGCGCGCGTGGGGTCGCTGGGCACCGTGATCGAGGCCCAGCCCTTCACCACCCTGGTCACCCCGGCGACCGCGCCGGACCTTTCCATCCTGCTGTTGCTCTCGACCCTCTCCGAGCACACCCGGCACCTGATGGCCGATCCGCGCTGCTCGCTGCTGGTGGTGGGCCCCCCGGTCAGCGCCAACCCGCAGACGGCGCCGCGGGTGACCATCACCGGGATTGCCGAGAAAGTGGCCGATCCGGCGCTGAAGGCCCGCTGGCTGGCGGTGCACCCCTATGGCGCGCTGTACGCCGACTTCGCCGATTTCGCGCTGTGGCGGATCCGCCCGCGCCAGGGCCTGTTCGTCGGCGGCTTTGCCCGGGCGAAGCGGCTGCGCGAGGCCGACCTTGCACCGGATCCCGCCGCCGTCGCGGCGGTGGCGGCCGCCGCCGGGGAAATCATGGCCCATTGCAACCAGGACCATGCCGACGCCCTGCGGCTCATCGCCCGGCAGGCGCTGGAGGAGGAACCGACCAGGAATTTACCTGCCGAAAGTCACACCTGGAACATGGTGGGTGTGGACGTGGATGGCTGCGATCTGGCACTCGGTGAGCGGGTGATCCGCGTGGCGTGGGAGGCGCCGGTCAGCGATCCGGGGGATGTGCGCAGCGAACTGGCACGCCTGGCTCGACTCGCCCGCGGCGGCTGACCGGTCCCTGCGGCCCGGCCCGGCCCAATGACGAACGGAACCGATCCAGGAAATCAGGCCGGCGCGTCGCTGCGCGCCAGGCCGTTGGGGGACAAAAACATGACCTATCCCTTCGCACTTGCGAAAAATCAGCGTGGATCGCCGCTCGACGGCACCGGCGTGTGCCCTGACCGGGCAGTCCATGCCAACCTGACCGCGCCGGCGCTGGTTGCGCACGCGCTGCGCCGTGACGAAGGCACGCTGTCGGCCGATGGCGCCCTGATCGTGCGCACCGGCGTGCACACCGGCCGCTCGCCCCAGGATAAGTTCGTGGTCGACGAGCCCGCGACCACGGCGGATGTGTGGTGGGGCAAGGTCAACCAGAAGCTCGCGCCCGAGAAGTTCGAGGTGCTGAAGGGCCGCGTCCAGGCCTACTTGCAGGGCCAGGAGCTGTTCACCCAGGATCTCTACGCCGGCGCCGATCCCGCCCGGCGGGTGCGGGTGCGTATCGTCACCACCGGCGCCTGGCAGGCCCTGTTCGCCCGCAACATGTTCATCCGCCCGCGCGAGGAAGAACTGGCCGGCTTCGAGCCCGACTACGTCATCCTGCACGCCCCCCGCTTCCAGGCCGATCCGGCGCGGGACGGGGTGCGCAGCCCGACCGCGATCGCGCTGTCCTTCTCGCAGAAGCTGATCGTGATCACCGGCACCGAATACGCGGGCGAGATCAAGAAATCGATCTTCACCGTCATGAACTGGCTGCTGCCGCCGCAGGGCGTGCTGCCCATGCATTGCAGCGCCAATGTCGGCCCCGACGGCGAGGTCGCGCTGTTCTTCGGCCTGTCCGGCACCGGCAAGACCACGCTCTCTTCCTATCCGGCCCGGCCGCTGATCGGCGACGACGAGCACGGCTGGGGTCCGGACGGCGTGTTCAACTTCGAAGGCGGCTGCTACGCCAAGGTGATCAACCTCAGCGCCGAGGCCGAGCCGGAAATCTGGGCGGCCAGCCACCGCTTCGGCACCGTGCTGGAAAACGTGGTGGCGGATGCCTACGGGCGGCTCGACCTTGGCGACGGGCGCTTCACCGAAAATACCCGATCCTGCTACCCGATCGACGTCATTCCCAACGCCGTGCCGGCCGGGCGCGGCGGGCAGCCCCGCAACGTGGTGATGCTGACCGCCGACGCCTTCGGCGTGCTGCCCCCGATCGCCCGGCTCACACCGGCCCAGGCGATGTACCACTTCCTGTCGGGCTACACCGCCCGTGTGGCCGGCACCGAAAAGGGTCTGAGCGCGGAACCGCAGGCGACCTTCTCCACCTGCTTCGGCTCCCCCTTCCTGCCACGACGGCCGGAAGTCTACGGACACATGCTCGCCGAGCTGATCGCCCGGCATGGCGCCGATTGCTGGCTGGTCAACACCGGCTGGAGCGGCGGCAGCTACGGCGTGGGCTCCCGCATGTCGATCCGCCACACCCGCGCCCTGCTGCGCGCGGCCCTGGACGGCACCCTGGCCAAGGGCAGCTTCCGTCGGGAACCGTTCTTTGGGCTGTCGATCCCCGAGGCCGTGCCGGACGTGCCGGCCGAGGTGCTCGACCCACGCCAGTCCTGGGGCGACAAGGCAGCCTACGACGCGACCGCCCGGGACCTGCTCGCACGCTTTGAGGCCAACTTCGCGACTTTTGCCGAACACGTGGACGAGGAAGTGAAAGCAGTCGCGCTCAAGGCGGCCGCCTGAAGAAAATCCGGGGCGCTGCCCCGGCCCCGGCAGGAGGCTTTGCCTCCTGCACCTCCACGTCGTGCGCATGCACGCATTCGCGTGACGGGCCGAAGGCCCTTGGATCCCATTACTTTCCGCAATGCGCCTCGATGCGGTAACCATCCGGATCCTTGACGAAGGCAGCATAGTATTTCGGCCCGTATTCCGGACGCAGGCCGGGACCACCATTGTCGGTGCCACCGGCGGCCAAAGCCGCGGCATGAAAGGCATCCACCGCCTCCCGGCTGTCGGCGGCAAAACAGAAATGCAGGCCGGAACGCTCATCCGGCGGCACCGGCACATCCGTCGGCCCGAGCCAGAAGACGCCCTCCTCACGACCGTATCCGATCGACTCCGTGCCGTCCGAAACACGGCGCCCCCCCAGCGGCGCAAGCGCCGCGTCGTAGAAGCGACAAGAGGCCGCGAGATCACGCACACCAATGGAAACATGGTCGAGCATGGCTGGTTCTCCTCCCCTTTTTAACCATCCAACCGCTTGCGACGACAGTAACGCCGGCACTCGCCGCCGGTGCGGGCGGGGCAGGGCGCTCCCGGATTACCTGCCGGACGCCACGTCGCGGACATGCTTCGCGAGCGCGATCGCCGCGGTGAGGCCTGGGCTTTCGATGCCGAACAGGTTCACCAGCCCCGGCACGCCATGCGCCTGCACGCCCTGCACGGTGAAATCCTGGCCGGGCGCGCCGGGCGGCACCGTCTTCGGGCGGATTCCGGCATAGCCGGGCTGCAACGCACCGTCCTGCAGCCCGGGCCAGTAGCGGCGCACCGCCGCGTAGAAGCGGTCGGCACGCCGCGGATCGACGTTGTAGTCGATGCGGTCGATCCACTCGACATCCGGGCCGAAACGCGCCTGGCCGCCCAGGTCGATGGTCAGGTGCACGCCAAGGCCGCCGGGTTCCGGCACCGGATAGATCAGTCGTGAGAACGGCGAGCGGCCCGACAGGGTGAAGTAATTGCCCTTGGCGAAATAGGCGGTGGGCACCAACTGTTCCGGCATGCCGGCCAGCCTGTGGGCCAGCGCCGGCGCGTGCAGCCCTGCCGCGTTCACCAGCACGCGGCAGCGCAGCGCCATCGCCTCGGCACCACCCACCACGACCTCGATGCCGTCCTCGCCGACGCGTCCACCCTCGACCGGGCTGTGGAAGACGAAGACGGCGCCGGCCTGCTCGGCCTCACCCTGCAGCGCCAACATGTAGGCGTGGCTGTCGAGCACCCCGGTGACCGGGGAGGACAGCGCGGCGGTGCAGACGAGGTTGGGTTCCAGTGCTCGCGCCTCCGCCGCCGTCAGCAGGCGCATGTCCTCCACGCCATTGGCCTCGGCCCGCGCCTTGATGCCGGCGAGGCGGTCGTTTTCGCTTTCGGACGTGGCGACGATCAGCTTGCCGCAGGCGGCGAAGGGCACGCCGCGATCACGGCAGAAATCATAGAGCATCCGTCGCCCCTGCACGCAGAACCGCGCCAGCAGGCTGTCCCGGGGATAGTAGATGCCGGCGTGGATGACCTCGCTGTTGCGGCTTGAGGTTTCGGTGCCGATGGTCCCGGCCGCTTCCAGCACGATCACCTCGCGGCCCGCGAGCGCCAGCGCGCGGGCCACCGCGATGCCGACCACGCCCGCGCCCACCACCACGCATTCGACCTCTTCCATGTCGGCTCCTGCCCTGCTTCGGGGGCGTCACCCCGAACCGCCGGAGTCCGGCGGCAATTCCAGGAATGGTCGAATCAATAATTGGCCGCATCAATCGCGTTTTGGCATCCGGCCATTATCCGGCATCGATCTGCCGCAGCACGTGATGCGCCACATAGATGTCCTGCAGCGCCATGCCATGGGATTTGAACACCGTGACCTGTTCCTCGCTGCTGCGGCCGGGATGCCTGCCAAGCAGCACGTCCCCCAGTTCCGGCAGGGTTTCCCAGTGCAGCACGCCTTCCTCGATCGCGGGCAGCAGGTCGCCCGATTCCAGCCGGGCCGTTTCCCGTGAATCGACCGCGACGACATCGGCGCGCCGCACCGCTTCCAGGTCGAGTTCACGATGGTCGAGCCGGTTCACCCCGGCGGCATTGATGTGCATGCCCGGCGCAAGCATCGCCCCATCCAGCACCGGGGTCGCCGCGGAGCGGGTCATCACGTTGACGATGTCGGCGCCGGCGACCGCTTCGGGGACCGAGGTAACCGGTTCCACATCCAGGTCGAGGCGCGCCGACATGTCGCGGCAGAAGGCGCGCAGGCGGTCGGTCGTGCGGGCATGGACGCGCACGGTGCGGATCGGACGGACGGCGAACACCGCCTCGATCTGGGTGGTCATCTGCCGCCCCGCCCCGATGCAGCCAAGCACCGAGGCATCGGTCGTGGCGAGCGCGCGCGTGGCCACACCGGTGGCGGCACCGGTCCGCAGCGCCCCCAGTCGCCCGGCATCGATCAGGGCACGGGTCTCGCCGGTCGCGGCATCGAGCAGCACCATCAGGGCGGTGTGGCCCTGCGGCAGCACGTAATAAGCCTTGAACCCGACGACGCCGAGGGCGACGGAGGTGCCTTGCAGGATGTGCAGCGTCCCGGGACGCGCGCGCGTGCGTTGGCGGGGCGCATCGAAGGCGGTGCCGGTGGCGCGGTCACGGAAGGCCTGCTCGACCGCGTGCAGCGCGTCCTTCATCGACAGCACGCGATCGACCTCTGCTTCGCTGATGTGTCGGACCATGTTCCCCCCCCCCGCTGCGGCCGGGCCGGTGTGGACGCCGGCCCATTTTAGGGCAATGCCGGCCGGACCGATGACGGTCGGCCGGTAAAGCCTGCTCGTGAGGGGCCAGCCGTGCTCAATAGCCGTAATAATAGCCGCGCTGCGGCGGCGCCTCGTAGTAACGCGGGGGCGGCGAGGGAGTGGTGACGGCCCCGCCGACGGCGCCGAGGCCGCCACCGATCAGGGCACCCGTCGCGGCCCCCCGGCCGCCGCCCGCCAGGCCGCCGATGGCCGCCCCCGTGCCGGCCCCGAGCAAGCCACCGCCAATGGCACGCTGGCTCGGGTCATAGGGATTGGTGCAGGCGCCCAGGGCGAGTGCCAGGCCCAGGGCTGCCGTCACAGTGGCCATACGGGTCATCTGTATCCGCTCCTTGTGGATCACGATCCCAAAACGTCAAGCGCGGCTGTTGGTTCTGACGCATTGGTCATATCCATGCATGCGCTTTCGGGCATGATGCTGCATTCCCGGAATGGCAACACCCTGGCGAAGGCCGGGCCACATGATGGCGAATGATGGCGGCGGTGCTGCCGGCGTGGAACCTGTCGCAAACATGACCGTTTGCCGGCAATGACGCTGCAGCAGGGGATTGCATTCGCCATCGTGGGCGCAATGCTCGTGTTGTTCGCGTCCGACCGTATTCGATACGACATCGTCGCGTTGCTGGCGCTATCGGTGGCTGCCCTGTCCGGTGTGGTGCCCCCGCGGGCAATGTTCGACGGCTTCTCCAATCCGGTCGTCATCGTGATCGCCGCGGTGATGGTGATGGGGCGCGCGGTCGAGAATTCGGGGATCATCGAGAGGCTGGTGCGCCCGGCGCTGCAATCCCTGCGTACGCCGACATTGCAGGTCGGCACGCTGACCGCCTGCGTCACGCTGTTGTCGGCCTTCATGAAGAATGTCGGCACGCTCGGCGTGTTCATGCCGATCGCGCTGCGCACCGCGGCGCGCAGCGAGCGGTCTCCATCGATCTACCTGATGCCCCTGGCCTTCGGTTCGCTGATCGGCGGCACCATCACGCAGATCGGCACCTCGCCCAATCTGCTGATCTCGCAGGTGCGGCGCGATCTCGGCGGGGAGGCCTTCGGCATGTTCGACTTCACCCCGGTCGGGTTGCCGCTGGCGCTGCTGGCCACGGTCTTCCTGGCCGTGGGCTGGCGGCTGATCCCCCGCAAGGATGCCGCGCTGCGCGCCGACACGGCCTGCGAGGGCGTGACCAGCGAGGTCACGGTCCCGGCCGATTCCCCCCTGGTCGGGCGCACGCTGGGCCAGATGGAGGAACAGGGCGCCGGCGACATCGTGACCATCGAACTGGTGCGCGCCGCGGAGCGGCATCCGGCACCCGATCCCGCGATCCCGATCGAAGGCGGTGATCTCCTGTTGCTGCAGGTCGATCCTGTCGCGCTGCGGCCGTTGCTCGAATCCGGCCAGCTTGCCCTGGCCGCCGCGCGGGACTTGCCGCCGGCCCCCGGCCCGGGCGGGATGGAGACGGTGGAAGCCGTCGTGCTGACCGACTCTCCGCTGGTCGGGCAATCGGCCCGGAGCCTCTGCCTGCGTACCGAGCATGGCGTGAACCTGCTCGCGATCGGGCGCAACGGCCGGCGCATCCGCACGCGCCTGCGTGACACCAGGCTGCGCAGCGGCGATCTGCTGGTCCTGCAGGGGCGCGGCTTCGCCTTGGCCGACACGCTGACCGTGCTCGGCTGCCTGCCGGTATCGGTGCGTTCACTGGCCCCGCGGCCGCGGCGTTCGGGGGCGTTCTCGCTCGCCATCCTGGTCGTCGTGCTCGTGCTCGCGTCCACCCGCATGCTGCCGGTGGACCTGGCCTTCTTCCTGGGTGCCGTCGCGGTGGTGGTCGTGGGGGCGGTGACGCCGGGCGAGGCCTACGAGGCGATCGACTGGCCGATCGTGGTGATGCTTGGCTGCCTGATCCCGGTCGGGGAGGCGCTGCACCGGACCGGGGCCGCCGACCTGCTGGGCGCGCTGCTGTCGTCGCTGGCGCATGGCCTGCCGCCGATCCTGGCGCTCGGCCTGATGCTGGTGGCGAGCATGGCGGTCACGCCGTTCCTGCACCATGCGGCGGCGGTGGTGGTGATGGGGCCGATGGCGGCGGCGGTCGCGGGCAATCTGGGGCTCAGCCAGGACGCTTTCCTGATGGCGGTGGCGCTCGGGGCGTCCTGCGATTTCCTGACGCCGATCGGCCACCAGAACAACCTGCTGGTGATGGGGCCCGGCGGCTACAGTTTTGGCGATTACTGGCGGCTCGGCCTGCCGCTCTCCGTGCTGGTGGCGGTGATGGGGACCGGATTGATTGCCCTGGTATGGGGCGTGTGAGCGCCGCTGCGGGGGGAGGGATCAGGCGGGCGGGTGGGCCTCGGTGCGGTCATCCCCTTCCAGCATGGCCTGCAGGGCGTCGATCTCCTCCTCGATGGCGCGGCGCAGCCGTTCATCGGCCATGAGGGCCAGTACCTTGCGGCGCCGCGCGAGCAGGTCCCGCAGCCCCTGGGTATCGTTCATCGCCTGCCCTGCGTGTTCTCTCGGGCGGGAGGCAGGCGCCGGCCGGGGGGAGTCGGTGACGGGCGCTTCGTCCGGCCGGGTGGTGACGATCCCACCGACCCCGGCATTGTGCTCATTAAGGAACGGCATTGGCGGCAAGGCGGCGGCTTGGTGAAATACTGATTCGAACTGTGGAATGGTAATGGGGGTGATAGTGTAGGTCGTCATCAGGCAAATGCAGTCGCACTGCGAAATTCCGTATGTAAAATAATGTTATGACACATTCCAGGAGCGCTCCATCCCTTGACAGCAAGCAAGCGTATTTGTCCAGTCGATTCGCATACGTATTATAACGGAGGTTATAGTATCGGCGGAACGCCTTGGATTTGTGAGCCAACAGGGGAAGGGCCTCGATGCAGGGGGCAGGATGGGCCGCGATGCGCTCTTTCATGCTTCCCGCATTTCTGCCGTGCCGCAGGATAGCGCGTGGCAGACCGCTAACGACGTGCCTGCAATGGTCTGAAAGCCAAAACTATAATAAACAGAAACTATATTTCCATTGACATTACCCACAACAAATAGAAAAACCTCAAATAACAACGGATGATCGTAACCTTGTTGTTGCGGTTTGTTCCGGTGAAATCGATTTGCCCGGCGGACCAGAGTGGCGATGACCGGTTGGGCTTGTGACTTTCCAGTTTCAATTCACACCGGTGTCAAAGACGCAACATGGCCTCACTTGTGCAGACGTTTCGCAAGCCGCGCCTCGCGCTGCGGCTGCAGTCCATCGTGGCGATCGCGGCGCTTGCCCTGATCCTGCTGGCCGGGTTGGCGGCCTTCGATCGCTACGGGGCCATGTACGCCGAACGCACCGCGAAGCTGCGATCGCTGGTCGATTCGGTCATCTCGATCGCGGCAACCCTGGACAGGCAGGTGCAGGGCGGAACCCTGACGCGTGAGCAGGCCTTCGCCACCTTCCGCGACATCGTGCGACCGATGCGATTCGATAATGGAAACGGCTATTTCGTCGTCTATACGATGGACGGCGTGCTGCACGTGCTCGGGCCAACCCCCGAAAAGGAAGGCATCAACCGGCTCGATCTCAAGGACACGCAAGGCCAGCCGATCGTGCAGCTCCAGTTGGCCGCGGCCCGCGCCGGCGGTGGCACCAGCTTTGCCTGGTATCCCAAGCCCGGTACCAGCGAGGCCTTGCCCAAGCTGATGTACAGCGCGCCGTTTCCTCAATGGGACCTCGCGGTGGTGTCCGGCATCTATACCGACGACCTGCGCGCCGAATTCTGGACTGGCGTGGAGCGCCTGGCGGCGATGGCGGGACTGCTGGTGCTGTTCGCCGTCGCCACGGCGTGGCTGGTCGCCCGCAGCATCAGCCGCCCGCTCGCGCATCTGCAACAGGCGATGACGGCGGTCGCCCGGGGCGATCTGGAGACGGCCATCCCCGATACCGACCGTGGCGACGAGATCGGCGAGATGGCGGTCACGTTGCAGGTGTTCCGCGATACCATGGCCACGCAACAAACGACCGGTCGGCGTGAAGCCCAGCGCCAGCAGGACGAACTGGCGAAGCAGCATCGGCTGAACGACCTGACCGCTGGCTTCCAGGGCCGCATCACGCGGATGACCGAGACACTCTCTGGCGCCTCGGCCATGCTGGAGGCAACGGCCCGGTCGATGTCGTCCACCGCGGCGCAGACCAATGCCCGCGCCGCGACGGTCGGCGCCGCCACCGAGGAAGCACGGAACAGCGTGCAGACGGTGGCGAGCGCCGCGGAGCAACTCACCGCCTCGATCGCCGAGATCAGTCGGCAGGTGGGGCAATCAGCGACGGTCGCGGTGGGCGCGGTCGCCAAGGCCCGGCAAACCGACACGGTGGTCCGTGCGCTCGCCGAGGGGGCCGGACGGATCGGGCAGGTGGTGGATCTCATCACCGGCATTGCCGGGCAGACCAACCTGCTGGCGCTGAACGCGACCATCGAGGCCGCCCGCGCCGGCGAGGCCGGGCGCGGCTTTGCCGTGGTCGCCTCCGAAGTGAAGAACCTGGCCCAGCAGACGGCGCAGGCGACCAAGGATATTGGCGAGCAGATCAGCCGCATCCAGGGCACCACCGGTCAGGCGGTGGCGGCGATCCAGGAAATCGCCACGACCATCGAAGCGGTCAGCGCGATTGCCACCACCATTTCCACGGCGGTCGAACAGCAACGCGCCGCCACCGACGAGATTGCCCGCAGCATCGAGCACACGGCGTCCAGCACGCGTGCGGTGGCGACCAATATCGGCGACGTCAATCAGGCGGCGCACGCAACCGGGGCCGCTGCCGCGCAGGTGCTGGCCTCGGCCGGGGAGCTGGCGCAACAGGCGGCCGGGCTGTCGGGGGAAATCAACCAGTTCATCCTCGGCACCCGCGCGGCATGAGCCGTGTCCCCGCTCGGCCGGACCGGTGCTACTGCCGGAGTTTCCAGGCGCCGTTCTGCAGGGTGACGAGCACGCGGCTCTGTTCGTCCACCCCGAAGCGCTCGCCGGGCCGGAAGTTGTAGATCGCCTGCACGCCGACGACGTTGCGGGTGCTGACCAGGGCGTCGCGCAGCGCGGTGCGGAAGGCGGGGGTGCCCGGGGTGGCGCCGGTCGCGAGCGTGCGGCCGAGGGCGTCGAAGGCAACCAGGAACGAATCGTAGGCATAGCCGGCGAAGGGGTTGATCGCCGTGTCGCCGTTGGCCTGCTCATACAGGCGGCGGAAGGTCGCGGCGGCGTCGCGGAGCGGGTTGCCGGGCGGGAGCTGGTCGGCCACCACCAGCGGGCCGGCCGGCGCGATCACGCCGTCGGCCGCGCGGGCAGCGAGGCGGAGGAACTCCGTGTTGATGATGGCGTGCGAGCTGTAGACCGGGCCCTGCCAGCCGCGCTCGGCGAGGGCGAGGTGCGGCAGTGCCCCGGGCGCGCCCGAGCCGCCGGTGAACATCGCATCCGGGCGGCGTGCCATCATCTTGAGGATCTGCGGTGTTACCGAGGCGTCGTTGCGGGCGTAGCGCTCGTCGGTAACGATGCGGATGCCGAGCGGATCGGTGTTCTGCTTCAGCCCGGCGAGCACCGTGTCGCTGAAGGCGTCGTTGAAGCCGATGAAGGCGACGCTGCGGATGCCCGCCGCCTTCATGTGCTGCGCGACCGCGCTGAGCACCAGCGGCATCGGCTGGGGGATGCTGACTTCCCAGGCGCCGCGCTCGCCCGCGATCGCGCCGTTGGCGGTGTAGACCATCGGGACCCCGGCCTCGGCGGCGACGCTGTAGACCGCGTTGGAAACCGGTGTGCCGGCCGAGCCGACCAGCACGTCGACATGTTCCTCCTCGATCAGCTTGCGGGCCGCCCGCGCCCCGGCCGAGGGGTCGGACTGGTCGTCGATCGAGATGACGCGGACCTTCTGGCCGGCGATCATGGGCGTGCCCGCCGCCGCCGCGGCAAAGCCCTTCATGTAAGGCTGGCCAAGCGAGGAGACCGGGCCGGTCATCGACATCACCACGCCGAGCGTGACATCGGCCCGCGCGGCGGCGCTGGCGAACAACGAGGCCGCCAGCACGAGAAGCGCGGCCAGGGCATAAGCGGGCGATTTTCTCATGGCGCGTCTCCGTGAGGCGGATGCCGGCGAAACGGGGGCGGACTATCCGCCCGGCCGGCAGGGCTGTCCACACGGTTTCACCGCAGTCGCGGGAGGAACGCGGGGGGTGTCGTTGCAACGGATTGACGCTGCCGCGCGAATGCTCTCTGAGAGCGCGCGCGCCGCGATGGCGCACGGGGCCGCAGCCGGGCCATCCCGACCCGCCGGCGTGATGGGGATGCCGGCCATGCCAGGCACTGCAACAGGATGACCGCCGAACTCGCAGCCCTGCTGGCGCAGGACGGGATCGCCAATGGCGCGATCTATGTGCTGGCGGCACTCGGCATCGTGCTGGTGTTCCTGGTCACGCGGGTGATCTTCGTCCCCTTCGGCGACCTCGTGGCCTGCACCGCGCTGACCCTCGCCACGCTGGAGGAGCGGCGCCTGCCCGGCACGCTCTGGCTGGTGCCCGCGCTCGCGGTGCTGGCCTTCGCCTTCGAGGCGGTGACGCTGTGGCGGGCGGGGGCGGCGGCGCGGTTGCCGCGCGCGGCGCTCGCCTGGCTGGCGCTGCCCGTCCTGCCGGTGGTGGCGACGCTGGCCGCGACGCGGTGGGACCTGCCGGACGGGGTGCTGGTGGCGCTGACCGTCGCGCTCGTGCTGCCACTCGGGCCGTTGCTGCACCGGGTGGTGTTCCGGCCGATCGCGGATGCGCCGGTGCTGGTGCTGCTGATCGTCGCGGTGGCGCTGCATTTTGCGCTCTCCGGGCTGATGCTGATCGCCTTCGGGCCGGAGGGGATGCGGCCACGGCTGTTGCTGGGCGGCGCGGTCGAGATCGGCGGGCTGGTCTTCACCGGGCAGATGCTGCTGATGCTCGGGACCTCGGCGGCGATGTCGCTGCTGCTGTGGCTGTTCTTCGAGCACACCATGCCGGGGCGGGCGCTGCGCGCCACCGCGGTCAACCGGGTGGGGGCGCGGCTGATGGGCATCCGGCCGGCGGGCACCGGCGCGGTCGCCTTCCTGCTCGCGGCCGGGCTCGCGGGCGTGGCGGGCGTGCTGATCGGGCCGATCAACACGCTCGCCTACGAATCCGGGTTCATCATCGGGCTCAAGGCGTTCGTTGGCGCCATCATCGGCGGGCTCGCGAGCTATCCGGGGGCGGTGGCGGGGGCGCTGTTCGTCGGGCTGCTGGAAAGCTTCACCGCGTTCTGGGACAGCCAGCTCAAGGAAGTGGTGGTGTTCGCGTCCCTGCTGCCCGTGCTGGTGCTGCGCTCGCTGCTCGCGGGCGGCGGCGCGGATGAGAATGAGGCGGAGGAAGAACTGTGAACCGCGCCCGGACACACCGCACATTGGCACTTCGCCTTCTGGCCGTGGTGGTCCTGGCCGTGCTGCCGCTCGGGCTCGGGCCGTATGGCGTCACGCTGATGAACTATATCGGCCTCTCGGCGCTGGCCGCGCTCGGGCTGGTGCTGCTGACCGGGGTGGGCGGGCTGACCTCCTTCGGACAGGCGGCCTTCGTCGGCATCGGCGCCTACGCGACCGCGGTGCTGACCACGGAATTCGGGGCCTCGCCCTGGCTCGGCCTGCTCGCCGGGCTCGCGGTCGCGGGCGCGGTGGCGATGGTGCTCGGGGCGGCGACGCTGCGGCTGTCGGGGCATCTGCTGCCGCTCTCGACCATCGCCTGGGGGCTCGCGCTGTTCTTCCTGTTCGGCAATCTCGACCTGCTCGGGCGGCACACCGGCATCAGCGCGATCCCGCCGGTGACGCTCGGCGGCTGGTCGCTCGGCTCGGCCGCGGCGTCGTACTACCTCGTCTGGGGCGCCACCGTGGCGGCGCTGCTGCTGGCCGCACGGCTGCTGGAAAGCCGGCAGGGACGCGCCATCCGGGCGCTGCGCGGCGGCACGGCGATGGCCGAATCCCTGGGCATCGACACGTTCCGGGTGCGGCTGTGGGTGTTCGTCATCGCCGCCCTCTGCGCCGCCCTCTCGGGCTGGCTGTTCGCGCATGTGCAGCGCGTGGTCAGTCCCAGCGCCTTCGAGCTCCGCGCGGGGATCGAGCTGCTGTTCATGGCGATGCTCGGGGGGGCGGGGCATGTCGGCGGCGCGGTGGTCGGCGCGGCGCTGGTCACGCTGGGCCGCGATGCCTTGCAGGACGGGCTGGCGCGGTTCGGGCCGGGGATGGGACGGGCCGAGATCGTGGTGTTCGCGGCGTTGTTCATCCTGGTGCTGCAGACCGCGCGCGGCGGCATCCTGCCCGCGCTCGGGCGCTGGCTGCCGCGGCGCGACCCGCCGCCGCCGGAGCCGGCGCCGCCCTTGCCGCGCCGGCCCTGTCCCACGCCCGGCGAGACGCTGCTGGCGGTCGAGGGGCTGGAGAAGCGCTTCGGCGGGCTGGTCGCGGTCGGCGGGGTATCGTTCGACGTCCGGGCCGGCGAGATCCTGGGGCTGATCGGGCCGAACGGCGCCGGCAAGAGCACCACCTTCAACCTGGTCACCGGGGCGCAGCGCCCGACCGCCGGGCGGGTGCGGTTCCGGGGCGCCGACGTCACCGGGGCGCCGGCGCGCCGGATGGCGGCGCTCGGGCTGGCGCGCACCTTCCAGCATGTGCGGCTGCGGCCTTCGATGACCCTGCTGGAGAACGTCATGCTGGGCGCGCATCTACGTGGCCGGGCCGGGCTGGTGGCCGGTGCGCTCGGGCTCGATCGCGCCGAGGAGACGGCGCTGCGGGCCGAGGCGATGCGGGCGCTCGCCCGGGTCGGGCTCGACGCGACGCCGCATGCGCTGGCGGGCAGCCTGGCGCTCGGGCAGCAGCGGGTGCTGGAGATCGCCCGCGCGCTCGCCGCGGATCCGGTGCTGGTGGTGCTCGACGAGCCGGCGGCGGGGCTGCGGCGGCTGGAGAAACAGGCACTCGCGGGGCTGTTGCGGGAGCTGCGCGCCGAGGGGATGACCATCCTGCTGGTCGAGCACGACATGGAATTCGTGATGGGGCTGGTGGACCGGATCGTGGTGCTGGATTTCGGGGTCCGGCTCGCCGAGGGCACGCCCGCCGAGATCCGCGCCGATGCGCGGGTGCAGGAAGCCTATCTCGGAGGGGTGGCGTGAGCGCGCTGCTCGCGGCCGAGGCGGTTTCGGTGTCCTACGGGCGGGTGGAGGCGGTGCGGGGCGTGTCGGTGGCGCTCGCCCCCGGGCAGATCGCCACCGTGATCGGGCCGAACGGGGCGGGGAAGTCCTCGCTGCTCGGGGCGTTGATGGGGCTGGTGCCCTGCCGCGGGCGGGTGGTGTTCGCGGGCGAGGAGATCGGGCGGCTCGGGGTCGAGGACCGGGTCGGGCGCGGCATCGCGCTGGTGCCGGAACGGCGGGAGCTGTTCGCTACCATGACGGTCGAGGAGAACCTGCTGCTCGGGGCCTGGGCGGTGCGGCTCGGGGGGCGGGCGCTGCGGCTGCGGCGCGACGAGGTGTTCGGGCGGTTCCCGCGCCTCGCCGAGCGGCGCGGCCAGCGCGCGGGCACGCTGTCGGGGGGCGAGCGGCAGATGCTCGCGCTCGGGCGGGCGCTGATGGGCCGGCCGCGCCTGTTGATGCTGGATGAGCCGAGCCTGGGGCTCGCGCCCCTGATCGTGCGCGAGATCTTCCACATGATCCGGGGCCTGCGCGAGACCGGGGTGGCGATCCTGTTGGTCGAGCAGAACGCCCGGGCGGCGCTGGAGAGCGCCGAGCATGCCTATGTGCTGGAAACCGGCGAGGTCGGGTTCGCGGGACCGGCGGCGGCGTTGCTGCACGACCCGCGCGTGGTCGCGACCTATCTGGGCGGCGCGGAGGAGCAGGACGGCGGCACGAGGCCATTGAGGTGATGGGGGGACGGTCCTTCCTTCCCGCCGGAGCCGTGGGAAGCTCCGGCAATCGAAGGGACCACCTCGATCCAGCGCAATCAGTCGATCTGGTTGGCCTGTAGAAAAAGCGACTGCGAGAGCGCCTCATAGAACCGTTGAAAAGGCGCCGGATCGGAGAGTTCGGACTGATTGAGCTGCCCGGACGCCCGCACAATCGTCCTCGCTCCTTCCCCGGGGCGCACGCTGACAGTAAAGCGAACCAGCCCGGCACCGAATCGCGTGGCGGAAACGGTGCCCAGGACCGGATCCGCGCGATCAACCACGAAGCCAAGATCCTGCAAAGCGGCGAGTACGCCCTGGAAAACCTTGGCACGGTCACCCGTGTCGAAGACCCGCGTCGAGATGGCGCGCTGTGCGACTTGCGTGTTGGTGGTCGCCAGAACCTGCTGTCGGCTATCCATCTGGCAGCCACCGAGGAGTGGCAAGGCCGCGGTGATCCAGATCGTAGCCGTGTAGCGCATGTGATTAGATTTCATGGGCTGTGAGGAACACCGATTGCGCGATGCGCTCGAAGAACCCCTGGTACAATGCCGGGTCGTCCAGCGTGTCACCCAGAGCAAGCATGGCGCCAGGTTGCGGCACAATCCGCTGAAAGGTTGCCCGTACAAGCATGGCCCGCTGTTGCGGGATGCGCCTGACCGAAACCTGAGCCCGGATTCGAGCCCCGGAGAGTTTGGATCCGACGATCACACCTGAAGCAGCCTGGCTTTCTTCAATCGTAAAACCGAGGTCCTGCAAGGCACCAATGGCTGACTGAAGCATCAATGCTTCATCACCCGTATCGAATCGACGGGTCTGACGCGCACGAGCGGCAACTGCCGAGGCGGTGGGGGTGAGCGCTGCCGCCTGCTGTTCTGCTGTCGGGGCGCAGCCGACAACCGTCGCGAGCCACGGTGTCAGCGCGAGAGCGAAGGCTCGCCGACGGAGCATCAGAACGAGGACGAACGGTAGGTGAAGTCGCGAACGCGTCCGTTCTCATCAAACCGGATGATGATGGTGAGCGTACGCTGCGACGTCTGCGCAGCGCCTGACCTGCCGCCGACCCCGGCGAGAAAGAGCGCGTTCACCCCGCCCGAGGAATTCGAATAGATCTGCTCGGTGGCGATGCGGTCGTAAACCCAGGTTTCGCGCCGGCGCTCATCACTGGTGACGATGTTTGGCGATCCGAGCGCTGCCGCGACCTCGGCCCCGCTCATGCCCTGGCGGATTTCGCGCTGGACGGTGCCGACGGTAAGCCGGTCGCGGGCATCCTGGCCAGCCGCGACGTTGCGCGCATGTTCGCTCGCGGAGGTGCAGGCCGCCAAGGACAGCACCATGGCAACGACAGTCAGGCGGTGGAAAAGCGTCATCGAGGCGAAGCTCCCGCAGTGTTGGCCGGTGCTTTGGCTTGCTGGCGTGCAGCAGCCTCACGCTCCCGGGCCGTATTGATTTCAGCAACAGGACGAGGCGCTTCCGGCGCGGTTATGTCGGCAGGGGCAGATGCAAGCGATCGGCCGAGAGTGGCACCAAGTGGAGCGAAAAAGTTCCGCTGGTAAAACTCTGCGCTGTCGACCTGGGCCTCCTGGCCAGGCGCGATCATCGAGGCATTCGCACGGACAGTGCTCTCGGCAGGGCCACGGGGCTGAACCACCACAGCCATGCGGAGCGTCGTCTGACGTGTGGCCGACACTGTTCTGGCGTCCGATTCCACCCGAGTGATCCGGTACCCCAGATCGTGCAGGGTCTCGATGACCCCGCGCATCGCGGTGTCAGCGTCGGCGGAAATCGTGCGAACCTGAATGGAACGCAGTTCGACGGCGCTCTTTTTGCTGGCCACAAATTGAGGCTGCGATGCAGCGCATGCCGCAAGCCCCGCGAGCAGCGGAAGAACGAGGATATGCTTGCGCATCAGGACGTACGCTGCGCCAGGCCTGCGCGCACCTTTTCGAAAAATCCCGTAGAGAACTCGGGTGCGGTCAGTTCTTCCACGCGCGAAATGCCTTTGTTGTTGGTGACAATACGCTCGAAGGAAATTCGCAAGGAAGTTTCCTGTGGCCCAAGTGAACGCGTGGAAACGGTGGCGCGGATAACCTGGTCTGTGTCCCACATCGGGTCGTAATGAACCCCCAGCAAGGCCGCGAAAACAGTTATCGCAATCTGCCCTGCGACCTGCGGTGTTTCGACCGCGTCGCGATCCTTCGATCCCGCGAGGACGCCGAAACGGGGGGCGCTTTCTTCAATGGTGAAGCCAAGATCCTGCAGAACCTGCGTGGCTTCAGCCAGAAGGCGCTCTTCAGATATGGAGGCAAATCTTGCTGTCTGCCGCTCACGAAGCACCAGGGCATCGGTCCGCGGTGCGCCCACCTGAAGAGCCGCCTTATTGGCCCACTCGGGGTCCTGGCAAGCAGGAAGAGCGGCGACCAAAGGCAACAATAAGCATAAAGCCACTCGGCCACGCATCGACCGCCTGCCTCCCCATTCAGTCGAATACATACAAATCTACTTCAACTGAAAGTCAAGGCTTTTACGTTACGGTCTCGATCAGATTCCGAAGAGCAGACATAGCCGTTGCAGCTTGGTGCCCCGCGGATCGAGGCCACCCACGCCATCCTGGCGGCGGAAGGCCCGGACTGACGGTGGCGTACCGGTGGTGAGCAGCCTGGACGTGGCGGAGGTGTTCGGGAATGAGCACGCCTCCGTCTTGGAAACCATCGGCAACTTCATGTCGCCGGGCAGGAAGTTCCGGTCCTCCGATATGACCCGTGACGCCCTCACCCCGCTGGTTATGCGGCTGGACCGGTGAACGCTTCGTGCATCAGGCGCCGGAGATGTCCCCGTGCCGGCAGAGGGGTGTACAGGCAGCCTCTACCTATTGCCCGGGAGCTGACTCCCTCCCGGAGCGCGGGCGGCGTCGGTGACGCAAAAGCCGTTCTTCGTTCCGCCAATGCGGACGATGCCGTGGACGGTAGGTCGCCAACGTCATCAACAACTATGGCACATACTCGTTCAGTTCGCCGTGGCGGGGGCGTTCTGAAATCTGAAAAAGGCACGGCAACGTGCTGCGGGACACCGACCGTCCCTGAACCGGACTGGTCATCCCGGGACGGATGACGATTGCGCGACGCATTCTGTGGACGGGCCGGAGGCCTCCGCAGCGTAGTCCCGGAGGTGTCCAGAGACGAGCAGTCAGGAGACGGTCGCCGGCACCCGCCCGGTGCAGATGCTCGGTTGGCCGCCGTGCCCTTCGTCGCCAGGCTCGTCCCGCCCAGCGAGGATGAAGGCCGGAAGCCGTGGCGAGGATCGTTGGCATAGACCACGTGGCGATCACGCTGTCGGACATGGAGGCCTCGTGCGCCTTCTGCCGCAGCCTGTTCGACGCCCAGCCGGTCAACGAATACGCCCCGGCCGGGAAGGTCCTGGTCCGCCAACTCGCCATGGGCGGCGCACCCATCTTCTTCCGCGACCCCGACGGGAACCTGCTGGAGCTGATGGCAGCAGACCCTGGCTGAGGCGTGTCCACCTCGCCGTACAGGCACCAGGTCCGTGTGACGGCCGACGCTGTGCCCTCTCTCTTACGTGGGTGGTAAGCGCAAGACCCCCCCGTCCTTCGACCTGACCCGCGGCGAGGTCCGGAAAAGGGTGGAGAAGGGGGCTAGATCCAGTGTCCCGGCACCCAGACCCATGCACCGCCCCGCCAGGCCCAGTGGGCAGGTTCCCATCGGCTTCCAACCACACGCGCGACATACCGGCCCGGAATCCATTCGTAGGCCGCACCGTTCCAATGCCAATGGCCGGGCTGCCAAACAGCCTGCTCCCGCACTGGCGGCGGAGACGGAACGACCTCGACCCGGGGTGGCGGCGGGGCTGGGTAGGGGTTGGGAGGCGGCGCTACGACGCAACCGGCGAGGGCGATGCAGGCGCCGAACGGAACAAGAAGCAGGCTCCGCCGAGTGATCGCGTCAGGCGCATTTGGCATCCGCTGTTCCATTGCTGCGGCCTCGTTCGCGCCAGACACCCCGATGCCCGCTCTGGCGCTAGCTATGTGCTAGCTTGTGCCTTTGGCGGTTCCGGCGAAATTTATCTAACTCACTGAGAAAATTGGCGGACCCGACACGATTCGAACGTGCGACCTTCGCCTTCGGAGGGCGACGCTCTATCCAGCTGAGCTACGGGTCCTGACCAAGCTTTCCATAGCGCAGAATATCCGGGAGCGCCAGCACCCCTTGCACCGTTGTGCGTCGGGGCGGGGTCGCACGGGTCAGAAGGAGCCGATCCGCCGGTAGCCGCCCGCCTCGTAGCTCTGCGCGCAGATCTCGACCGCCTTCTTCGGGTCCCAGCTCAGGGAGGAATCGGCCTGGCACTCGGCCACGTTGCCGGTGGCCGGATTCCTTAGCACCACACGGGGCGCGCTGCAGCCGGCCAGGACCACCAGGACGAGCAAGGCGATGCGCATGGGATCTCCTTTCGAGCGGCAGGGGCTGCCGCCCGGATCAGGGCGATCGCCGCCGCGGAGAAGCATGCAAGTCCAGGCGAAGGACGCGAGTATTTTGCGTGTGCCGGAGCGAACGGAAAACGCCCGCGCCGGCTGCCTGCCTCAGCTTTGGGCCTCGAGCCATTGCGCGGCCGCATGCTCGGCCCCCGAGGGCAGGGGGGCGGCGGGATCGCGAATCCAGGCGATGGCGTCGCCGATCGGCACCACCCGGCCAAGGTCGCGCAGCAGCAGGTGGTAGCCGTTGGGGTAGTAGGCGAGCCGCGGCCCGTCGGCGCTGCCACGCGGCAGGGCCTGCCAGGTGAAGGCAGTGGCCGCCTTGGGCACCAGTTCGTCCTTGCCGCCGTACTGGAACAGGCTGGGCGCGCGGAAGCGGGGCGCCGCCGCCAGCGCCGCATCCATCAGGTCGACCAGGCCGCCGAGCGCGTCCATGCGGGTCCGCTTGATGGTCAGCGGGTCGCGGGTCAGCCGGACCAGGGCCTCGTGGTTGTCGCTGGCCATGATCTGCACCGGACCACGGCTCATCGCCAGGCCCGGCATCAGGCTGACCACCAGCCACAGGCCGCTGCGCAGGAACAGGTTCATGCGCGCCCGGCCCCAGACCGCCGGCGCGATCAGCAGGTAGCGGGCATCGGCGGGCGCCAGCGGGCCGGTGGCCAGCACCATCAGCACCGCGGCCCCCATGCTCTCGCCCATCAGCACCAGCGGCACGCCGGGATGCATCGCCCGTACCTGCCGCGCCATCTCGGCGGCATCCGCCACCAGCCTGTCGGTGCCCGGCCACAGGCCGCGATCCGGGGCCTGGCCGAAGCCGCGCTGGTCGGGCGAATAGAGCGCGATCCCGGACGCGGCGAAATACGGCGCCGGCATCTCCCAGGCGTCGCGGCTGTCGTTGAAGCCGTGCAGGGCCAGCACCACCGCCTGTGGCCGGTCCTCGGGCAACCAGGCACGATAGGGCAGCCGCGCCCCATCCGGCATGGTGAACGCGTTCTGCTCCATTCTCGCCGCCTCCAGACCCGGTCCGGGCGGCGTTCCCATGCTCATGCACCCGCTCGCCGCCAGCGCTCCCGCCAGCGTGAGCAGGCGGCGACGTCCCATACCAGATCGTTCCCGATCGGGGGAGGCGGTCACGGCAGGCGGGGTGGGCGACAAGGTTGAAAGCACGGTCCTCATAGGTATCATACCGCCCGCCCGACCGGGCACTCCCGATCATCAAAGGATCCCCCATGCCGGACGGCGACTCCGTGACCGCGCCCGCGGCCATCACCCCGACCGAGACCATCACCGTGCAGGACCGCACGGTCGCCTGCGACGGCGGGGGCGGCGCGCTCGGCCATCCCCGGGTCTTCCTGCGCATCGCCGGCACCGAGGTGATGTGCCCGTACTGCTCGCGGTTGTATGTGCTCGCGCCGGGCGCGGGCGGCGGCGACCACCACTGACGTGTCCCCCTCCGCCGAGGCCGTCGCCACGCCGCCCCATCTCGTCCTGATCGACGGCTCGGGCTTCATCTTCCGCGCCTTCCACGCCCTGCCGCCGATGACCCGGCCGGACGGGACGCCGGTGAACGCCGTGTTCGGCTTCACCAACATGCTGGCGAAGCTGGTGAAGGAGCATGTCGGTACCCATCTCGCCGTCATTTTCGATGCCGGCCGGATCACCTTCCGCAACGAGCTGTACGATCTTTACAAGGCGCAGCGTCCGGAACCGCCCGAGGAACTGCGGCCGCAGTTCGCGCTGGTGCGCGATGCCACCGCCGCCTTCGGCGTGCCCGCGATCGAACTGGCCGGATGGGAAGCGGACGACCTGATCGCTTCCTACGCGCGGTGCGTCCGCGAGGCGGGCGGGCGCGCCACCATCGTGTCCTCGGACAAGGACCTGATGCAGTTGATCCGGCCCGGCGTCGACATGCTGGACCCGATCAAGCAGAAGCCGATCGGCCCCGCCGAGGTGATGGAAAAATGGGGGGTGGCGCCGGAGAAGCTGGTCGAGGTGCAGGCGCTGATGGGCGACGCGGTGGACAACGTTCCCGGCGTGCCTGGCATCGGCCCCAAGACCGCTGCCCAGTTGGTGACGGAATACGGCGACCTGGAAGCGGTGCTGGCCGCGGCGCCGGGGATGAAGGCGTCGAAGAAGCGGGACTCGCTGATCGCCCATGCCGAGGCGGCGCGGCTGTCGCGCCGGCTGGTGGAACTGCGCGCGGATGCGCCGCTGCCAACGCCACTGGAGGCGCTGGTGGTGCGGCAACCGGACCGCGACAGGTTGGCCACCTGGCTGCGCGAGCAGGGATTCCGCAGCACGGTGGTGCGGCTGGGGCTCGAGGATCAGGCTCCCGCCGCCATGGCGCCGCCGCCCACGGCTGCGCCTCGGACCGCCGGGCAGGGCATGCTTGCCTTCGCCGAGACGCCGGCCTCGCCGGTGCCGGTGCCCGCCGGCGGGCCCGGCGCGGCCTATGGGCCGTACGAGACCGTCACCACGCTGGCGGCGCTGCAGTCCTGGATCGCCGAGGCGACGGCCGCCGGCGTGGTCGCGCTCGACACCGAGACCGACGGGCTCGATGCGATGCGGGCGGCGCTGGTGGGGTTCTCGCTGGCCACCGCGCCCGGCCGCGCCTGCTATGTGCCGTTACGGCATGAAGGCGTCGCCGAGCAGGTGCCGGTCGCCGAGGCGATCGCGGCGCTGGCGCCGCTGCTGGTGGATGCCGGCGTGCTGAAGGTGTTCCAGAACGCCAAGTTCGACATGATGATCCTGGCGCGGGCCGGCGCTCCGCTGGCCGCGCCGCTGGATGATTCCATGCTGATCTCCTACGCGCAGGAGGCCGGCCGGCACGGCCACGGCATGGACGAGCTGGCGTTGCTGCACCTGCAGCACAGCTGCATCAGCTACGACTCGGTCACCGGCACCGGCCGCGCGCGGGTGCCCTTCACCCAGGTGCCGCTCGAACGGGCCACGCCCTATGCCGCCGAGGATGCCGACGTCACGCTGCGGCTGTGGCGGACGCTGCGGCCGGAGCTGCGGGTCACGAAATCGCTGGCGCTCTACGAACAGGTGGAACGCCGCCTGATCCCGGTGCTGCTGGAGATGGAGCGCGCCGGCGTGAAGGTGGACGCCGACGATCTGCGGGCGATGTCGAAGGATTTCGAGGCACGCATGGCGACGATGGAAGCGGAGATCCATCGCCTCGCCGGCAGTGCCTTCAATGTCGGCAGCCCCAAGCAGCTTGGCGAGGTGCTATTCGACCACATGCAGCTTCCCGGCGGCAAGCGGATGAAGACCGGTGCCTGGGGGACTGATTCCTCGGTCCTGCAGGGGCTGGCCGAGAAGGGGCATGAGCTGCCTGCCCGCGTGCTGGAATGGCGGCAGTTGCAGAAGCTGAAATCCACCTACGCCGATGCGCTGGTCGGCCAGATCAATCCCGAGACGGGGCGGGTGCATACCAGCTTCGCCATGGCGATCACCAGCACCGGCCGCCTGTCCTCGACCGATCCCAACCTGCAGAACATCCCGATCCGCACCGAGGAGGGCAGCCGCATCCGGCGCGCCTTCGTGGCAGAAACCGGAAATGTGCTGATCTCGGCGGACTACTCGCAGATCGAGCTGCGCCTGCTGGCGCACGTCGCCGACATCCCTGCGCTGAAAGAGAGTTTCGCGGCCGGCGAAGATATCCACGCGCGTACGGCGAGCGAGGTGTTCGGCATCCCGATGGCGGGGATGGATCCGATGACGCGGCGACGGGCCAAGGCGATCAATTTCGGCATCATCTACGGGATTTCGGCGTTCGGCCTGGGGCGTCAGCTCGGCATCGAGCCGGGCGAGGCGCGTGCCTATATCGACGCCTATTTCGCGCGCTATCCCGGCATCCGCGCCTACATGGAAAAGACCAAGGAAGAAGCGCGCATCGCCGGCTACGTCACCACGCCGTTCGGGCGTCGCTGCTGGATCCCCGGCATCGACGAGAAGAACGGGATGCGACGGGCCTATGCCGAGCGGCAGGCGATCAACGCGCCGTTGCAGGGCGGTGCCGCCGACATCATCAAGCGTGCCATGGTTCGCTTGCCCGCCGCCTTGCGCGAGGCCGGCCTTTGCGCCCGGCTGCTGCTGCAGGTGCATGACGAATTGCTGTTCGAGGCACCGCAGGCTGAAGCGGAAGCCACCGCCCGGCTGGCTCGCGAGGTGATGGAAGCGGCGGCGACATTGTCGGTGCCGCTGGTGGTGGAGACCGGCATCGGGCGGAGCTGGGCGGAAGCGCACTGATCCCGGAGGCCCTGGTAAGCTGTCGTTCATCCAGGGGGGCGAGCATGGGCGCATGTGGTGGCTTCTGCTCGTCCTGTTCTCCGGTCCGGCGCTGGCCCAACCCGCGGATTGTGCCGCCATTCCGGTCGGTCCGCCGGTGTCCTTCGACGTCTATGTCGAGGCGCCACGGCGGCCGGGACCGTACCCATCCCTGCCACGGACCGGTGTCGCTGTCGGGGTGACGGATGTGCCGGCTTTCGGAACGCGCTGTGTCGCACCGCCTGTCCCGCCGGGTGACGTGCTGCGGGGGCCCCCCGCTCGGGGGGACCTGCTGCGTGGTGGCGGGCCTCGAGATCTGCTGCAAGGCCCGGTGCGGCCGGATTTGCGCTGACTGTTTTAGGCGGGTTGTTCCAGGGCCGACCGCACGGCGGGGCTGAGCAGGGCGGCCAGTTCGGCCTCGTGTTCGTAGTCCGGCATCAGGGCATCGATGACCGGATCGCGGCGGGCGGCGGGATGGAAGTAGATCTCGCTGCGGCCTTGCGGCAGGTGGGGGATCAGCCGCAGCAGGCGGGCCTCGGTCATGTGGCCGGTCCAGGCAAGCCCGAACACGGCGTCGGGCACGGTCATGCCGGCGCGCCTTGCCTGCCGGCGCAGCACCTGCGACCAGGCGTGCAGGGCGCGTGCCCCGAGGGTCGGGGCCACGCCGCAGGCGGCCATCACCTCGGGTGGTTCGGCGGGCACGCGCACTTGCCGCAGGCCGAAGCGGCGGCCGATGCGCAGCATCAGGGCGCCGACCGTTGGATGCAGGTGCATGTGCTTGTGCGCGTCGGCGTGGGCGAGGTCCAGGCCGGTGGCGGCGAAAGCCGTGAACTGTGCCTCGATCTCGGCGGCCAGTTGCCGGCGCACGCGCGGGCGGAAGAAATAGTCCACGCCCAGCCGCACCTGATCCGACGGAAATTGCCCCGAGGCATTGACCAGATCGGGGATGTCCGAAGGCGGCAGCACGGCCGGTCCTTCAACGAGTACCAGGTGCAGTCCGACCTTGAGTCCCGGATTGCGCCGTGCGCGTTCGACGGCGTCCTCGACCGCGGCGCCGCCGACCATCAGGCTGGTAGCGTTGAGGATGCCGTCGCGAAAGGCGCGTTCAATGCCTTCGTTGACGGCTTCGGACAAACCAAAGTCGTCAGCGGTGGCGATGATTTCGCGGGCTGGTTCCGCAATTTGAAAACGAATGGGATCCAAGGGCCTTGTGGCCGTCGCGCGACCGCGCGCTGCGCACGACGGCAGGTCCAGGGCGGAGCCCTGGCCTTTCTTCATGCCGCGGTGTGGTGGCGTTCGCGCAGGAACTGGAAGAATTCCACGCCCTCGCGCAGGCGCCGTTGCATCATTTGTGGGCTGCGCACCATTTCGCCGACGATCGAGGCGATCTTCGGTGCCCGGAAATAGAACCGCTTATAGAACGTTTCCACCGACTCGAAGATTTCGGTGTGCGAGAGGTGCGGGTAGTGCAGGGGCGCGATCTGGATGCCGTGTTCGTCGACCAGTTCGGCGTGCTCGGCGTCGAACCAGCCGTTCTGCACGGCCTGCCGGTGCAGGAAGGTGCCGGGGTAGGGGGCGGCGAGCGAAACCTGCAGCGTGTGCGGATTAATTTCGATCGCGTATTTGATGGTTTCCTCGATGGTCTCGCGGGTTTCGCCCGGCAGGCCGAGGATGAAGGTGCCGTGGATCTTGATGCCGAGTTCGTGGCAGTCCTTGGTGAACTGCTTGGCGACCTCGATCCGCATGCCTTTCTTGATGTTGTGCAGGATCTGCTGGTTGCCGCTTTCGTAGCCGACCAGCAGCAGCCGCAGTCCGTTGTCGCGCAGCACCTTCAGGGTCTCGCGCGGCACATTGGCCTTGGCGTTGCAGGACCAGGTCACGCCGAGCTTGCCGAGTTCGCGGGCGATGGCCTCGGCGCGCGGCAGGTTGTCGGTGAAGGTGTCGTCGTCGAAGAAGATCTCGCGCACCTGCGGGAAGTACGACTTCAGCAGCCGGATTTCCTCGGCCACATGGCCCGGGCTGCGCACGCGGTAGCTGTGCCCGCCGACGGTCTGCGGCCACAGGCAGAAGGTGCAGCGGCTCTTGCAGCCCCGTCCCGTGTAGAGCGAGACGTAGGGATGCATGAGGTAGCCGATGAAGTAATCCTCGATGCGCAGGTCGCGCTTGTAGACCTCGGTGACGAAGGGCAGCTGGTCCATGTCCTCGATGAGGACGCGGTCGGCGTTGTGCACGATGGCGCCGTCGCGGTTGCGATAGCTGATGCCGTCGATGCTGCCGAGGTCGCGGCCTTCGGCCACGTCACGGATGGTGAAGTCGAATTCGTTGCGGGCGACGAAGTCGATCGGGGCGCCGCGCTTGAGGCTTTCCTCGGGCTGCACGGCGACCTTGGCGCCGACGAAGCCGATCTTCAGCGACGGGTTGGCGTCCTTCAGGGCCTGCGCCACCTTCACGTCCGCCGCGAAGGACGGGGTGGAGGTATGCATCACGCACAGTTCGTAGTCGCGGATCTGTGCCAGAATCGTATTGAGCTTGGTGCGTGCCGGCGGCGCGTCGATCAGCTTGCTGCCGGGGACCAGGGCCGCGGGCTGGGCGAGCCAGGTGGGAAACCAGAAGCTCTTGATCTCGCGCTTGGCCTGGTAGCGCGAGCCGGCGCCGCCGTCGAAGCCGTCGAAGCTCGGCGGCTGCAGGAACAGCGTCTTCATCATGTCGAGAGCATCCCCAAAGGTCTTCGCCTCATGCCGTTTCCGGCCGATCGCCGGTGGTGACAACCGAAACGGTCTTGCCATCCAGCCTGTCGAGCGCGGTATGCAGCACTTCTCCGCGCCATTCTACCCGGTCGCTGGCGGTGCTTGCGAGCATGACCGCCACGGAAAGCATGTCGCGCAGCGGCAGAAGCCAGATCGGTGCGGACGTGGCAAGCCCGGATTCGGCAAGCCCGAGACGCATGTCGAGGATGCGGGCCGCGCCGGCGCGTCCGGCCCAGGCGAGCGCGACGCCGAGCAATGACCACCAGGCCGCGCCCGAGAGCGGCACCGCCAGCGCGGCCCAGAACACCGGGTACTGGATGGCCGAGGCGGCGAAGCCGGCGGGCACCAATGCGAGAATGGTGCGGGCCCAGCGCAGCTCGTGGCGGAACAATGCCGGCAACGTCGCTTCCGGCACCGTGGTGGCGCAGATCGTGGGGGCCAGCCGGACGGCGAGGCCCTGGTCGCGCACCAGCCGTCCCAGGATGTTGTCGTCGGCGAGGTGGTGCACCAGCGCCTGCAGTCCGCCGATTGCGGCAAGGGTCTCGCGGCGCAGGGCCATGACGGCGCCGAAGCAGTCCTGCCGTCCGAGTGTCCGGGACAGCAGGGCGCCGGGCAGGAAGGAATGGGTGATGGCGGTGGCACCGAGTCGGGCCGCGAGGCTGCGGTTCGCCGGCAGGCCGGCATAGAGCATGGTGACCAGCCCGGTGCCGGGCTGGTCGATCGCCTCGGCGATGGCGGCGAGTGCATCCGGGGCGGCGTGCACGTCGCTGTCGGAGATCACCAGCACGTCGTGTCGGGCCTGCGGCAACATATTGATGAGGTTGCCGATCTTCCGGTTTTCGCCGTGCAGGGTGGGATCGACCACCAGAGTGATGTCGCAATCGGGGAAGCGGGTGCGCAGGCGCTCGACCACGGCGATTGCCGGGTCGTTCGCCCGCTGCACGCCGCAGACCAGTTGGAAGCAGGGATAATCCTGCGCGCAGAAGCTGGCGAGCGCGTCCTCGAGCAGCGGTTCGTCGCCGTAGAGCGGCTTGAGCACGGTGATGGGGGGGCAATGTCCGGACGGCGATGGCGCCCGGGCGAAGCGATGCGCGGCAAAGGCGCCCATCGCGGCCTGGCAGACACCGGCGGCGGCAAGCGCCGCCGGCAACAGGGCGAACCAGTGAAACACGACGGACCGGGCGTTCGTGTTACTCGGTTTCGCCCGCGGCCAGTCGGGCAACCTTCTGACGCAGCGAGGCGATCAGGGGGGCCGCGTCGCCGTTGCCGAGCAGCGAGCGGAAATCCGATCGCTGCACCGCGACCCGGCTGATCGAGCCGTTGAGCAGCACGTCAACGATCTTCCACGCCTCGCCGGCCGGGCGGACGACATAGTCCAGCCGGATCGGGTCACCGCTGGGTTGCACCAGCCGCGTCTGCACCACTTCGTCGGCGCCGACACGACGGGTTTCCGGCAGGATCTCGAAGCGCTCGCCGTTGAAGTCGTCGAAATTGGCGACGTAGCTGGCAACCGTGAAGCGCGTGAACACGGTCAGCAACTCGGCCTGGACCTCGGGCGGGAACGAGGTCCAGCGCGGGCCGACGGCGGTGCGCAGGATCAGCGGCAGATCGAAGGATTGCTGCACCACCGGCGTGAAGGCCTGCAGGCGCTGCTCGAAGCTGGTGCTGCGGGCGGAGCGCATGAGTTGCACGATGGCCTGGTTGAGCGCCTGGACCGGCGCCACCGGCGCGGCCTGCGCCCGGGCGGCGATAGGGGTCAGCAGCAAGGCAAGCAGAAGGCGGCGTGGCAGGATGCTCATGGTGGTCCTTATCCTGCCACAGCCGTCAGGGCGGCGTCCTGTCCAAGTGTCTGCAGCACGGTGGTAACGATGTCCTTTGCGGTCAGCCCGGCGGTGGCGAGCTGGCGGGGCTGGGTGTCCTGGTCGATGAAGCGGTCGGGCAGCACCATGGGGCGAATGCGCAGGCCGCGGTCGAGCAATCCCTTCCAGGCCAGATGCTGCATCACCGCCGCCGCGAACCCACCGACGCTGCCTTCCTCGATGGTGATCAGAACCTCGTGGTGGCGCGCCAGTTGCTCGATCAGCGCCGTATCGAGCGGCTTGGCGAAGCGGGCATCCGCCACCGTCGCCGGCAGGCCGCGCGTGGCCAGCTCCTCCGCCGCCGCCAGCGCATCCGCCAGCCGCGTGCCCAGCGACAGGATCGCCACCCGGCCGCCCTCGCGCAGCACCCGCCCGCGCCCGATCGGCAGCACCTCGCCATGCTGCGGGATGGTCAGCCCCACCCCGTCGCCACGCGGGTAGCGCAGCGCGCTCGGCTGGTCGTCGATCGCCGCCGCGGTCGCCACCGCGTGCGTCAGCTCCACCTCGTCCGCCGGCGCCATCAGCACGATCCCCGGCAGGCACCCCAGATAGGCCAGGTCGAAGCTGCCGGCGTGCGTCGAGCCATCCGCCCCCACCAGACCCGCCCGGTCCAGCGCGAAGCGCACCGGCAGGTGCTGCAGCACCACGTCGTGCATCACCTGGTCATAGGCGCGTTGCAGGAAGGTCGAGTAGATCGCGCAGAACGGCTTGATCCCCTCCGCCGCCAGCCCGGCGGCGAAAGTCACCGCATGCTGCTCGGCAATGCCCACGTCGAAGCAGCGGTCGGGGAAGCGCTTGCCGAACAGGTCGAGCCCGGTTCCCGTCGGCATCGCCGCCGTCACCGCCACGATCGCCGGGTCGCGCTCCGCCTCGTCGATCAGCGCATTGGCGAACACCTTGGTGTAGCTCGGCGGACCCGGCGGCGGCTTCACCTGCTCGCCGGTGATCACGTTGAACCGGCTGACCGCGTGCAGCTTGTCGGCGCTGCGCTCCGCCGGCGCGTAGCCCTTGCCCTTCTTGGTGATCGCGTGCACCAGGATCGGACCCAGATCATCCGCCTCGCGCACGTTGCGCAGCACCGGCAGCAGGTGATCCAGGTTGTGCCCGTCGATCGGGCCCACATAGTAAAAGCCCAGCTCCTCGAACAGCGTGCCACCCGTCAGGATGCCACGGGCAAATTCCTCCGCCCGCCGCGCCGTCCGCTCCAGCCCGCGCGGGAAGCGCCGCGCCATCTTCGCCGCCACGTCGCGCAGGTTGAGGAAGCTCTGCGACGACAACAGCCGCGACAGATAGGCGCTCATCGCCCCCACCGGGGGCGCGATCGACATGTCGTTGTCGTTGAGGATCACCACCAGCTTGCTGCGCAGCGCCCCGGCGTTGTTCATCGCCTCATACGCCATGCCGGCGCTCATCGAGCCGTCGCCGATCACCGCGATCACCTGGCGGTCGTCGGCGATGCCGCGCGCGCGCTTCAGATCGCGCGCCACCGCCATGCCTAAGCCCGCCGAGATCGAGGTCGAGCTGTGCCCCGCCCCGAACGGGTCGTATTCGCTCTCCGCCCGCTTGGTGAAGCCCGACAGCCCCCCGCCCTGGCGCAGCGTGCGGATGCGCTCGCGCCGCCCGGTCAGGATCTTGTGCGGGTAGCACTGGTGCCCGACATCCCAGATCAGCCGGTCGCGCGGCGTGTCGAACACCGCGTGGATCGCCAGCGTCAGCTCGATCACCCCGAGCGAGGCACCGAGGTGCCCGCCCGTCACCGACACCGCCGACACCGTCTCCGCCCGCAGCTCCGTCGCCAGTTGCCGCAACTGCTCGACCGAGAAATTGCGCAGGTCCGCCGGCACCCGCACCCGGTCAAGCAACGGCGTCTTCGGGCGCGGACTCGTGGCCGGCCCGTCTCCTGTCGGTGCGTTCATCGTCCGATCCTTCGCCGCCTCAGTTGCGCCGGGTGACCACATACGCCGCCAGCTCGCGCAGCAGCCCCGCCTTCGCGCCGAAACTCTCCAGGTGCCGCGCCGCCTGCGCCGCCAGCATCTCCGCCTGCGCCCGCGCCCGCGCCACCCCCAGCACCGACACCATCGTCGCCTTGCCCGCCGCCAGGTCCTTGCCCGCCGTCTTGCCCAGCTCCGCCGCCGTCCCCTCCTGGTCCAGCACGTCGTCGGCAATCTGGAACGCCGCCCCCAGGTCGCGCCCATACGCCGCCAGCGCATGACGCTGCGCCGGCCCCGCACGTCCCAGGATCGCCCCCGCCTCCGCACCGAACTGGATCAGCCGACCGGTCTTCAGCGCCTGCAGCCGCGTGATCTCCTCGGCCGTGAGCACCTGCCCCTCCGCCACCATGTCGATCATCTGGCCGCCCACCATTCCGCGCGCCCCCGCCGCCAGCGCCAGCGCCGCTACCAGCTCGCACCGCGCCTCCGGGTTGGAATGCGTGTCCGCCTCCGCCAGCACCTCGAAGGCCCGCGTCTGCAGCGCGTCCCCCGCCAGGATCGCCGTCGCCTCGTCAAACGCCTTGTGGCAGGACGGCTTGCCCCGCCGCAGGTCGTCGTCGTCCATCGCCGGCAGGTCGTCATGCACCAGCGAATAGGCGTGCACCATCTCCAGCGCCGCACCCACCCGCGCCGCACACCGACGGTCCACGTTGAACAGCCGCGCCCCTTCCATCACCAGGAAGGCCCGCATCCGCTTGCCACCCCCCAGGCAGCCATACCGCATCGCCTCGATCACGCGACGCTCGGCCCCTTCCGTCAGCGGCAGCAGGTCTTCCAGCGCCGCTTCAACCTCCGCCGCAACCCGGCTCAGCGCGGCGGGCAGATCCTGGACAGCGTTGTCATTCATACCCGATGTCATGCGGGCACCGGTTTCCTGTCAGAAACAAAATTGGATGTGGCGGAATTGCCACGATCGCGACAAAAATGCCCTATTCCCCGAAGGTCGGACCCGACGCCGCCCCGGGGGCAGGGGGCAACGAATATCGGTGCCGATAGGCGGAACCCGGCCTGAAACCAAGCATTTCGCCGAATCTCGGTACACCCTACTCCGCTCCCGCAATTCATGCCATACGGCCTGCACGCGGCACAGGGACCGCCAGCGCCTCTGGCTTGAGGCGTTGCACGCGCGACGCAACCTGTAATATCCGACTTGTGGGATTAGGTATACGGGCTCATCCGTTTTCGGGAGCGGATGGATTGGGACAGCGACGTCTCGTATCTGGAGTGAGTGATGTTACGGGTTGTGCTTGCCCAGCCCCGCGGCTTCTGCGCCGGTGTCGAACGCGCAATCGACATCGTCGAACGAGCGCTGCGCAGGTATGGCCCACCGATCTACGTACGACATGAAATCGTCCATAACCGCCACGTGGTGGAAGACCTGCGCAAGCGCGGCGCCGTGTTCGTGGACGAACTCGACGAGGTCCCACCCGGCGGCATCACCGTCTTCAGCGCCCACGGCGTCCCCCGCAGCGTGGAGCAGGACGCCCATATCCGCGCCCTGCCGGTGATCGACGCCACCTGCCCGCTGGTGTCCAAGGTCCATAACGAGGGGCGCCGCTACGCCACGCAAGGCCGCGAGATCGTGCTGATCGGGCATGCCGGCCATGCCGAGGTAGAGGGCACGATCGGCCAGATCCCCGGTCGCGTGCATCTGGTGCAGACCGTCGGGGACGTGGCGGCGCTGCAGCCCGCCGACCCGGACAACCTGGCCTATGTGACCCAGACCACCCTCTCGGTGGACGATACGCGCCAGATCATCGCCGCCCTGCAGGCACGCTTTCCCACCATCGTCGGACCCGACGTGCGCAACATCTGCTACGCGACCCAGAATCGCCAGCAGGCCGTGCGCGACCTCGCTGGCCGCGTCGATGTGATCCTGGTGGTCGGCTCGCGCAACAGTTCCAATTCCAACCGGCTGCGCGAGATCGGCGCCGAGACCGGCCGGCCCAGCTACCTGATCGATGACGCCCGCGACCTGCAGCCCGACTGGTTCGCGGGGGTGCAAACGATCGGGCTCACCGCCGGGGCATCCGCCCCTGAGGTCCTGGTGCAGGAGGTGATCGACCGCCTGCGCCGCCTTGACGTGGTCGAGGTCACGACCCTCGCCGGTGACGTCGAGGACCTGCGTTTCCGCCTCCCACCCGTTCTGGCCGACGCGTGAGCCGGCAGCCGAGGAGAAGACGATGCCCGTTCCGCTGAATCAGTTGGTCCGCGTCGGCGCCTATGTGGTCAAGCAGCACCTGCTCGGCCGCCGGCGCTATCCGCTGGTGCTGATGCTGGAGCCGCTGTTCCGCTGCAACCTCGCCTGCGCGGGCTGCGGCAAGATCGACTATCCGGCCGAGATCCTGAACCAGCGCCTGTCGGTGCAGGAATGCCTGGACGCGGTGGACGAATGCGGCGCGCCGGTGGTGGCGATCGCCGGCGGCGAGCCGCTGCTGCACCGGGAAATGCCGGAAATCGTCGAGAAGATCCTCGCCCGCGGCAAGTTCGTCTATCTCTGCACCAACGGCCTGCTGCTCGAGAAGAAGATCGACGCCTTCCGGCCGCATCGCAACTTCGCCTGGGATGTCCATCTCGACGGTGACCGCGAGACGCACGACCACGCCGTCAGCCAGGCCGGCGTCTACGACCGCGCGGTCGCGGCGATCAAGACAGCGAAGTCACGCGGCTTCCGCGTCTGCATCAACACCACGCTGTTCGATAATGCGCAGGCCGATCGCGTCGCCGCCTTCCTCGACGAGGTCACCGCGATCGGCATCGACGGGGTGATGATCTCGCCGGGCTATGCCTACGAGCGCGCACCCGACCGCGAGCATTTCCTCAATCGCCAGAAATCCAAGCAGCTCTTCCGTGACATCTTCCGCCTCGGCCGAGGCAAGGGCTGGCAGTTCAACCAGTCCTCGCTGTTCCTGGATTTCCTGGCCGGCAACCAGCGCTATCGCTGCACGCCCTGGGGCAAGCCGACCCGCAACGTGTTCGGCTGGCAGCGCCCCTGCTACCTGCTCGGCGAAGGCTACGCGAAGACTTATGCCGAGCTGATGGCGACCACCGATTGGGATCGCTACGGCACGGGCAATTACGAGAAATGCGCCGACTGCATGGTGCACAGCGGGTATGAGGCGACCGCCGTGGTCGATGCCGTCACCCGTCCCTGGAAGCCGCTGACCGTGGCGCTGCGCGGCCCGCGCACCGAAGGGCCGATGGCGCCGGAGATCCCGCTCGAGCACCAGCGTCCCGCCGAATACGTGTTCAGCCGCCACGTCCAGGAGAAGGTGGAGGAACTGCGCCACGCGACTCCGCCGTCGCGCACGGTCGTCGACGCGGCGGAGTGATCGCGGCCACCAGCCTGGCCGGGGATTTCCATCCCCGGTCACGCCGGCGGTTCAGCTAACCAGCGGCCTGCGCCACACGGCGCAGCAGCGCCCGCCGCGCCGCGGCGGCATCGCGGCCCAGCGCCAGCAACGTCGGGATCTGCGACGGTTGGCGCGCGACCGAGGCCAGCACCCGCACCATCCCGATGCGACCGGAGGCGGTCAACGCGACCAGGGCCGCCGGGGGCAAGGTACGGCCGGCCGGGTCGCAGATCGCCCGCAAGACCGCGAAAGCCAGCCCATGCCGGGCGGCGACCCGGGCAACCGCGCCGCTTTCAAGATCGACGCTGCCTGCCCCCGTGCGGGCAAACAAGGCCACCTTGGCCGCGGCCTCGACCACCACACTGGCTTCCGCGAGCAATGTTCCGCCGACATCGCCGAACCGCGCTGCCAGGGCAGGATCGCAGCGATGGCGACAGTCGCCGTCGAGCACATCCGCCGGCACCACGATGTCGCCTGGACGCAACGCCGGATCAAGGCCCCCGGCGAGGCCGAAACTGACCAGGGCCTTCACGCCTTGAGCTACCAATCGTTCGGCGGCTGTGGCAGCGCCGATGGGGGTGCCGCCGCCGGCGGCGACCAGGCCAAGCGGCGTCGCGATGCGGGCTTCGGCGGTCAGGCCAGTAACGACGCCGATCCGGGGCGCTGCCCCGGCCCCGCCAGGAGGCTTTGCCTCCTGGACCTCCACCAAGGGCGAAGCCCTTGGATCCCGGGTCAAAAGCCCCAGGCCACGCGGCGGTCGTTGCCGCGCATCAGGTTGCGGTACCGCGCCATGGCCAGCAGCGGGAAAAACAACTTGTAGCCGTGATAGCGCAGATAGAACACGCGCGGGAAACCGACCGCCGTGTACGGCGCCTCGTCCCACTCACCATCCGGCTTCTGCTGCGCCGCCAGCCAGGCAATGCCACGCGCCACCGCCGGATGCTCCGCTTCGCCCGCCGCCATCAGGCCGAGCAAGGCCCAGGCGGTTTGGCTCGGGTTGCTGCGATGATACCGGCCACGCGGAGCGTCCGCGTAGGTTTCGTTGTCCTCGCCCCAGCCGCCATCCTCGCGTTGCGTCTCCAGCAGGAAACCAACGGCACGGCGCACCGCCGGGTCTTCGGCCGGCACGCCCGCGGCGTTCAGCGCGCACAGCACGCTCCAGGTGCCGTAGATGTAGTTGGTTCCCCAGCGCCCGAACCACGCCCCGTCCGCTTCCTGCTCCGAGCGCAGCCAGGCAAGCGCCCGCGCCATCACCGGATGGTCGGCCGGCATGCCGGTCTGGGCCAGAAACGACACGCAGCGCGCGGTCACGTCCGCCGTCGACGGGTCGAGCAGCGCGCCATGGTCGGCGAAGGGGATGTGGTTGAGGTAATGATGGTTGTTGTCGGCGTCGAAGGCGCCCCAGCCACCGTCCTTGCCCTGCATGCCGATGACCCAGTCGCGGGCGCGAGCGATCGCCTCGTCATTGCCCGGATCGCCGCCGGCCTGACCATTGCGATGTAGCAACATCCCGACGACGGCGGTGTCATCCACGTCCGGGTAATGCGCGTTCTCGTACTGGAAGGCCCAGCCGCCCGGCACCGCGTCGGGCCGCGACGCCGCCCAGTCGCCGACCAGGTCCAGCACCTGCTTGCCACGCAGCCAGGAACAGGCGTTGTCGATCGTCGGATCGGCAGCGCTGTCGGCTTCCGCGACGGCATGGCCGGACAGCGCCGTGTCCCACACCGGCGACAGGCAGGGCTGGCAATAGGCGCGGTCTTCCTCGACCACCAGCAGCTTGCGCACGCTCGCCCAGGCGATGGCGGCGTCGGGGTGATCGGACGGATAACCGAGCGAATCGAACATCATCACCGTGTTCGCCATCGCCGGATAGATGCCGCCCAGCCCGTCCTCGCCATTGAGCCGCTCGGTCACGAAGGCAACCGCCCAGTCGATCGCCCGCTTGCGCACCGTCTTGGGGAAATGCGGCTCCGCCACCCGCAGCACCGAGTCGAGATGCTTGAAGAACCGACCCCAGGCGGAGCGATAAGGGCCGCGGATCCAGTCGCGCACCTGCTCCGGCGGGGTGCGGAACAGCTCCGGTACATGCACGCCGCGCGGATTGCGCGCGCGCGGGCGCAGCGCCATCAGCACCACCAGCGGCACGATCACGGTGCGCGACCAATACGAAACCTTGTCGAGGTGGAACGGAAACCATTTCGGCAACAGCACCATCTCGACCGGCATCACCGGCACCGCGTGCCACGGCACCTCTCCGAACAGGGCGAGCTGCGCGCGGGTGAACACGTTGGCCCGCTCCGCGCCGCCGGCCCCCAGGATCGCCGCGCGCGCCCGTACCATGTGCGGCGCGTCCGGATCGTCGCCGATGATTTTCAGCGCGAAATAGGCCTTCACGCTGGCCGAGAGATTGAAGTCACCATCGTGGAACAGCGGCCAGCCGCCATGCTCGCCCTGGATCGAGCGCAGATAAGTGGCGATCCTGTCCTGCAGCGGCGCATCGATGCGGTCGAGGAAGTGCTCGAGCAGCACGTATTCGGCAGGGATGGTGGCATCCGCTTCCAGCTCGAACACCCAATGCCCGTCCGGCTGCTGCCGCCGCAGCAACGCCGCCCTCGCGCGGTTGACCGCGTCAGACAACTGGTCGTGCGGAACGGTGGCAAGCAGATCGTGCGGCAATGGTGATTTTTCCATCATACGCCGGCGAGGATCATCCCGGCAGCAGAGTTGCCGGACCTGATGGCACCTTCGATCGTTGCGGGCAACCCCGTGGCGGTCCAGTCGCCGGCCAGCAGCAGATTTCGCAGTCCCAGTGTCTCTTTTGGCCAACACGGACCGGGGCGCCGCCGCTCCTCGGCCGCGGTGGCGGCGAAGGTGGCACGCTTTTCCTTGACCACCCGCACCGGCGGCATCGGGCCTTCGAGCGCCAGCACCTGCCGCACCTCGGACCAGACCTTTTCGGCGATGTCCGTGGCCGGCAGGTCGACCAGATGGTTGGCGGCGCTGATGGTCACCGAGACCACGTCTCCCTTCATGAAGATCCACTCCGCCGTGCCGCCGACCACGCCGACGAAGCCGGCCGGGCCGGGGGGGGCGCTGACGCGGAAATGGATGTTGAGGATGGCCTGGAACGCCGCCGGCGCGGGCAGGCCGGGCAGCAGGTCGGCCGCGACCCAGGACGGCACCGCCATCACCACCGCATCCGCCGCCTCGACCGCGACCGGTCCATCCGGGCCGTGCAGCGCCGTCACCCGCTCCGGTCCGTGCTCGATCGCGGCGATGCGCCGCCCGGTCAGCAGCCGCCCGCCGCGCGTGGCCAGGAAGTCTAGGGCCGGATCGACCAGGCTTTCGGACAGCCCCTCGCGCGGGAACAGCGGCACGCAGGCCGCGCCGCCCCGCAACAGCGTCTGCTCGACCACCTGGCGCAGCAGCCCGGCAAGCGCCTCCTGCGGCGGCGTGTTCAGCGCCGCCACCGCCAGCGGCTCGATCAGGCGGCGATAGAGCGGACTCGCGGGATCCAGCACATCGGTGACGCTGGCTTCCGGCGCGGCCCGGCGCAGCGCCAGCAACTGCAGGTACTCGCGCAGCCGCGTGCCCGGCACCCGGCGGTCCGGGCGCAGGATCCACCAGGGGATCCGGCCCGCATCGGGCCGCAGCGTCCAGCGTGTGCCGCTGGCCAGATCCACGAACGGGAACAGCGCCTCTCCCGGCCCGCCCAGGCTCGCCCGGGCGCCGATCCGGTCCAGATAGGCCATGGCCGCCTGGTTGCCGGACAGCAACAGGTGGTTGCCGTTGTCGATGCGGCAGCCGAGGCCGCGGTCGAAATAGGAGCGGCAGCGGCCGCCGGCCGCCGGCCCCGCCTCGTACAGCGTGACCGGCACGCCGCGCGCGCCCAGCGCCACGGCGCTCGCCAGCCCGGCGAGCCCGGCGCCAATGACATGGACCCGCATCACGGCACGCCGTACCGCAGGGCGATCCAGAGTTTCTGCCAGCGGGGAACCCGGACCGGCTGCTCCGGCCGCTCCCAGCCGCGTCGCTCCAGCCGGGCCAGGATGGCGTTGTACATGCCCCCCATCAGCCGCGCCGGTTTCATCGCCCGCCGCCCGCAGCGCGCCATGGCCGCATCCGCGTCGCGGAACCGCGCATGCGCGAGCGCCGCCAACTGCGCGCAGGCCGCCGGCAGCCCTGGATGGCCGAGCACGGCGCCCGGGTCAGCCGGTACGCCGGCGGCGTCGAGGAACTCGCGCGGCAGGTAAAGCCGCCCGCGCGCCGCGTCCTCGGCGATGTCGCGCAGGATGTTGGTAGCCTGCAGGGCCCGGCCGAGATGCCAGGCGACCTCGTCGGCCGCCGCCGAGGCATCGCCGAAGGCGCGCACCGACAGCCGTCCGACCGCCGCGGCGACCCGGTCGCAATAGAGGTCGAACGTGGCGAGGTCAGGGGCCACGATCACCGTTTCCGCATCCATCTGCATGCCGTCGATGACAGCCTCAAAATCCGCCTGCCGCAGGTCGAAGGCGGCAATCGCGCGCAGCAGCACGCGGGTGACCGCATCCGTCGCCTCGCCCCGGAACAGGGCGGCGACCCGCCCGCGCCATTCGTCCAGGCGGCGCCGGCGCGTCTCGAATGGGGCGGGGTCGTCGGCGATGTCGTCGACGATGCGGCAGAAGGCGTAGATCGCGAACATAGCGTGGCGCCGGTCGGGCGGCAGCACCACCATACCGCGATGAAAGCTCGTGCCGGCGGCGCACACCAGCGCCTCGACCTCCGCGAGGTCGGCCGGCGCAGCTCCAAGGGGGGGGCTCACGGCAGGTACCGCAGCGCGCCGATGACGCTCGCGACCACGTCCGGCCGGGTCAGCTTCACCCGCCGCGCCACCGGATCGCCGTGTCGCAGCCGCGTGGTCAGCCGCCGCGCCAGGCCGACGATCACCATCGACTCCAGCCGCAGCCGCCGGTCGCGCGTGTGGCGGGCCAGGCCCGCCGCGACCTGGTTCAGCGTGTCGCAGCGATCGAGCAGGGCATCGAACACGCGCCGCAATCCCGGCGTCGCGGCGGTCCCGCGCAGGTCCTCGATGCCAGCCCCCGCTTCCGCCAGCAGGTCCGCCGGCAGGTAGCAGCGATCCAGCGCCGCGAGGTCCTTCGCGGCGTCCTGCAGATGGTTCAGCACCTGCAGGCTGGTGCACAGCGCGTCCGAGGCATCCCTGCCCGCCCTGGTCTCGCCGTGCAGGTCGAGCAGGTAGCGCCCGACCGGCATGGCCGAATAGCGGCAGTAATCCTGCAGATCCTCCCAGCTCGCGGTGCGCAGCTTGCTCGCGTCGCGACGGAAGGCGACCAGCAGTTCCACCGCGTGCTGCGGCGTGACGCCGGTCTCGGCGAGGCTGCGGCGCAGCCCGAGCGCGCTCGGGCTGCCGCTATCGCGGCGGCCGAGCAGCACGTCTTCCATGGCATCGAGCCGCGCCACCTTGCCGGCGGGCGTCAGCTCCGGGCTGTCGCTGATGTCGTCGGCGTTGCGGGCGAAGGCATAGAAGGCATGGATGTGCGGCCGCAGCCGGGCGCTGACCAGCAGCGAGCCGACCGGGAAATTCTCGTCGCCACGGTCCTTGCCGGACCACGCCTCGACGTTCTCGGTGGTCGTGCTCATGCCTGCTGCCCGGTATAGGCGCGGCGCTTCCACACCACGCCGCGGCCGCGATGGTGGTTGATCGCCGAGCCGATCGTGGCCGCCATGTAGAACAGCGCCACCGCGGGCAGGACCGGCGTCCAGAGCGGCGAGAGACGGAAGCGGTGCAGCGTCGGCCAGAAGCTCCGCGCCATGATCGCCCAGGCGGCGAGGCCGATCCCCTTGGCCACCCAGGATCCGGTCAGCACCGCCAGCGGCGGCACCAGGAAGACCAGGGTCAGCCCCAGCAGCGACAGCGCCAGCATCAGGGGCGAATAGCCAAGCTGCACGTAGGCCGAGCGCGCGATCATCCCCCAGATCTCGCCCGGGCCGGGATAGGGCCGGATCGAGCGCGCCTGTCGCGAATGCCCGAGCCAGATCCGTCCGCCGCGCTTGACCGCCTTCGCCAGTGCCACGTCGTCGATCAGCGCGCCACGGATCGCGGCGATGCCGCCGATGCGCTCCAGCGCGTGCCGGCGGATCAGGATGGTGCCGCCGGCCGCGGCGGCGGTGCGCCACAGCGGGTTGTTGACCCAGGCGAAGGGGTAGAGCAGGGCGAACAGGTAGGGAAAGGCGGGGATCAGCACCCGCTCCGCCGGGCTCTCGCACGACAGCTCCACCATCTCGCTGACCATGTCGGCGCCAAGGTGCCCGGCATGCGCCACCAGCGTCGCCAGATGCGTGGGATCGTGCTCGATATCGGCGTCCGTCAACAGCACCAGCGGCTCCTCGGTCGCCGCCACGCCCTGCTGCACCGCCCAGAGCTTGCCTGCCCAGTCCGCCGGGCGGGGCGTGCCGGCGATCACGGTCAGGCGCTCGGCGCCGGGCAGGGCGCGGGCGATCGCGGCGGTGTCGTCGCTGCTGCCGTCATCCACCAGCACGACGCGGAACGGCCCCGGATAGTCCTGCGCGAGCAGGCTGCCGATACTGCGCGCGATCACCTCGGCCTCGTCGCGCGCCGGCACGATGATGGCGACCGGCGGGGCGGTGGTGGGCTGGGCGGGGGCCAGGCGTTCGCCATCCTGCCAGAACCGCCCGTGCAGGAAGGCGAGATACAGCCAGGACAGCAGGGAGAGCAGCGCCGGCGCGATCATGCGCGGGGGATCCGGTTGTTGGCGCGGAACCAGGCGATGGCATCGGCGATGGCGTGCCGCGCCGGCCGCGCGCGATAGCCGAGCTCCGCCTGCGCCTTGGCCGAGGAGAAGAACATGATCTTCTGCGCCATCCGCAGGTGGTCGCGCGTCACCAGCGGCTCGCCGCCGCGGCGGCGGGCCCACAACTCGGCGCCGATCGCGACCGGCCACAGGGCATGCACCGGCAGCCGGCGCCGCCTCTGGGGGGCCTCCGTCACGTCATCCACCAGGGCGAGGATATGCGCCATGGTCAGGTTCTCGCTGCCGAGGATGTAGCGCTCGCCGATCCGCCCGCGCTCGAGCGCCAGCACGTGGCCCTCCGCCACGTCATCGACATGGACGATGTTCAGTCCGGTATCGACATAAGCCGGCATGCGGCCGGCGGCGGCATCGGCGATCATGCGCCCGGTCGGGGTCGGCTTGATGTCGCGGGGACCGACCGGGGCGGTGGGATTGACGATCACCGCCGGCACGCCCTCGGTGCGGACCAGCTCCAGCACCGCCTGCTCGGCGCGGTATTTCGACTTCTTGTAGATGCCGACGATCGCCTCTTCGCTGACCGGAGTGGTTTCGTCGGCCGGGGTCCTGTTGCCGGTCAGGCCGAGCGCGGCGACGCTGCTGCAATGGACCACCCGTTCCACCCCGGTGGCCTTGGCGGCACGCAGCAGCGCCCGCGTGCCCTCGACATTGGCGGCGAGCATCGGTTCCGGGTCCGGCACCCAGATCCGGTAATCGGCGGCGACATGCACCACGTAGCGACAGCCCTGCACCGCGCGCGCCAGCGACTCGGGTTGGGTCAGGTCGCCCTCGACGATCTCGGCCGTGAGGCCGGCGAGGTTGCTGCGGTCGTTGCCGGGGCGCGCCAGCAGGCGCAGCGCGTGGCCGCGCGCGGCGAGCGCGCGGGCGACGGCGGAGCCGACGAAGCCGGTGGCACCGGTGACCAGGGTGGGGCCTGTCGCGGGCAAGGGGATGCCTCTTCTCGATACGGGGTGCGCCTTATAGCCCGGAGTTCAGTCGCAGGTGAATGACGCGACCGGAGATTGCACGAAGCGCCGCAGATCCGACGCCACAGGCGAGATGAACCCGAACAGCGGCGCGAATCCCAGGACGATGCCGATATGTCCCACCCCCGGATAGAGCCGGACCTCGGCGCGGCCGCCGGCGGCGCGGACGCGGGTGGCCAAAGCGAGGCTGTTGCGCGGATAGCAGACCCGGTCCGCCGCCCCGTGCAGCAGCAGCAACGGTGGGTTGCGCCCGTCCACGTGGTGGACCGGCTGCGTCAGCCGCAGGTCCGGGGCCGAGGAGAACACGGCGCGGATGTCCTCGTCCTGGATCGGCAGGAAGTCATAGGGGCCGGCCAGCCCGACCACGCCGGAGAGCGCCGCCCGGTCGCCCCCGGCCTCGGCCAGCCAGCGTGGCGCCACCGCCAGCATGGCGGCGAGCCACGCGCCGGCGGAATGCCCGGCCACGAACAGCCGCGTGGCATCGCCGCCCCAGCCCGGGGCGGCGCGCTGCACGGCGGCGACGGCCAGCGCCGCATCCTCGAGGAAGCCGGGAAAGCGGACCTGCGGGAACAGGCGGTAGTCCGGCACCACCACGATCATCCCCCGTCGCGCGAGCGGGGCGGCGACGAAGGCATAATCCTGCCGCCGTCCGCTCTGCCAGGCGCCGCCATAGAGGAACACCACGACGGGCAGTGGCCCTGCCGCCGCGGCCGGGCGATAGACGTCGAACAGGTGGCGCGGGTCGGGGCCGTAGCGCAGGTCCCGCAGCACGGTCAGCCCCGTGGTCGCGATGGTGGCATTCAGGGCCTCGATGCGCGGGTGGCGGGCGAGCAGGCCGGCGGCAAGACGGAGGCTGGCGCGGAACGGTGTCATCGGGAGATGGATGCGATACGGCAAGGCATCTTCAGGTTGTCGCATGGCGCGCGACATCGCTCACCCGTCCAATGCGAGGTGGCGTCCGTGCGGAAATCGTGATGGTTCCGCGCTGTTGCCTGAAACGATCCCGCCCGGCCATGATCGCGTGCAGCAGTTCCTTCCGGAGGCATGGGATGGGTTGTATCGTGTTGTGGTGACTCCATCCCTCCTTCCCGCGCCGGAACGGGCGCGCCGGTCCTGAGCGCGATCGCGATGACAGGGCTTTCGCTGGTCGTGGCGGCGCTGCTGGCGCTTGGCCTCGCGAGCGCGTTCGTGCCGCGGCGGATCGTCGCGTCCGGCACGCTGGCGTTGTGCGGGCTCGGGCTGCTGCTCGACCTGGGTTTCCTGCTGGGCGGGGCGGCGCCGGCCACGCTGTCGGTGCCGATCGGCCTGCCGGGCCGCGCCACCACGCTCGCGCTCGATGGCCTGTCGGGCTTCTTCCTGCTGCTGCTGATGGCGGCCGGCATGGCAAGTGCGGCCACGGCGCAGGAGGACCATGGCGAGTACGCCGCCACCGAGCCGTTCTTCCCGGTCTTCATTGGCGCCATGGCGCTGACCCTGCTGGCCGGCGACGCCTTCGCCCTGGTGCTCGGTTTCGAACTGATGTCGCTCGCCTCCTTCGCCCTGGTGCTGACGCGCCACGAGGACGAGGCGGTGCGCGCGGCGGCGCTGCTCTATGTCGGCATGGCGGCACTGGGCGCGGTCTGCCTGATCCCGGCGCTGGCGCTGCTGGCCGCAGGTTCGGGATGGGACCTGCGCTTCGCCGCGATCCGGGCGCACCCGCCCGAAGGCTGGCAAGCGCTGGCGGTGCTGCTGCTGACCCTGGTCGGGGCCGGGTCGAAGGCAGGATTGGCGCCGTTGCATGTCTGGCTGCCGCCGGCCCATGCTGCGGCGCCGGGCCATGTCTCGGCCCTGATGTCCGGGGCGATGACCAAGGTCGCCCTGTACGTACTGATTAGAATCCTTTTCGACCTGTGCGGGCCGGCCCAGCCGCTGTGGTGGGGTGTGCCGCTGCTTGTGCTCGGCGCCGCCGGCGCGGTGCTCGGCGGGCTGCGTGCCAACATGGAAGGCGACATCAAGGGCGTGCTCGCCTGCTCGACGATCGAGAATATCGGGCTGATCACCATCGGCCTCGGCATCGCCCTGGCGGCGCGGGCGGCGGACCTTTCGACGCTGGCGGCGCTGGCGCTGGGCGGCGCCCTGCTGCACGTGATGGCGCACGGCCTGTTCAAGGCGCTGCTGTTCCAGTGCGCGGGCGTGGTGCAGCACGCCGCCGGATCGCGGCTGATGGTGCGGCTCGGCGGGCTGATCCACCGCATGCCGGTGACCACCGCCTGCGTGCTGGTGGGCGCGGCTTCGCTGGCGGCGCTGCCGCCGTCCTCGGGCTTCGCGGGCGAATGGACCCTGTTCCAGGCGGTGCTCGGCGGGCCGCGCATCGGCGGCCTCTGGTTGCAAACACTGATCTGCGTGGTGGCCGGACTGATGGCGCTGGCCGCCGCCCTGGCCGCCGCCGCGGCGGTGCGGCTGGTGGGGGTAGCGTTCCTGGGCCGGCCACGCTCCCCGCGCGCCTCGGCGGCCGAGGAGGCCGGTCCCTGGGCGCGCGGCGGCATGATCGGGCTAGCAGTGGCCTCGGTCCTGGTCGGGCTGCTGCCCGGCGGCGTGCTGGGACTGGCCGAACCCGCGTTGCGGCGGCTGCTCTCGGCCGGGATGGCCGACCGGGCGGGGCTGCTGATGGTGGCGCCGCAGGCGGACGGGGCGGGCTATATCCCCCTGGCCCTGGCGATCCTGCTCGGGCTGGCGCTGGCCCTGGTGGTCTGGCTGGTGGTGATCCGCAGGGCGCCAGGATACCGGATCGGGCCCGCCTGGGATTGCGGCTTCGGCCCGCCCCCGGCCTGGCTGCCCTTCGGCGATCCGATCACCCAGTACGGCGGCGCCAGCTTCGGCCAGCCATTGCGCCGGGCGCTCGGCGGCGCGCTGCTGCAGGCGCGGGAGGTCGTCGATATGCCCGAACCGGGGGAAACCCGGCCGGCCCGCATCACCGCCACGCTGCAGGACCCGGCGGAGACCCTGATCTTCCGCCCGGTCGCGGCGGTGCGCGAGCGCCTGTCGGAGGCCGTGGACGTCATCCAGTTCCTGACCATCCGACGTACCCTGTCGCTGATGTTCGGGGCGCTGGTGATGTTCCTGACCGTGGTCGCCGTGCTGGAGCAGCTTTGATGGCAGGGCTGAAGGAAGGCCAGGGCTCTGCCCTGGACCCGGCAGGGGTCAGGGGACCCCTGCACCCCAAAAGCGCTGCGCGGCAAGGAATGGGATCCAAGGGCCTGTGGCCCTTGGTGGAGGTCCAGGAGGCAAAGCCTCCTGGCAGGGTCCGGGGCAGCGCCCCGGGTGGGGGCAGGCGATGACCCTGCTGGTCTCCATCGCGACGCAATTGTTGCATTTATTATTGATGCTGGCGGCCGCCCCGTTGCTGGTCGGGCTGATCCGGCTGTGCAAGGCACGGCTGCTCGGGCGCACCGGCGCCGACATCCTGCAACCTTGGCGCGATCTGATCCGGCTGTCGCGCAAGCAGCCGGTGCTGGCCGAAGGCACTTCCTGGCTGTTCCGCGGTGCCCCCATCGTCGCCTTCGCCGCCATCCTGGCGGCCGCGACCCTGGTGCCCAGCTTCGCCCTGGGCATGGTGTCTGCTTCCGTGGCCGACCTGCTGGTGATCCTGGGGCTGCTGACCCTGGCGCGCTGTGCCCTGGCCCTGGCGGGGATGGACAGCGGCACCGCCTTCGGCGGCCTGGGCGCTTCCCGCGAGATGACCTTCTCGGCCTTCGCCGAGCCGGCGATGATGCTGGTGATCTTCACCCTCGCGCTGCTGGTGGGCTCGACCAATCTCGACGTCGTCGCCGGGCTGTTGCGCGAGGCCAGCTTCGGGCTGCGCGTCTCGCTCGGGCTGGCGCTGGTGGCGACGATCGCCATCGCCATCGCCGAGACCGGCCGCATCCCGGTCGACAACCCCGCGACCCACCTGGAGCTCACCATGGTACACGAGGCCATGGTGCTGGAATATTCCGGCCGTCACCTGGCGCTGATCGAATGGGGCGCGGCGCTGAAGCTGCTGCTCTGGATCTCCCTGATCAGCGTGATCTTCGTCCCCTTCGGCACGGCGACGCTGGACTCCGGGCCGATCACCTGGCTGCTGGCGCTGCCGCTGTGGACGCTGAAGGTGGTCCTGCTGGCCGTGGCGCTGGCCCTGTTCGAGACCGCCATGGCCAAGATGCGCATCTTCCGGGTGCCGGAATTCCTCGGCGTCGCCCTGCTGCTCGGGCTGCTGGCGGCGGTGTTCCTGTTCGTCAGCCAGGGATTCGCGTGATGGGGGTCGGCGGCGTGGGCGGAACTCTGGGATTCGGCGCGTTTTCCTACGATCTTGCGCACCTGCTCGGCGGCGCGGTGCTGGTGCTGTCCTTCGCCCTGCTCTACCAGCGGCGCATCACCGCGGTGATCCACATCTACACGCTGCAGGCCTGGGTGCTGGCGGCGGCGGCGGCGTGGCAGGCCTGGGTGCAGGGCTCCGCGGACCTCTACGTCACCGCCCTGATCGCGCTTTCCGCCAAGGGGGTGGCGATCCCGGTGGCGCTGCATACGATCGTCCGCAGGTTGAACATCCATCGCGCCATCGAGACCGCGTTCGGCGTCTTCCCGAGCATGGCGGTCGGCGTGGCGCTGGTGGTGCTGTCCATCATGGTGGTGCTGCCGACCACCATGGATTCGCAGATCCTGACGCGCGAGGACCTGTCGCTGGCGCTGTCGGTGGTGTTGCTCGGGCAGTTGATGATGATCACCCGGCGCAGCGCCCTGACCCAGGTGATCGGCTTCATGTCGGTGGAAAACGGGCTGATCCTGGCCGCCGTCGGCGTGAAGGGCATGCCGCTGGTGGTGGAATTGTCGGTGGGGGTGCTGGTGCTGATCGGCGCGACCGTGTTCGGCGTGTTCTTCTTCCGCATCCGCGAGCGCTTCGAAAGCCTCGATGTCAGCCATCTCGACCGGGTGACGGGGACCTACCGGTGATGCGTCCGACCTGTCCGCCGGTCCGCCCGGCATGAGCGAGTTCGGCATCCTGTTCGCGATGGTCCGGGAGCTGTTCACGCTGCCCGGGCTGGTGGTGATGGTCCCGCTGCTGGCCGCCTCCGGGCTGGGCTTCGTGCGCGACCAGAGCATCGCCCCCTGGATCGGCATCGCCGCCGCCACGCTGGCGTTCCTGCTGGCCTGCCTGCTGCCCTGGCAGCAGGGCGCGGGGATCCTGCTGCTGGTCGATCGCCTGTCCGCGCACATGGCCATCCTGACCAGCTTCGTGGGCATGACCACCGCCTGGTTCAGCCGCGGCTATGTCGCGGTGGAACTGGCCTCGGGGCGCATCGACGCGGGGCGGCTGCGTGCCTATCACGCGCTGTTCCAGACCTATCTCGGCTTCATGCTGCTGGCGCTGCTGTCGAACAACCTGCCCACGACCTGGGGGGCGATCGAGGCGGCGACCATCGCCTCGGTGATGGTGGTGGGGTTGCCGCGCACCGCCGATGCGGTCGAGGCGTCCTGGAAGCTGTTCCTGGTCTGCGGTGTGGGCATCGCGCTGGCGTTCTTCGGCACCATCGTCCTCTATCTCGCCGCCCAGCCGGCGCTGGGGTCGGGCCTGCCGGCGATGACCTGGAACGCGGTGATCCCGGCGGCGGCGGAATGCCGGCCGACCCTGCTGAACCTCGCCTTCGTTTTCCTGCTGCTGGGCTACGGCACCAAGGCGGGGCTGGTGCCGCTGCACACCTGGATGCCGGATGCGCATGCCGAGGGGCCGACCCCGGTTTCGGCGGTGCTGTCCGGCTCGATCCTGAACGTGGCGCTGTTCGTGATCCTGCGCCTGCGCGGCGTGCTGAACGATAACCCGGAGGCGATCTCGCCGGGGCCGCCGATCATGGTGCTGGGCCTGATCACCGTTCTGGTGGCGGCGTTCAGCCTGTGGCGGCGGCGGGACGTGAAGCGGTTCTTCGCCTATTCCACCATCGAGCAATCCGGTGTGGCGGCCTTCGCCATCGGCCTCGGCGGGCCGGCGGCGACCTTCGCGGCGCTGCTGCACATCACCCTGCACACCCTGACCAAGGCGGCCGTCTTCCAGTGCATCGGCCGCGCCGTCCAGCTCAAGGGCAGCCAGCGCTTCTCCGACATCGGCGGGCTGCTGCTGCGCCATCCGGCGCTCGGGCTGACGCTCGCCGCCGGCATCGTCGGCGTTGCCGGGCTGCCGCCCTTCGGCCTGTTCCCGAGCGAGTTCCTGGTGATCACCGCCGCTGTCGGGTACCAGCCCTGGCTGGTGCTGCCGCTCGGGTTCGGGCTGGTGGTGGGCGGCTGGGGGCTGACGCGGCGGCTGATCACCCTGTGCATGGGGGCGGCGACGCCGGATCGCGGGCCGCCGCCCGGTCCGTACGCGCTGCTGCCGGCCTGGGTGCATCTCGGCATCGTGCTGGTGCTCGGCCTCGCCATGCCGGCGGGCGTGGCCGCCTGGTTCACCGCCATCGCGGAGGCGGCGCCGTGAACACGGTCGATCTGATCCGCGCCGCGCCGACGGAGATCTGCCATCCCTGGCCACGCCATGTGCTGGCGGCCGATGCCTGGGCGGAGATGGCGGCTTCCCTCGGCGGGGCGGAGGCGCCGTCGTTGCTCGCCCTGTGGGCCGACACCGTCAGCGTGCATGCGCTGCTGCACGACGTCGCGGCGGGCGCGTTCCTGCCGGTGTCCGTGCGGGTGGAGGAGGGCCGTTATCCGGCGCTGTCGCCGCACCGGCCCTCGGCCGCCTGGTTCGAGCGCATGATCCGCGACCTGTGGGGGCACGTCGCCACCGGCGGGTGCGACCAGCGCTCCTGGCTCGACCATGGCCGCTGGGCGCACGCGATGCCGCTCTCGCCCAAGCCCGAGCCGCGCACCACCCCGCCCGATCCCCCGGAGTTCCTGCCCGTCGAGGGCGAGGACATCCACCAGATCCCGGTCGGGCCGGTGCATGCCGGCATCATCGAGCCGGGACATTTCCGCTTCTCGGCGCAGGGCGAGACGATCCTGCGGCTGGAGGTGCGGCTCGGCTGGCTGCACAAGGGCACGCTCGGCCTGATGCGGGGCAAGTCGCCGCGGGCGGCGGCGCGGTTCGCGGCGCGGCTGTCGGGCGACAGCACGGTGGCGCATTCGCTGGCCTTCGCCCGCGCCGCCGAGGTCGCCACCGGCACCGAGGCGCCACCGCGGGCGGCGGCACTGCGGGCGGTGATGGCCGAGCTGGAGCGCGTGGCCAACCATCTCGGCGATTGCGGCGCGATCCCCAACGATGCCGGCTACACCTTCCTGCTGGCGCGCTGCGGCTTCCACCGCGAGGCGATGCTGCGCGCCGCCGCCGCCGCGTTCGGCCACCGGCTGATGATGGATGCGGTGGTGCCGGGCGGCGTGGCGGCGGACATCGCCCCGGGCGGGACGGAGGCGATCCTGCGCGCGATCGCCGGGATCGAGGCCGAGTTGCCGGACTTGGTGCGCGTCTACGAGACCCATTCCTCGCTGACCGACCGGACGGTCGGCACCGGAATCCTGGCGCCGGAGCTGGCCGCCGCCTTCGCCGCCGGCGGCTATGTCGGGCGCGCCTCCGGCCGCGGCTTCGACGCGCGCAAGCTGCCGGGCTATCCGCCCTATGAGCGGTTGAGCTTCGAGGTGCCGGTGCTGAACGAGGGCGACGTGGACGCGCGGCTGCGCATCCGCTTCGCCGAGATCACCGAGAGCCTGCGGCTGTTGCGCGAATTGCTGCTCGACCTGCCGGAGGGCGCGATCAGCGTGCCGCTGCCGCTCGCCTCCGGCGAGGGGATCGGCTGGGCCGAGGGCTTCCGCGGCGATATCTGGCATTGGCTGCGGCTGGATGGCGGCCAGATCGGCAGCGTCTTCATGCGCGATCCGAGCTGGCTGCAATGGCCGCTGCTGGAGAGCGCGATCCGCGGCAACATCGTCGCCGACTTCCCGCTCTGCAACAAGTCGTTCAACTGCTCCTATTCCGGGGTGGATCTCTGATGGCCTGGCGCCGGATGCTGAAATCCCTGCGGCACGGGCCGTCGACGCTGGCGACGGGGCGGGTGGACGAGGCGGCCACGCGCGCGCTCGCCGAGCGGCTGGCGGCGGCGTCGCAGCGGGCGCTCGGGCGCAGCCTCGCCATCCGGCAGGTGGATGCGGGCAGTTGCAACGGCTGCGAGCTCGAGATCCACATGCTGAACGGCATCGTCTACGACCTGGAGCGGTTCGGGCTGCGCTTCGTCGCCAGTCCGCGCCATGCCGACGTGCTGCTGGTGACCGGGCCGCTGACGCGCAACATGCAGGAGGCGCTGCTGCGCACCTGGACCGCCACGCCCGATCCGAAATGGGTAGTGGCGGTCGGTGACTGCGCCATCGATGGCGGCGCGTTCAAGGGCAGCTACGCCGTTGCCGGGGGGATCGAGGCGGCGGTGCCGGTGGACCTGGTGATCCGCGGTTGCCCGCCGACGCCGGCGCAGATGCTCGACGGGTTGCGCGCCTTGGTCGAGGCGAACGCGCGCTGACGCCGGTTTATCGGATCGGCGGGGTCCGTTCCGGCAGCACTCGTGCCGGGTTGCCCGCCACCGTCGCCCCGGCCGGCACGTCGCGCGTGACCACGCTGCCCGCGCCGATCACGGCATCCTCGCCGATGGTCACGCCGGGCAGGATGATGGCGCCGCCGCCGATCCAGACATTGCTGCCGATGCGTACCGGCCGGCCAAATTCATAGCCGGCGCGGCGCAGTGCCGGGTCGCGGGGGTGGTCCGCCGTGTAGACCTGCACGCCCGGCCCGATCTGCACGAGGTCGCCGACCTCGATGCCGACAACGTCGAGGAACACGCAGCCGAAATTGAGGAAGACGCCCTTTCCAAGTCGGATGTTGAAGCCGTAGTCGCAATGGAAGGGAGGACGGATGACGCTGTTCTCGCCGATGCCGCCGAGCAGTTCGCGCAGCAGGGCCGTGCGGTCGCTGTCGACCGCGCTGGCGTTGTAGACCTGTTGCAGCGCCTGGGCCCGTCGCTGGTCGGCCTCGATCTCGGGGCCGATGGAGCGGTACAGTTCGCCCGCCAGCATCTTCGCCTTTTCGCTTCGCTCGGCCATGCCGTTTCCTCCGGAAAGGGTCCGCGCCGCAGTGGCGGCGGCCGGCGCGGAGCATGGCGGCAAGGGCGGCGGCAGGATAGCCCCGGCGGCAATGCCGCCCCACGGGCTCAGGCCTCGCGGTAGTTCAGCAGCGTCAGCCCCACCAGCACGAAGCAGATGGGCCAGACCCAGGCGGCGATACGGGCGGCACGTCCGTCGAGTCGCAGCTCCAGCCAGCGGGCCCAGCCCGCGGCGACGCCGAACAGCGCCAGCGGCGTGTGCGTCAGCTCGATCAGCAACTGCTCCTTGACGTTGCTGATGGCGTGGCTGTGCGTCAGCAGCGCCGCACCCCCGATGGCGCAGACGATCGGGAAGACGTAGGGCGCCCAGCGGCGTCGCGCCAGGCCCAGCCGCACCCGCCATTCGAACAGGCCGAAGGCAACGATCAGCAGCACCAGCGCCTTGTGCTGCAGCACTTCCACGTCACGCAGGCTCTCCAGCAGGCCGTTCTCGCCCAGCGGCCAGACCTCGGGATCGGAGCGGACGAACAGGAAGGATCCCATCACCAGGAACAGCAGCGGCCAATGGCGGGCCGGCCGCACCCCGGCCCGGTTGGCCAGCGCGAGCAGGCCGATCGCCAGCACGGACAGGCCGGCCCAGTGATGGTTGAATTCCGACCAGGCGATGTCGGCGGCGTTGCGCTCCGCCAGCTCGCCTGCCCCGGGGATGAAGGCGCGGGCGGCCGGGGCGCTCCGTTGCGCGGCCTCGGCATCCAGTTTCGCCTGCAAGGCCGGCAGCGCCAGCGCGTCGTGGTCGGGCGAGACCAGACGTGGCCAGACCGGCGTGTTGCGCGCGACGATTTCCTGCCAGGTGACGCGGTCCTGCTGCAGGTCGATCGCGGGCGGCGCGGAGGTCAGGCCGGCGGCGGCGAAGAACAGGGTGAAGCCGAGGCCGATCTCCACCTCGGCGAAGCGGCGCAGGCGCAGCACCGGCGTGGCGGGATCGGCGCGCAGCCGTTCCACCACGCGGAAATTGCCGAAGCCGAGCGCGAGCAGGCCGGCGAACATCACCGCCTTGGCGCCGACCATCACGCCGTAGGCGGTGCCGTACAGCCCGGCCCAATCCCCGATATAGATCGCCGCGAGCACGGCGGCGGAGAGGACGATGCAGCCCACCCCCGCCATCGACATGCGCGAGAACCGTGCCCCGATCGCCCGCCAGGAGAGGCCGTCCCGCACCCGTGCCAGCGCGGCGACGAAGCAGGGGATGCCGCCGATCCAGATCGCCGCGCCAAGCTGGTGCAGGGCGGTGGCGGCCAGCAGAAGCGGCCGGTCCTCGATGCGGGCGGCGGCATGGGTGGTCAGCGTGGCCGCCGTCAGCACCACCGCGCCCAGGCCGAGCAGCGTCCGGGCAGTGGCGTCGGCGCCGTGCCGTCCCAGCAGCACCGCCAGCGCCAGCGCCGCCGCCAGCTTGGCCAGGCCGGCGAGCGCGGAGGCCGAGCCCAGCGCATCGACCGTCGGGATCGCCACCGTGTCGGTCAGGATCGCCACCTGCATGGCGACGATCGCGGCTTCGACCAGCGCCAGCGCGACTGCCGCCCAGGTGGTGATGCGGAGGGTGTCGCGCAACACCATCGGTCCCGCCGCGCCCATGCCCTGCAGCGGGCGGGCGATCAGCAGCAGGAACAGCACACCGCCGAGCGCCATCGACTGCGCCACGATCGCCACGCCGTGCAGGATGACGCCGAGATAGCCGAACAGGTCGATCAGCAGCGCCACGGTTCAGGGCGCCTTCACGCTGAAGGCAATGTCGCCGCGGGTGATGTGGCCATCGATCGCCAGCACCTGCCAGCGCAGCGTATAGGCGCCGGGGGAAAGATCGGCGGTGGCGGCGAGAACGTCCGCGCTGCCGCCGTCCGCGATCGGCAGGTCGGTCTGGGAGCGATCCGGCCGGGTGAGGGTCAGGCGGGAGCGATGGGCATCGATGCGGCTGTTGAAGCGAAGCTGGAATGTCACGGAACCGGGCGCGACGGTGCTGCTGGCGGCCGGGCGCATGTCCAGCAGGATCGCGTGCGCCTGTGCCGCCGCCGGCAGGGTGCAGAGGGCGGCCAGGACGGGCAGTGCCCGCCACCAGGGATGTGTCATCGCCAGGACCTTCTGTTGCGATCGGCCATTGCTTCGGCCGCGATGTGACGACCTCGCCCGCCCGGAAGGCCCGCGCCGGCCGGGTGGACGCGAGGGCGGAACTGGGGTGTGATCGGCCCGCGACAAGACCGGATGCATGCATGAGCCGTCACCCGCCTGCCTCGCGCGACCAGTTCCGCTGGTTCCACACCATCACCACGCGCTGGATGGACAACGATGCCTACGGGCATGTGAATAACGTTGTTTACTATTCGTGGATCGACACGGCGGTGAACCGCTTCCTGCTCGACCATGGCCTGCTGGACCTGGCCGGCAGTCCGGTGGTGGGCATCGTGGCGGAGACCGGCTGCCGCTACATCTCCCAGGTCTCCTATCCGGACGAAGTATGCGTGGGCATCCGGGTGGCGAAGCTCGGGAAATCCTCGGTGCGTTACGAAGTGGGCGTGTTCCGCGCCGCGGAGACGCTGGCCTCGGCGGAAGGGCATTTCGTGCATGTCTATGTCGACCGCGCGACGATGCGCCCGGTCGCGATCCCGGATGCCGTGCGCGCGGGGCTGGAGACGATTCACGTGCCGGCGTGACGGCGCGCACAAGGAAGGCGAAACGCGATGGAGACCGGACTGAAGGGCAGGCGGGCGATCGTCTGCGCGGCGAGCAAGGGGCTGGGCCGGGCCTGCGCCATGGCGCTGGCCCGCGAGGGAGTGGAGCTGGTGATCACGGCGCGCACCGCCGGGACGCTGGAGCGCACCGCCGCCGAGATCCGTGCGGCCACCGGCGCGACGGTGACGGCGGTGCCGGGCGACATCACCACCGAGGCCGGGCGCGCGGCGGCGCTGGCCGCCTGCCCCGAGCCCGACATCCTGGTCAACAACGCCGGCGGGCCGCCGCCGGGGGATTTCCGCGACTGGGAGCGCGATGACTGGATCCGCGCGCTGGACGCCAACATGCTGACGCCGATCTTCCTGATCCGCGCGGTGGTGGACGGCATGTGCGCGCGCCGCTTCGGCCGCATCGTCAATATCACCTCGGGCAGCGTGAAGTCGCCGATCCCCACCCTGGGCATGAGCAACGGCGCGCGGGCCGGGCTGACCGGATTCGTCGGCGGGCTCGCGCGGCAGGTGGCGCGGCACAACGTCACCATCAACGGCCTGCTGCCCGGTCCCTTCCTGACCGACCGGCTGCGCGGCACCATGCAGGCGCAGGCCGAGCGCGAAGGGCGGCCGGTGGACGAGGTGATCGCCGAGCGCGGGCGCGCCTCACCGGCCGGGCGCGTGGGCGATCCCGAGGAGTTCGGTGCGGCCTGCGTGTTCCTGTGCGCGGCGTCCTCGGGCTTCATCGTCGGGCAGAACCTGCTGCTCGACGGCGGCGCGTTCAACAGCACGATGGGTTGAGCGGCACGGCCGCGCCTTTGTCGTTGCCTGCTTGCCCGCTGCGGCCTGGACTTCTACCGTTTCGCCTCGGTCAGCCGGGCCTGCCGAGGTGGGGGCGGATATGCGTGCGCGGAGTTGGCTGCGACGACTCGGTCTCGCGGGGGCGCTTGCTGCCACCTGGGCCCCGGCGCAGGCGCAGAAGGCGCAGGACACGCTGCGCATCGTCTGGTGGGACCAGATCGCCAACATCAATCCGTACTACAACCAGCTCCGGGCCGGGCTGGTGGTGGCGCACCATGCCTTCGATACGCTGGTCCATCGCGATCCGGACAGCTTCGTGATCAAGCCGCTGCTGGCGGTGTCATGGAAGGCCATCGACGACACCACGCTGGAGCTGGACCTGCGGCGCGGGGTGAAATTCCACGACGGCAGCCCGTTCAGCGCCGACGACGTGATCTATACGATCAACACCGTGCTGACCGATCGGCAGATCGCGGTGCCGGCCAACTTTGCCTGGATTGCGGGCGCCGACCGCATCGACGAGTACAAAGTGCGGCTGCGCTTCCGGCGCGTCTTTCCCGCGGCCATGGAATACATGGCGATGGCGTTGCCGATCCTGCCGAAGGTGTATCGCGAGCGGGTGGGGCAGGCGGCCTATGACCGGCAGCCGGTCGGTACCGGGCCGTACCGCATCACCCGGGTGGACGGGGGGACCGAAATCGATCTCGAGCGCTTCGAGGATTATTTTCCGGACAGCCCGAAAGGTAGGCCGGCGATCCGGCGCCTGCGCATCCACCAGGTCGCCGATCCGGCCACGGCGCAGAGCGAACTGCTCGGCGACAAGGCGGACTGGACCTGGAACCTGCCGCCCGATGACGTGGACAGGCTCGGCCTGCTGCCGCACCTGCAGACGACGCGGGCCGAGACGATGCGGGTGAACTTCCTGATGTTCGACGCGGCCGGCCGCACCGGCGCGGGCAACCCGATGACCAAGGTGAAAGTGCGCCAGGCGATCGCGCATGCGATCGACCGGCAGGCGATCGCGAAGAACATCATGCAGGGCGGCTCGCGGGCGATCGACACGCCCTGCTTCCCGACGCAGTTCGGCTGTGATCCCTCGGTGGCGGTGCGCTACGCCTACGACCCGGCCCGGGCGCGGGCGCTGCTGGCGGAAGCGGGCTATCCGGACGGGTTTCGGACGGAGATGATCAGTTACCTGTTGCCGCAGTTCGAGGCCCCGGTGCAGGGCTACCTGAAGGCGGTCGGCATCGACGCCCGGCTGGTGCATCTGCAGACCGAAGCCGCGCTCAGGCGCAACCTGGAAGGCGGCAATCCGCTCTACCTCGCCAACTGGGGCAGCTACTCCATCAACGACGTTTCGGCATTCCTGCCGCAGTTCTTCAGCGCCGGCACCGAGGGGTTCAGCGACAACGACAACACCCGCGACCCGGAGCTGAAGCGGCTGGTGGAGCAGGGCGGAGCGAGCACCAATGCCGATGAACGCCGCCGCTACTACGCTGCGGCCATCCGCCTGATCACCGAGCAGATGTATTTCCTGCCGATCATGACGAGCGTGCAGTCCTATGCGGCACGTCGCGAAGTGTCCTTCAGGGCCTACCCCGACGAAATCCCCCGCTTCTACCTGACGAGCTGGCGATAGCGGCGATTCGGAGCCGCGCCAGTGGCATGAAGGGCTTTGCCTGCGGGATCGGCGGAAAGCTGCCCTTTCGTCCCCGGAAATCATAGTTGTTTCATGCTCCTGGCGGCGCTTCGCGCATCGGCGTGATGATCGGCAGAATTTTGGCAGATTTCCGGATTCTACCTTATAATGTCAGTCTGTTATCCAGACTCAGGATCGGCAAAGTGGCGTTTGAGGAAACCCCGGCACGGATCGAACCCTGCCTTCTCGATGAAACCGGTCCGGAAATTGTCGATCTGATCGCCGCCCTCTCGGCCAGCAGCAGCGCACTTGGAATCCGGCTGCATGCCCGGTCCGCGGCCAATCTTGCCGATGCCGTGCGGATCATGAACTGCTACTATTCGAACCTGATTGAAGGTCACAACACGACCCCGCGCGAGATCGAGCGGGCTCTGGCCGATCAACTCGACCCCACGGAGGAGCGCCGGAATCTTCAGGTCGAAGCGCGCGCGCATATCCGTGTCCAGCGCGACATTGACCGTCGTTTTGCAGAAGCTGCGCTACCGGAACCGGCTTCAGCTGAATTCATCCGTGACGTTCATCGCGCCTTCTACGTGGATGCTCCCGAAGCCATGCTGATTGTGCGCGGCACGGGTCGCGCGTTGCGCATGGTGCCGGGCGAGTTCCGTTCGACCGCGGAGCATGAGGTCATGGTTGGCCGGCACTGGCCGCCGGCCGGCGAGCGCGTGGCCGCGTTCATGCAGCATTTCGAGAAACGCTACCGCTTCGAGCCGCTGCGCATGGGCAGTCGCATCCTGGCAATGGCGGCGGCCCATCACCGGCTGAATTACATCCACCCCTTCCTGGATGGGAACGGGCGTGTCAGCCGGTTGATGAGCCACGCCATGGCGCTGCATGCCGGCATCGGCGCACACGGCCTCTGGTCGGTGTCACGCGGACTGGCGCGGGGCCTGGAGAGCCGGGGCGAATACAAGCGGATGATGGATCACGCCGATTCGCTACGGCAGGGCGATCTGGACGGCCGGGGAAACCTCTCGCTCCGGGCTCTGGCGGAGTTCACCACCTGGTTCCTTCAGGTCTGCCTTGATCAGGTCACCTGCATGAGCGGCCTGTTCGCCCTGGACACGCTCATCGAGCGCCTGAAATTCTATGTGGAACAGCGGGGGCTGAAGCCGGAAGCCTTTGCGCTTCTGGAACAGGTCCTGCAACGCGGGGAACTGCCGCGCGGGGAAGCGGCGCGCGTCACCGGCCTGAAGGAACGGACCGCCCGCGATCTCCTGAGCACCTTGGTGGCGGAGGGCATTCTCGGCTCCGATACCCCCAAGGGACCGGTTTCGCTGCGCTTTCCCCTTGATGCGGTCGAAGTGCTGTTTCCCGGCCTGTTCCCGAAGGCATAGGTCCAATGATGTGCAGTGCCGGGCCGATCCTACCGCCGCGCCTGCGGTTCCTCGGGCGGCGCGGCTGCGGCGGCCTGTTGCAACGCTTCGGTCGCTGTGGAGGCTGGCACCTCGGCTGCTCCCGCACCCGCCTTGGCGCCGCCTGACCGTTGCGGCACCGCGACCGGCGCCACCACCACCGGCACCACGCCGTCACCGATCATGTCGAGTTTCTTCGCTGTCTTCGGCGTCAGGTCCACGACGCGGCCCTGGGCATAGGGCCCACGGTCCTCGATCCTGACCATGGCGGACTTGCCGGTCTTGAGGTTGGTGACCTTCGCGACGGTGCCGAGCGGCAGCGACTTGCTGGCCGCGACCGTGGAGTCGGGGTTGAAGCGCTTGCCGTTGGCCATCTTGCGGCCCCGGAATTCCTCGCCATAGAAGCTGGCCTTGCCGCGCAGCTTGCGGCCGGAATGATCGATCGGCGGACGGCGCCCGGGCGGCTCGGCCACGGGCGGTTGTTCCGCGAGCTTCCGCGCTTCCCGCAAGGCCGGGCCATCGGAAAGTTCCGGTTCCGCATGGGCCGCCACCGGCAGAGCGAGGGCCATCGCGGCGCCGATCGCTGCCGCGGTGAGCCGGGTGATGCTGCTGTCCTTTTTCATCATGCGAGGAAAAGGCCCCGGCCCCACCGCGGTTCCACGAAATCAGGTTCTCGTGATGCCTATTTTTATCAATGGTCGAGCGGCTGTCGTTGATGCGACGGATGATGCGCGAGAATTACGCCCGGAAGTGTCAATATCCCCGGCCGGGATCAACCTGGTTCGGTGGCATCCCTCCGTCGCGCCAGGCCCGGAGATTGGCGAAGAACACCTCCAGGGTGGCGGCATTGTAGGTGGCCGGATCCTCGTCGGCGGAGACATGTGGCGTCACCAGCAGGTTCGGCGTGGTCCAGACCCGGTGGTCGGGCGGCGGTGGTTCCGGGGTCGTCACGTCGAGCACCGCGCCGCCGAGTCGCCCGGCATCGAGCAGGTCGCACAGCGCATCCTGGTCGATCAGCCCGCCGCGGCCCACGTTCACCACGCCCGCCCCCTGCGGCAGCAATTCCAGGCGGCGACGGTCGAGCAGCCCGGCGGTGGCGGGGGTGAGCGGACAGGCGAGCACCAGGAAGTCGGTTTCCGGCAGCACCGCGTCGAGCTCCGCGATCAGGCGGATGCGGTCGAAATCATCATGCGGGAGGGCGCGGGTGCGCAGGCCGGTGGTGGACAGCCCGAGCATCCGGGCGGCGCGGGCGGCGGCGGCCCCGAGGTCGCCGGTGCCGATGATGGTGGCGCGTCGGCCGCGGATGACCGGCAGGAATTGCGGTTCCCAACTGCCGCGGCGCTGGGCGGCGGCATAGGCGGGAATCCGCGTATTCAGCATCAGCAGCGCCATGGCGGCGTATTCGAACACCTTGGCGCCGTGCACGCCGCGATTGTTCACCAGCAGGACGCCGGGGGGCAGTCGCTCGAAGGGCCGCAGGGCATCGACCCCGGCGGCGGTGGTGAACATCAGGCGCAGCCGTGGCCCGGCGAAGGGCAGCAGGCTCCCGATCGTGCTTGGCGAGGCGATCAGGATCTCCGCCTCGGCGATGGCGGCGGTGAAGGCGTCTGTATCGAATCCAAAACTGACCTCGTGGTCGGTTTCCCCGGCGCGCGCTGCGGCGGCGTGCCATTGCGCGGGGGTGAGCACGAAGGGGGCGGAGGCGGAACGGTTCTGGATATGAATGCGCATGACCAACCCTGCCACGCCGCCCTGCGGGAAGGCCAGGGCCTGTCCTGCTCAGATGTCCGCTCAGGTGAGGGCGTGCAGCAGCACCGCGGCCGCCTGCGCAACGTTCAGGCTCTGCACCCGCCCGGTGCCACGGATGCGCACCGAGCGGCGGCAGGCCGCCAGCACCTCGGCGCGGATGCCGTGTTCCTCTGCGCCGAGCACCAGGGCGAGGGGCCGGTCGCGCGGAATCGCCTCGGGTGGCACTGCATCAGCGGCAAGCGTCGTCGCCACGATGCGGTAGTAGGGCGCCAAGGCGGCCAGGGCGCGCGGCAGGTCGCGGGTGCGGTGCAGGGCCAGCCATTCCAGGCCACCCTCGGCGGTGCGGTAGGCGGCGTCGGAGGGCAGGGCGGCGCCGGGGATGTCGTGCAGCAGCAGCGCCGGCACGCCGAACCACGCGGCGCTGCGGGCGATCGCGCCGAGATTGTGCGGGTTGCCGATGCCGTCGAGCACCAGCAGGAAATTCCCGCGCGGCGGGGCGCGCAGGTCGAGCAGCGGGATCTCGCGGGGCTTGGCCACCGCGACCACGCCGCCATGGTGTGGCGTGCCGGCGACCTTCACCAGCTCCGCGTCCGGCAGCAGGCGGTAGGGCCGGCGTGCCTCGGCGAGCCGGCTGCACCAGGGACCGACCAGGTCGCGCCGTTCGGTGGCGTAGAACAGGCGGATGACGTCGTCGGGGCGACGGGCGAACAGGGCGTCGACGGCGTTGGCGCCGCAGATCGTGTCGGGCTTCATGCGGCATGGCATAGCATCACGCGATGGACATCCCGATCCTGTTCCACGATTCGCGTTTCGTCGTGCTCGACAAGCCGGCGGGGCTGCCCGTGCATCCCGGGCCGCGCGGCGGCCCCAGCGTGGAGGATTGCTTCCCGGCGCTGTCGCGTCGGCGCGACGGGCCGTGGCTCGCGCACCGGCTGGACGCCGACACCGCCGGCTGCCTGCTGGTGGCGCTGCGACGGGCGGCGCTGCATGCGGCCCAGGCCGAGTTCGCGGCCGGTCGGGCGGCGAAGACCTATTGGGCGGTGGTGCACGGGGCGCCGCCGGGCGAGGCGGGCGTGATTCAGGCGAAGCTGCGCAAGGTCAGTACGCCGGCGGGGTGGCGCATGGTCGCCGACGAGGCGGGCCAACCCGCGGTGACCGAATGGTGCCTGCGCGGGCAGGCGGCGGGGATGGCCTGGCTGGAACTGCGCCCGCGCACCGGGCGGACGCACCAGGTGCGGGCGCATTGCGCGGTGCTGGGCTGTCCGTTGCTGGGCGATCCGGTGTACGGCCCGGGCGGGGAGGCGGAGCGGCTGCACTTGCTGGCGCGCAGCCTTTCGCTCGGGCTCGATCCGCCGGTGGCGGTGACGGCGCCGGTGCCGGCGCATATGCGGGCGGCCCTGGCCGCCTGCGGCGCCGCGATCAGCCGATGAGGAACCAGCAGCGGAACAGGGCGGTTTCCGGCCAGGTCTGGCGGTGCAGTCCCGGCATCCGCAAGGCCATCAGCCGCAGCCGGATCCCACCATGCAGCGCCCGGCTGAGCAGCAGGAGCTCGGCCCGGGCCCGCTCGGTGATGAGCTCGGGTTGGGCCAGCAATCCATCGACATGGGCCCGCAGCAGCGTCATGAACAAGGCCGGGCCGCGGCGCAGGGCCCCCACCGCGCGGCGCAGCGAGGAGGCCGGGGCGCCCACCAGGTTGCATCGGTGCTGGCGATACAGGATCACCGGTTCCTTGTCCTGGACGAGCAGCCCGCCGGCGGCGGTCACCATCAGGTAGGCCCACCAGTCATGCAGCGTGCCCGGGGCGGGGCGGCTGGCCGCGACCAGGCAGGCGGCCTGGCGGTTCAGCATGACGGTGCAGCCGGTGGCCACGTTCTGGGTCAGCGCCGCCGGAAAGCCGGTGGCACGCCGCAGCGCACCGGACAGGCCCAGGCGGTTCAGATCCTGATCCACCAGGATCTGGCGACCGCAATACAGCACCGGCAGGCCCTGGCCGGCACGGTGCAGCGCCGCGAGCCCGCGTTCCAGCTTGTGCGGCAGCCAGATATCGTCCTGGTCGGCGAAGGCGATCGCGTCGCGCTCCCCGAGCCGGGGGACGACGGCGCGCAACAGGGTCAGGAAGCTGGCGGTCACGCCGAGACGATGCGCCGGCTGCTCGATCCGCACGCAACGCCCCTGGCCGGCGCGTTGGCTGAACTCCTGCAGGATGGCGACGCTGGCGTCGGCCGAGCCGTCATCGCGCCAGTACAGCACCCATTCCTCATGGGTCTGGTGAAGGATGCTCTCCAGTTGCTCTCGCAGCCATCGCGCACCGTTGTACGTCGACAGCAGGATCGCGATCCGGGGTGCGGGATCTTGCGGCGCCATTGACGAGCATATTAGCGGCGCCGGTGCAATATTACAGCTTTGTTCCCGTTGTGGGTGAAATATCGAAGGCGATATCTATGACTTTTGCCAAGCTGGAACGCCATGGCGGCAGGCTGATGCCGAAGGTCGCTGCCAGTTTGGCGCAGTCGAGCCGGGAATCGGGCGGGCGGCGCACCGGCGTCGGCCAGTCGGCGGTGGTGATCGGCTCGACCGTGGGGGGCACCATGCCGTACCGCGCCGCTTCCTCGAAGACGGCGCTGGCCAGCCCGTGCCAACTGGTCCAGCCGGTGCCGGCGGCGTGATAGAGGCCGTTCCAACCCTCCTGCCAGGGCTGCGCGCGGATCTGCCGGGCGATCTGCAGGATCGCCGCGGCCAGGTCGCCGGCCGGGGTGGGGCAGCCGATCTGGTCGGCCACGACGCGCAGCCGGTCGGTCTTCGCCCGCGCGTTCAGCATGGTCAGGACGAAGTTGCGCCCCCGCGGCGCATAGACCCAGGAGGTCCGCAGCACGATCGCCCGCGCCGCCGTGGCAAGCACCGCTGCCTCGCCGGCAAGTTTGGAAGCGCCGTAGACGCCACAGGGATGGGTCGGATCGGTCTCCACATAGGGCGCGCCCTTGAGCCCGTCGAAGACGTAATCGGTGGAAACGTGGATCAGCGGCACGCCGGCGGCGGCGCACCAGGCCGCCAGCGCGGCCGGGCCGTCGTGGTTGGCGCGCCACGCCGCCAGGGCATCGGTCTCGGCGCGATCGACCGCGGTGTAGGCGGCGGCGTTGATCACCAGTGACGGCCGGGTGCGGTCGAGCAGAGGGTGGATCGCATCCGGTCGGTCGAAGTCGAAATCGGGGCGGCCGACCCGCAGCAGCTTCAGCCCGTCGGCGGCTTCTGCCAGCGCACTGGCCAGCTGCCCGGTGCCGCCGGTGACCAGGATCGGCCCCGTCGCATCGGTGACGCTCATGGCTGTGTTTCCCTTTCGGTCCGCGCCGGTCAGGCCCGGAACCAGACGTCACATTCGGCGAGACGGGGCAGCTGGGTGTCCTTCTCGGAGAGCTGGACCTCCTCCGGGGCGACCGGCCAGGGAATGGCGAGGTCCGGGTCGTTCCAGATCACGCCGCGCTCGGCCGCCCGGTCATAGTCGCCGGTCACCTTGTAGATGACCTCGACATCCTGCGTGAGCGTGCAGAACCCGTGCAGGAAGCCCCCGGGGATCCAGAGCTGCGACCAGTTCTCCGCGCTGAGTTCCGCGGCCACGTGCTGCCCGTAGGTGGGCGAGCCGTGGCGGATGTCGACGGCAACGTCCCAGATCGCGCCTTTGATCACCCGCACCAGCTTGCCCTGCACGTTCGGCGCGACCTGGCAATGCAGGCCGCGCAGCACGCCGCGGCGGGCGGAGAGGCTGTGGTTGTCCTGCACGAAGGGCTGGTCGATGCCGGCCTCGGCGTAGCGCCGGGCATTGTAGGTTTCGGAGAAGAATCCCCGTGCATCGCCGTAGCGCGGCGGCGTGAGCAGCAGCACGTCGGGGATGGCGAGCCGTTCGACTTTCATGGCTGTCTCAGGCCTCCAGCCCGGTATCGGCGAGTTCGGTCAGCACCCGGCCGAGCTCGGTCTTGCCGAGGGCGCGGGCGTGCTGGCGCAGCCGGGCGGCGTCGATCCAGCCCATGCGATAGGCCACTTCCTCCGGGCAGCCGACCAGCATGCCCTGGCGCGACTGGATGGTCTGCACGAAGGTGGCGGCCTGCAGCAGCGAATCCGGCGTGCCGGCATCGAGCCAGGCGCAGCCGCGCCCCAGTTTCTCGACCTGCAGGCTGCCTTCTTCCAGGTACATGCGGTTGAGGTCGGTGATTTCCAGCTCGCCACGGGCGGAGGGGCGGACGCGGGCGGCCAGTTCGGTGACCCGGGCGTCGTAGAAATAGAGCCCGATCACCGCCCAGTTCGATTGCGGCACCGCCGGTTTCTCGACGATGTCGAGGGCGCGGCCCTCGGGGGTCATGCTGACCACGCCGTAGCGCTCCGGGTCGCGCACCTGGTAGGCGAACACCGTGGCGCCCTGCGGCCGCGCGGCGGCAGATTGCAGCAGCACCGAGAGATGCTCGCCGAAGACGAGGTTGTCGCCGAGCGCGAGCGCGCAGGGCTCGCCGGCGATCCAGTCGCGGCCGATATGGAAGGCCTGCGCCAGGCCGTCCGGGCTCGGCTGCTCGGCGTAGCTGATGTGCATGCCCAGGCGCTCGCCGTCGCCGAGCAGCCGCCGGAACTGCGGCAGGTCGGTGGGGGTGGAGATCACCAGGAGGTCGCGGATCCCGGCCAGCATCAGCACCGACAGCGGGTAGTAGACCATCGGCTTGTCGTAGACCGGCAGCAACTGCTTGGAGGCGGCGAGCGTCATCGGGTGCAGGCGCGTGCCCGAGCCGCCCGCCAGCAGGATGCCCTTCTTCATGGTCATGTCGGGTTCCTCGTTCCCTGGCCGAGCCGTTCACCGGCATAGCGGGCGGCGCGGATGCGCTCCCACCAGGCGCGGTTGGCGAGATACCAGTCGATGGTGCGGCCGAGGCCGCGCTCGAAATCGTGCCCGGCCTTCCAGTCCAGCGCCGCCTCGGAGCGGGTGGGGTCGATTTCGTAGCGGAAATCATGGCCGGGCCGGTCGGTGACGAAGTGGATCAGCCGCTCACGCGGGCCGGCCGGATCGGGGAGGCGGGCATCGAGGGCCGCGCAGATCGCGCGCACCACCTGCAGGTTGGTGCGTGGCTGGCGGGCGGAGAGGGCGTAGGTACCGCCGGGCTGGCCGCGTTCGAGCACCCGCACCAGTGCCTCGGCATGGTCCTCGACGAAGATCCAGTCCCGCATGTTGGATCCGTCACCATAGACCGGCAGCTTCTTGCCCTCGAGCGCATTGAGCGTGACCAGCGGGATCAGCTTCTCGGGGAATTGCCAGGGGCCGTAGTTGTTGGAGGTGTTGCTGACGATGGTCGGCAGGCCGTAGGTGTGGTGCCAGGCCCGCACCAGATGGTCCGACGCCGCCTTGCTCGCGGAATAGGGGCTGCGTGGGTCATAGGGGGTGGTTTCGGTGAAAGGCGGGTCGGTCGGTGACAGCGCCCCGAACACCTCGTCGGTCGAGATGTGGTGAAATCGGAACGAATCCCGACGGGCAACAGGCAGCGACGACCAATACGCGCGGGCGACATCGAGCAGCGTGTATGTGCCGACCACGTTCGTCTGGACGAAGGGACCCGGCCCGTCGATCGAACGGTCCACATGCGTCTCGGCGGCGAGATGCATGACGGCGTCGGGGGCGTGGGTCGCGAACACCTCTCGCATGGCGGCATGGTCGGCGATGTCGGCCTGAACCAGCGTGTGACGATCATGCCGCGATGCGTCTTCCAGGGCATCCTCGGAAGCAGCGTATGTCAGCTTGTCAACGTTGACCACGCTGTGCCCGGTCGACCGGATCAAATGACGTATAACGGCCGACCCGATGAATCCACATCCACCGGTGAGTAACACCCGCATCCGTTACCTCTTTGCCTGCATCGGACCGTTATAACCCGCCAGCACCGGGCACCAATAGCAATCTATGGTTTCAATTGGGATCGCTTCAGGGTTCGGATTTTCAGTCATATGGAGCGGATGCCTGGTGCGATGGTCGCCGGAAAACTGTCTTCTCGTGGCTGTCGTCGATCTTCATCGAAAACCTGAGGGCAGGGATGCCCGATCCGAGGGCATGCCGCCATGGATTTCCGACGAAGGGGCGGGAGGACAGTGGCCGGGTAAGGCTGGTGCAGAATTGAACTGCGGGATGCAGCGGGATGATATATTGCGGCATTATAACTTTTTTAATTTAAAAATCATTTTGTCGGAGATCCGTCGGGCAGGACGCCGCCGCCGCTCTGCCTCCATCCTCTGTAAATAATTTTGTTATTGTATCAATGTTTTCCAGGTATCCCTGGATGCGGCGCAAGAGAAGTTATCGTGTTGTAAAGCGTCTATGAGTGGCACCGCGGCAACGAAAAGGATCGATTTGGATGCCATCGGTGGCAATGGAGGAACTGAAACGGGCACACAATATGCTGTGTTCGAATTTCGTAAGCGAGGATCTGTTCCGTCAGGCGCTTGGGGGTGGTCGCGCCGATATTTCCTGCGTTGTGGCTTATTTGCGGATGCCGCCGCGGCAGCGGCCAGTGTTGTCTTGGTATTTCGATCGTGACTTCTATCTCGCCACCAATCCGGACATCGCGGAAACCGGACTGGACCCGCTGCTGCACTTCATTGAACGTGGTTGTGCCCGGTTGCGCTCGCCGCATCCGCTCGTTGACCTGCCCTACATGGCTGCCGGGAATGCCGCGGCGCTCGGGGCGGTGCCGCGGCCTGACGCCCTGGCCGATATGCTGGAGCACAATCTGGCACGCCCGAGCCCCTACTTCGATCCAGACCATTATCTGGCGACGGATGGCGCCGCGGCCGCCGGAAGCGGGTTGCTTCGCCGGTTCCTGCAGCATGGCCTGCAGGCCGGCCGACGACCGAATCCTCATCTCGATCCGGCCTGGTATGCGCAACGCTACGATGATGTTCCAAACGATCCTTATCTGGCGATGTGCCATTTTCTCCTGCAAGGCGATGCTGAAGGACGCGCCGCCGGCCCGGCCTTTGACGGAGCGCTGTACCGCGCGCGTTATCCCGACGTTGCCGAGGCCGGGGTTCCCCCCTTGCGCCATTACCTGGAGTATGGCGAGCGGGAGGGCCGGCAGGCGCCCACCGAGCGTCGGGCCGCGCTGGCGGTTCCGGCCGGGGCCGGCCGGGTGGTCACGATCGATCCCGATACGGTCCTCGCGATTGATCGTGACCTGCGCACGCGCATCGATGCCGCGCGAGAGCAGCGCCGTCAGGCGGTCCGTGTTTCGCTGCATCCTGCCGCTTCCCCCAACGGCGACAGCGCCAGGCTGACATTTCCCCGGACGGCATCGCCGCGACTGTCCATCCTGATTTCCGCGCGGCACGCGCCCGATGCCGCCATCGCCTGCCTGCGATCATTGCAGACGGTGCAGCCGCAGCTCGCTTTCGAGGTTGTGCTGGTGGATGACGGCATGCCGGCCTCTGCCTCGGCGTGGTTGCAGGCCGTGCCGAACCTCGTCTGGCTGCGCCGGGCGACGAAGACCACCTTTCCTGCCGCCTGCAACCAGGCATTCGCCCGCTGCCGGGGCGAGTACGTCCTGCTGCTCGCTGACGACACGCAGGTGATGCCGGGCGCCATCGAGGCGCTGGTGGCCGCTCTGGATGCCGATCCCGCAGTGGCGGCGGTCGGTCCCAGGCTGCTTGCCTCCGATGGCCGCCTGCAGGAGGCCGGACGTTTCCTGCGGGCCAACGGTGAGATCGGCATGGTCGGATCGCATGCGGATCCGTCCGAGGCCGGGTTCTGCCAGGACCGCGACGTCACCTGTTGTTCGGGCGCCGCGCTGATGTTTCGCCGGGCGCTCGCCGGTGCGACGTTGTTCGACGACGCCTATGATCCGGAGTCCGGCGAGGATGCCGATCTTTGCCTGCGCTTTGTCTCGGCCGGACATCGCGTGCGCCATGTCGGCGGCGCCATGATGCTGCACCACTCCCGCGATCCGGACGTGCACGCGTTCCGCGCCATGATCCGTGGCCGGCAACGCCTGGTCGCGCGCTGGGGGGACCTGATCCGGCGGCTGGATGCGGTGCGGGTGCTGGCCTTCTACCTGCCGCAATTCCACCCGACGCCCGAGAACGACCTGTGGTGGGGCACTGGCTTTACCGAATGGACCAATGTCACCAAGGCGCAGCCCAGTTATGTCGGCCATTACCAGCCGCATCTGCCCGCCGATCTCGGCTTCTACGACCTGCGTACGCCGGAGGCGCTGACCGCCCAGGCCTTGCTCGCGCGCCGCTACGGCATCGAAGGTTTCTGCGTCTATTACTATAACTTCGGCAAGCGTCGCGTGCTTGACCGTCCGCTCGCGACCGTGCGCGCGCATCCCGGAATTCCGTTTCGCTGGTGCCTGTGCTGGGCCAACGAGAACTGGACCCGGCAGTGGGATGGCGGTGAGCGCGAGATCCTGATGGCGCAGAATTATGATCCGGACACGCTTGATGCCGTCATCGCCGACGCGGTGTCACATGCCGCCGATCCACGCTACATTCGTGTCGACGGCCTGCCCTTGTTCCTGGTCTACCGGCCGTTGCTGTTGCCCGATGCACCGGCCTTCGCCCGGGCCTGTCGGGCCGGCTTCGCGGCGGCAGGTTTCCCGGGCGTGCATCTCGCCTATGTCGAAAGCGTGGAAGCGGCGGCGCGAAACCTCCATCCCGCCGATCTTGGCTTCGATGCCAGTGTCGAGTTCCCGCCGCATGGGCATGCGGTTCCCGCCACCAGCCCGGCAGAGATCGTCAAGGAAGACTGGAGTGGCTACCGCTATGACTACCCGGCAACGGTTCTCGCCTTCCTGCAGCGTGACGCCGTGCCGTGCCGGCGCTATCCTGCGGTGTTCCCGGGATGGGACAACACGCCGCGGCAAAGCCTGCGCGGCACCAGCTTCGATGGCGCCAGCCCGGAAGCATTCCGGGTCTATGTCGAGGAAAAAATCGAGCATATCCGACGCTCCCTGACGGGCGAGCAGCGTCTGCTCTTCGTCAATGCCTGGAACGAATGGAGCGAGGGTGCGCATCTGGAACCCGACAGCTTCTACGGCCATCGTTGGCTGGAGGCCCTGCGCGACGCGGTCGAGGCGAAGGCGCGACCATGAGGCGCCCTGCTCGATGAAGCGATCCCGCAGTCCCGGCTCCGGCAAACCGGACACCACGGGCGAGGCCGTGGCGGCTGGACGGGGCCGCGCTGCGGCGGTGCTGGACGATGTGCCGGTGACGTTCATCGGTCGTCCTTTCGCACCAGTCGCGCCAGGTGAGGCGTTGCGTGGCCATGTCATGGCCTGTGACGCGCTGCGCCTGCATCATCGGGTGTTCGAACTTTTCCCCACCACACGCACCGACCCGGCACACCGGCAGCTTATGGCGGCACGTGAGCGGCACGACCTGCCCGGCGGTATCCGCATCTTCCATGCCGGCGGTGCGGAGGTGGAGCAGGCGATGATGGCGTTCGCGGAGAGTGGCGGCCGCTTCGACGATGGCTACAACATCATCGTTCCGATTTACGATCTGCCGGTCATTCCAGCGCAATGGGCAACACAGCTCCGTCGTTTCGACGAGATCTGGGCACTGTCCGGCTTCATCCGTGACAACCTCGCGTCATCCGGGCTGGACAGCTACTGGATCGGCCAGACGCTGGACCCGCAGCCAGGGCCATGCCTGCCGCGGCGGTATTTCGGCGTCCGTGAATCTGCCTTCGTGCTGCTGCATTTTTTCGATCCGTCGTCGTGGGTGAGGCAGCGGAACTCACATGCGGTGCTGGCGCTGCTGGATCGGCTCCGGCGCGACGATCCCTACCGTGACGTGCAACTCGTGCTGCAGGTGCTGGCGGCCGGTCCGGAAGACGAGGCGTGGGCCACGACGATCGCGGGCGACCCGCAGGTGAAGGTGATCACGACCCCCCCCGACTCCCTGCATCTGCGCAGCCTGATCTCCGCCTGCGACTGCGTCGTCTCGCTGCATCATGCCGAAGGGGGCGGTCGTGACCTGGGTGAGGCGATGGCGTGGGGCCGGCTGGCGATGGGCACAGGGTGGTCAGGGAATCTCGACCTCATGACCGGCGAGAATTCGCTGCTGGTCCGCCACCGTCTGGTGAAGTTGAAGAAAGGAGACCATCCGCACTGGCGCGGACAGTCATGGGCCGAGCCTGACCTCGATCATGCCCGGGACCTGCTGCGACCCGTTCTCGACGATCCCGAACGTGGCCGCGGCATTGCACGGCGGGGGCAGGCCGAGGTGTTGCGCAGCCATGGACGTCACGCGGTCGGCCTGCGCATCCTGGATCGCCTGGAGCGGATCGTCGCGACGGCGCCGCGCGTCCTGCGCCACAAGCGGGCGATGGCATGAAGCCGCAGAGCACTGGAGCATTTGCCGCGCGCCACTGCGACCGGCAAATGCCCTAGCGCAGGCCGAGCGTGTGCGCGAGATGGCGGCGGTAGACGCCCTGGCGGCGTATGGTTTCCGGTGGCAGATCCAGGCGGCTGCGGGCAATGGCGTGGATGCGGGTGACCTCGTCGAGATGGCGGCGCGCGGCGGTCGATTGCGTCACGCCGGCGGCATGGCGGCGATGCACGTTGAGCGAGGTGGGAGCCACGCCGACCTGGCCCGTGCTCTCGGCCAGGATCTCCAGATAGATTCGCCAGTCCCCGGCGAGATGGAAGCCGGATAGCTCGCGCCCGCAGCGGTGCAGGGCCGCGAGCAGGGAGCGGCGTCGCCACAGCACCGCGGAGACATTCGGGATCAGGTTGCGTTCGGCCAGGAAGCGCCGGGCAAAGTCGGGCGCGGGGAACACGCCGCCTTGCGTCAGCGCCGGCGCACCGCTTTGGACATAGTAGTCGTGGTAGCTTGGCCAGAGCGGGGCCCCCTGGGCGTCAATGGCGCGGCTGTCGCAGAAGGCGAGTTCCAACTCGGGCACGTCGTGCACGAAGGCCGCCAGGGTCGCGAGCAGTGTCGGCTCCGCGGCGTCATCGGCTTCGGCGATCCATACCCATTCGGCCTCGGCCAATTCGGCGGCACGGTGCCACTGGGCGAAGGGCGAGCCGGAATTTGTGGGATTGACGATGAGCCGGATATCGCGTCCCCAGTCGGCGGCGACGCGTTGCGCCACCGCGACACTGTCGTCGCGCGAGGCGTCGTCGAGCACGATGACCTCGACCACCGGGTGGGTCTGGGTGAACACCGAGACCAGCCGGTGTTCAAGGTAACGGGCATAGTTGTGGGCCGGCACGGCGACCGAGACGGCCGGGAGACCCGGACGGGCCTGCTGCAGCAGCGCGAAGGCATAATGGTCGAAGCGGAAACGCTGGCATGCCGTCTGTGCCAGGGCGGCACGATCCCCGGCGGGACGGTCCAGTTCGCGCAGGATCGCCGCGGACAGCGCGGCGGCATCGCCCATCGGCACGACCTCGCCGCAATCGCGCTCGCGCAGCAGGTCGGGCATGCCGCCCGAGTGATCGAACGCGACCGCCCGCAACCCGGAGCACAGGGCCTCGATCAGGATGGTCGGATACGGGTCCTCGCGCGAGGGCAGGGCGAACAGATCGGCTGCGCTGAGCCAGGCAGCGATGTCATCCTGCCAGCCGGCGAGGTGGAAGCTGCCGGTGGCTTCCGCCGCCTCGATCTCGGCGGAGAGATAGGCATGCAGGGTGGCATCGAGCTCACCCACCCACCAGAACCGCACCTGTGGGCGGTCGTGCCGGGTCAGCCGCCAGCATTGCAGGAACAGGTCGAAGCCTTTGCGCAGATCCGCATATCCGGCACCGAGCACCACCGGCGTCTCATCCGGCACGCCGAGCCGCGCCCGCAGGGCGGCGCGCGCGGTGATGGAGAAGGCAACATCGCGATAATTGCCCTGCGGCAGCACCACGCTGCGCTCCGCTTCGATCGGCACGGCGCTGGTGAAGCCGGCGCGAACGGCTTCGGCAGCGAAGATCACGTGCCCGGCGGCCTGCGCGCCGGCGCGGGCGCCGGCAAGCAGCCGTTTCTCGGCGAGCAGGCCAGGCATCTCGTGCACGAGCAGGGTTGGCTCGATGCCGGCGGCCCGCAGTTGCGGGATGCTCCAGGCGGCGGCGGCGCTGTTGACCAGGGCGGTGGTGATGCCGCGGGCCGCGGCAGCAAGCAGGAAGGGCTGCAGTCGGGACGGATCGGTGATCACCTGCGTGGGCGCGGTCGTGGCATAGCGCGGCCGCAACGTCCCTTCACCAAGCAACAGGAATTCGACTGTGACACCGAAGCGCCGGCGCAGGATGCGGCCGAGGTGCAGCAGCAGTTGCTGCGCACCGGCGGCGAAGCCGTCATGGCCGACCAGCAGCAGCGGAGCCCCGGTGGCGAACCGGGCAGCCACCGCGCGGGCCGTGGCGTTCAGCCAGGCCCCGCCGTAATGCTGATCGGGTTCGAGATAGGCGCCTTCCGCCCATTCGTTCCAGGCATTCACGCAGACCAGCCGCTCGCCGAAGAAGGGATGGGCGGCGGCGCGGTCGATCAGTTCGCTCAGCCATGCCTGGTATTTCGCCGGCGTGGCCCGGTGCAGCATCATTCCCGCGCCCTGGCGGCGGGCATCGTTGTCCCAGCCGGGCACCGCCGTCTTGATCAGCGGGAATGGCGCGGGCGGTTCGGCGAGCGAGGCGTTGGCGATTGCCCCGTAATCGAACACCTGGGCCGTGGCGGCGAGATCGAACCAGGCCAGGTCGCCATTGATCGGCTTCTGGCCGAGCACCAGCTTGTGCGGCGGGAATTCCACCGCGCCATCGAAGCCGTAGCCGCGCGGATCGAAGGCGTCGAAGCTCTGCGACATCACCATCACCGGATTCTCGTGATGGCGCACCCGGAATGCCTCGCGCCAACGGGCGAGGGTGGCGGCGGATTCGGGAATCAGGCCGGCGCGATACACCATCAGCAGCGGCCTGCCGTGCAGCCGGATATAGCGGGGATCACGGAAATGGCGGGCGAAGCTGTCGACCAGCGCCGTCTCGTCGCGCCGGCGCCAGTCCTGCGCGATCAGCACGTCCTGGTCCGAACCGTCCCAGCGGCGGGTCCAGTTCTCGTTCGCCCACATCAGGCAAAAAGGAAAGTCGATGGAATGATCGGCGAGGAACGCCTCCAGCGGGCGTTCCAGCAGGCGACGGCCGTTGAACCAGTAGAAGTAGAAGATGAAGCCGCCGAGACCGGCGCCGCGCGCCAGCTCCACCTGCCGGCGCAGCACCGTCGGATTGTCGAGCACGTAATGGCCGAGATCGCGGGGAATGCGAGGCTGGTAATGCCCGGCGAAGCGCGGCAATCCGCGGGCGGTGAAGGTCCATTCGGTGAAGCCGCGGCCCCACCAGGCATCGTTCTCGGGGATGGCGTGGAATTGCGGCAGGTAGAAGGCGAGCACCGTCGCCCGGCGCGGAGCCGAGCGAGGCAGCGGCGCGATCTCTTCGAACTCTGGGCCGGGGGCGGTGAAGCGGCGCACCTCCTCGGGGATGGTGGTTTCGTCCGGCGGCGGGCGCGTGTGAAGGCGGATGACGTGGCGCAGGCGGCGATAATGCAGCAGCGGGTTTTCGTCCTGGCCCGGATCGAGGTAGCGGCGCACGTAGAAGCGGGTATCGAAGTCGGCCGAGGGGTTGCGCCCCTCCCGCCAGCCCCAGAGCAGGAAATGTTCAAAAGGGTCGACCCCGGCGGCGGCGATGTCCGGATATTGCGCCAGGTACCAGGCGGGGTCGAACTCGGCGATCGGGGTGACCGTGCCGGAACGGCGATGCGTGTAGTAGTGACCGAGCAGCGTGCCGCCTTCCGGGGCCGTGTGCCGCGTACGGTACCAGGGCAGGTCGAAATGCAGGCAGGGCAAGCGGTTCTCGGCCTCGCCCCGCCGGATATAGTGCAGCAACGGATTGAGCCCGGCGCGGCTGACATCGGGATTCTGCTTCAGGTACCAGCTGGTATCGAAGTAGAGATTGGGGTTGCGCCCCTCCCGCCAGCCCCGGGTGATGAAATGGATCACCGGGTCAGTGCCGGTCCCGGCGATTTCCGGATAACGCTGCTCGTACCAGCCGGCATCCAGCAGGCCCGAGGCGTGGATCAGGGCATGCTCCTCGCTTGTGCGACCTGCCCCCGAGAGAGACGGGGTGCCGGGGGGCGGCGCACGGGGGGGCAGCTCGTTCATGGCGACCTGCTTGCATCCACGGGGGCGACGGCTGCGCCGCACGACGCCCGGACCGACCCGACACCAGCATGGCGTGGCCGCGCCGCCGGGAGCAACCAGAATCGTTGCGGGTCCGGCTATTTATCGATGCTATAACGAAATATTAACGTTTTGCTATGGATGCGGCGGCGGCCCCAGCGGGCTTCGTGCGGCAGGATGGGTCAGGCGGCGCGTCATCGTCAGGGCGGCGACGAGCACCAGGATCAGGGCCGCGGCCCAGCGCGTGTGCGCACCGAAGCCGGCGTATCCGCCGCCATGCCAGATCAGGCCCAGGAAGATCAGCGAAACGACGAGAAGGGCCGCATGGCCGGTGCCGGTGCGACGGATCACCAGCAGGGCGAGCACCGCGAACACGAACCACAGCCCGATCGCCAGGGCGCGCACCAGGTCGAAGGTGATGCCCGAGAGATTGCGCAGCGCTGCGAGCAGGGCGAACCAGATGCCGTTGATCAGGTCGAAGGCGGAAAACATGAAGCGGTCGGGGCCGACGAAATAGACCAGCACCGCCAGCACCAGGCCGGCGATCCAGATCAACGTGATGGTGTTGCGGGCCATGCGCTTTCCGGTGGATGGGGATGGCTGGTTCGATAGCGCTCCGAAGGAGCCGTCGGCAATGACGCCTGCGCGAGGCCGGCCGGCGAGGGGGACACGGCGCACGGAGGCGTGATCAGCATCCGCTTGCCGCGACAGCCTGTGGTTGTGGAAGCATGCCGCATGCCTGTTTGCACCCGCCTGGTCCTGATCCTGACCTGTCTTGCTTCCGGCTGTCTCGTCGCGTCGCGTCCGGCACGGACCGAGGATGGGCCGCCGCCGCGCCGGCTGACCCGCGACGTGGCCGTGACCTATCGCTCGTCCGTGGGGGGCGGCCTGGGGGACGGCGAGATCCTGACCCGCGCCTGCTACGCCGCCGCGACCGGACGGGAACGGTTCGAGAGCGGCGGTGTCGTGCGGATCGTGGATCCACGGGCGAAGCGGGCCTGGTTCTTTGTCGTCACACCGGGGGATCCCGCCGCCGGCGTGGTGACGATGAGCCGGATGGGCGAGGAGGACGGCTCATTGCCGGACCTTGCGCTCCAGCCGGACCTGCAGGTGATCCGGGACGGGGAGGACCACGTGGCCGGCCTGCCCTGCTCGCTCTGGCGCATCCGCGACCGCAACGAGCCGGAGGAGGCGGCACGAACGGTGTGCGTCTCGGTGGACGGGCTGGTCCTGCGCAGCCGGATGACGCTCGACGGGGATCTGCACTGGCAGGAGGCCATCCGGGTGGAATACGGCCCGCTGGATCCGGCGCAGTTCGAGCCACCGCCCGGCTGGCCAGTCCAGGAAGAGGAAAAGGCGACGCCAGGGCGTTAGCGGATGTTGCCGTCGCGCCGCCGCCCTGGTCCCGGCGGGCCGGGCCGGTTGCGGGGCTACAGCACTACAGCATCGCCAGCGCGACCTTGCGGCGGGGCGGGGGATAGGCACGATCGATCTCGGCCAGGTCCTCCGGCGTCAGTTTCAGCCCGGCCGCCGCCGCGTTCTCGCGGACATGGTCGATGCTGCCGGATTTCGGGATGGAGATCACGCCCGGATGGCGCAGTGACCAGGCGATGGCGACCTGGGCCGGGGTGACGCCGTGACGGGTGGCGACTGCACGCAGGGCCGGGCTGCGCAGCAGCCGGCCGCCCTGGCCGACCGGCGAATAGGCCATCAGCGGCAGCCGCGTCTCGCTCCAGGGCAGCAGGTCGAACTCGATGCCGCGGTATTCCGGGTTGTAGAGCACCTGGTTGGTGGTGCAGGCGCCGCCGCCGGGCACGGCCAGCAATTCCTCCATGTCGTCCTGGTCGAGGTTCGAGACCCCCCATTGCCGGATCTTGCCCTCGGCCTTGAGTTTCTCGAAGGCGGCGACGGTCTCGGCGAGCGGCACGCCGCCGCGCCAGTGCAGCAGATACAGATCGATGACATCGGTCTTCAGCCGCCGCAGGCTGCGGATGCAGGCGGCGGGCAGGCCGGTGCGCGAGGCATTCTGCGGATAGGCCTTGGTGACCAGGTACACCCGGTCACGCAGGCCGGCGATCGCCGCGGCCACCACTTCTTCCGAGGCGCCGTCGCCGTACATCTCGGCGGTGTCGATCAGGGTGAGGCCGAGTTCGATCCCAAGGCGCAGGGCCGCCGCTTCCTGCCGCGCCGGGCGCTCGCCCTCGCCGAGCTTCCAGGTGCCCTGGCCGAGGGCGGGGACCTTGGTGCCGTCCGGAAGTGCCACGCTGCGCATCAGGCTGCCCTTTGTTCGGCGATGCGGAGAAGCCGCAGGAAGTTGCCACCCCAGAGCAAGGCCAGTTCGCGCGCGCCATAGCCGCGGCTGAGCAGTTCGGCGGTGAGGTTGGGGCATTCCGCCGCGTCGTGCCAGCCGACGAAGCCGCCGCCGCCGTCGAAATCCGAGGAGATGCCGACATGTTCGATGCCGATGCGCCGCACCGCGTAATCGATATGGTCGGCGTAATCGGCCAGGGTGACGTCCTCGGCCTTGCGGCCCGGGCGCAGGAAATGCGCGACCGCCGTCACCTGCACCACCCCGCCGACATCGCGCAGGGCGTCAAGCTGCGCATCGTCGAGGTTGCGCGGATGGTCGCACAGCGCGCGGATGCAGGAATGGGTGGACAGGACCGGGGTGCGCGATGCCTCGGCCGCCTGCAGCATCGCCGCGCGGGAGACATGGGCGACATCGACCAGCATGCCGAGCCGGTTCAGCTCGGCGATTGCCTCCCGCCCGAGCGGGGAGAGGCCGCCATGTTCCTCCGCCGCGTCGCCGAACTCGCTGCGGGGGATGGCGCTGTCGGCGAAGGCGTTGTGGCCGTTATGCGTGAGGGTGAGATAGCGCGCGCCCAGGGCGCGGAAGCCGCGCAGGCGGGTGGGGTCGCCACCGCAGGCATGGCCGTTCTCGACGGCGGGAATGATGGCGGTGAGGCCGTCGCGATGCGCTTGCTCGATGGCGTCGGCGGTGGTGCAGAGACGGGTGGTGTCGTCACCCATGGCGGCGATCGCCTGCAGCATGCCATTGGCGCGGGCGAAGGCGGCGGCGTTGCCGTCCTCGTTGCGTGGACCCTGCGGGACATAGGCGGCGAAACAGCCCGCGGCCATGTGGCCGCGGCGCATCTTCGGCAGGTCCACCCGCCGCGAGGTTTCCTCGCGGAAGGCGGGGCCTTCGGGCCAGGGGATGTCGATATGGGAATCGAGGGTGAGCAGACTGCGGTGCAGCGCGACGGGGTCGGTCATGCCGTGACGGTCGGGGCAGGCCGGGGGCCACGTCAAGCCCGCCGCCTGCCCGGGGATCAGAACTTCACGCGATCGCCGCCCTTCAGCGCCAGCATGGCGCGCGCCTCGGCGGGGGTGGCGATCTCGAAGCTGAGGTCTTCGAGGATGCGGCGGATCTTCGCCACCTGCTCGGCATTGGACGTGGCCAGTCTTCCCTTGCCGATATAGAGGCTGTCCTCCAGCCCCACCCGCACATTGCCACCGAGGATGCCGGCCATGGTGGTGAAGGCCATCTGGTGGCGGCCGGCGGCGAGCACCGACCACACGTAGTCCCGGCCGAACAGGCGGTCGGCGGTCTCGCGCATGAACAGCAGGTTGCGCGGATCGGCGCCAATGCCGCCGAGAATGCCGAAGATGCTCTGCACGAACAGCGGTGGTTCCACCACCTTGCGGTCGAGCATGTGGGCCAGGTTGTAGAGGTGGCCGATGTCGTAGCATTCGAATTCAAAGCGGGTGCCATGGCCGTGGCCCATGAGCCCCACGATGCGAGCGATATCCTTGAAGGTATTGCGGAAGATGAAATCTTCCGTGCGGGTGAGGTACTCCTTCTCCCAGCCATGCTTCCATTCGCTGATGCGGGCGGCGGCCGGGGAGATGTTGAAGTTCATGCTGCCCATGTTGAGGCTGCACATCTCCGGGCTCGCCTGCAGCGGGGCGGCGAGGCGTTCCTCCACGGTCATGCCGAGGCCGCCGCCGGTGGTGATGTTCACCACCGCGTCGGTGTTCTGCTTGATGATGGGCAGGAAGCGCATGAACACGGCGGGATCGGGCGTGGGCTCGCCGGTTTCGGGGTCGCGCGCATGCAGGTGGAGGATGGCGGCGCCTGCTTCGGCGGCGGCGATGGAGTGGGCGGCGATATCCTCGGGGGTGATCGGCAGGTGGGGGGACATGCTCGGGGTGTGGATGGCCCCGGTGACGGCACAGGAAATGATGACCTTGGACATGTTGTTTTCTCCCCGGTTGCTTGCTTGTGGGGGCAACTCTGCACGGGGAGAGGCGGCAGGCCAAGCGGGTGAGGGAACAAATCCAATGCGGGCAGGGAATGGACGGGTGGGGCGCCGGCACGTCGTGGCGCGGGATGGGCTGACGCGCGGGACGGGTTCGGCTATATGAGGTCTCGGCTGTCCCCGTAGCTCAGCCGGATAGAGCACAGGATTCCTAATCCTGGGGCCGTGGGTTCGAATCCCGCCGGGGACACCAATCACCAGGTCCAGGTGCGGCATGCTGTGTTGCCTGGACCGCGCCGGGGGATGCAACCACAAGTTACCGGATCGCGCGTATCCGGTGCTTCGCTCTTCCATGCCGCCACGAAGCAGTCGCAGTCCCGCAAGGGCATCATCTAAAACTTTACATTGCAGCCTGGGTTTTTCGGGATGCCGCTGTGCGTCTCGCGGCAGGCCAGGTCAGTCCTGGTGGTGCATCTGCGCAGATCGCAGGAGAACCGGAACCTGGGATGCTGTTGACCGACTTTCGGTCGGAACTGTGAAGTGATCGTTCAATCAACAGATCAACCGATCTGCGTGACTCCGGGCCTTGGATGTTCTTTTGTACGTTTATTTATAACATCGAATCACATTCGATAACGAAAATCTGCATTTACAACGCATCATATCCAATGAAATAGATATGCATATCTCTGGATGTTGCGTTGATTTACTTATTTTCCCCAAAGTGATGGGCTTCGATTCGAGGTCAAGGATGTCAGAGGCTGCTGACGCCTGGGCGAAGGCCTTGGAAAACATGATCACCTGGAAGGAGCGCCAGCGTGCAGAGCATCCGCTGACCTACCTGTTCTGGGAATCGACGCTCCGTTGCAACCTGTTCTGCCGGCATTGCGGCAGCGATTGCCTGCGCGACGATTCCACCGCCGACCGCGAACTGGCGGGTGAGGTCATCTGCGCGGAACTGGATGCGATCGCCAGGGAGTACGATCCCGGGGGCATCACCTTCGCCATCATCGGCGGCGAGCCGCTGGTGCGCCGGGACATCGATGCGGTGGGCGCGCATGCTGCCGCGCTCGGCTACAACTGGGGCATCACCACCAATGCCATGCTGCTGGACGAGAAGCGGCTGGCGTCGCTCAAGGCGGCCGGCCTGACAAGCATCGCGGTCAGCCTCGACGGGCTGGCGGCGCAGCACGATGCGTTGCGCCGCCGTCCAGGGGCGTTCCTGCGGGTCAGCGACGCCCTGCGCCGGTTGGTGGCCGATCCGTTCTGGCGTGCCTTCGACGTGATCTGCTGTGTCAGCCGGATCAACATCGACCACCTGGGGCCCTTCGTCGACTACCTGGCCGGGCTCGGCGTGCCGGGCGTGCGGCTGACGCCGGTGTTCTCGCGCGGCCGGGCCGATGCGGAATCCGGGCTGATGCTGTCGGGCGAGCAGACGCGGCAGTTGCTGGCTTTCGTTGCCACGCAACGCGCGAGCCGCAAGGACATCGACGTGACGCTGTCCGAGGAAGGCTATTGGGGACCGAACTGGGAATGCCGCATCCGCGAGAGCTTCCACTATTGCGGTTCCGGCATCAACATCGGCTCGATCCTGTATGACGGGCAGGTGACCGGTTGCCCCAGCGTTTCCCGACGGTTCGTGCAGGGACATTTGCGGGACGCGCCGTTCCTCGGGATCTGGAACAACGCCTTCACCCTGTTTCGCCAGCGCGAGACGGTGGCCCTACCACGATGCCGGGCCTGCGCCCACTGGGATCTGTGCAAGGGGGGCGGTTGCCACCTGTTCGATCCCGTCGACAGCGACGTGGAGACGTGCAGCCTGCGGAAAATCGGTGAACTCTGGGAGTAGAAATATGGATTCCGACGCCAAACGGCAGTTCCTGCGACGCTGGGCGAACATCGCCGGCGGCGTGGAGACGCCACGCGCGCTGACGGACCGGGAACTCGATGCCGTGGCGGCAGGCTGGGTCGCCAAACCTCTCTATGGGGTCATTCCCGTTCCCATCAGGCGTCATCCCGTCATCCCCGTCACGCCGCCTGCGATCCAACCCCTCTATGGCGTTCGTGTCGATCCCATCTCCTTGAATTCCGCAACGCAATAGCGCCGGTTTCCGATTGGCGTGCCGTCTTCATCCAGGGCGGGATGTTGCGGGCCCGGCGTGGCTTTCGGTTCTTCGTCCGGGGCCGATATGCTATCCGGGCCATGCGCTGCATCTGGCGCGAGGGCATGGATGGACCGGAACGGCCGCATGAAGATATTCGTTGATATGGACGGTGTTCTTGCCGATTTCGATGCCGGCCACGTGCGGGTGTTCGGCTACCGGCCTGACAAACTGGCCGACAATGTCGACTGGCAGAAGGTCCGCGCCGTTCCTGGATTTTATCTGAACCTGCCGCCGATGCCGGACATGCGGGAACTCTGGGCGGCGGTCGCGCCGCATGACCCGATCGTCCTGACCGGTGTCCCGCCTTCGGTGCGGGAGGCGCCCGACAACAAGCGGGCATGGGTCCGGAAATACCTGGGAAGTCACGTCGAGGTCCGATGCTGCCGGTCGAAGGAGAAATGCCTCCATGCCGCACCGGGCGATATCCTGATCGACGACTGGGAAAAGTACAAGGCTCTCTGGATCGGCAAGGGAGGGCGCTGGATCACCCATACCAGCGCCAGCACCACCATCCGCGCGTTGCGCACTCTGGGCGTGCTGTAGATCGCGGCCCCGACCGGCAGCGGCAGGCCGCGGGTGGTATCGGCCGCGACGCCAGCACGAGCTGTCGGGGCTCAACCAAAAATCGAGGCCGCTTGCGGATTGTTCCCGAAATCAAAAGGTCCTGGCCTGCCATCGGCCGTTTCGGGAGGGACGGTTTCCGCTCATGCCTGCCTCCGCGATAACGACGTATGAAACGTTTTGACCTCGGCGGCGGTGGCCGCTAGTTCTGCCCACGTTGGGGAGTAGCCGCTGCCGGCTGGCAGGGCCGTGTCAACATCCTTGCGCAGTTGCGCATGGCACGGTCGGCGGTCCGAGTGACCGGATTGGCGAGACCAAACGTTCCCGGACGGCCTCGATGCAGGCCATCGCGGGGCGTGTGGATCGCTGGATGGAGACTTCGGATGAGCGCGGCTGCAATCGTTGCCCTGGCTTTCAGCATGTCCATGGATTCCTTCGCGGCCGCCCTGGGGAAGGGGGCCGCGCTGAACCGTCCCTGCCTGGCCGAGGCACTCCGCACCGGGATGATCTTCGGTGCCGTCGAGGCGATCACGCCCATTCTCGGCTGGACTGCCGGTCTCGTCGCGGCGGCCTGGGTGGCCCGGATCGATCATTGGGCGGCCTTCATCATCCTCGGCCTGATCGGCGGCCAGATGGTGTTCAAGGCGCTCTGCGGCAAGGATGAAAGCGCGCCGGTGCCCGAGCGGCATTCGCTGGGCGTGCTGATCCTGACCGCCATCGCCACCAGCCTCGATGCCATGGCGGTCGGCATCACCCTGGCCTTCATCAACGTGGATATCGTCTCGGCCGCCCTGGCGATCGGGCTCGCCACCTTCCTGATGGCCACGCTTGGCACGCTCGCGAGCCGCTGGATGGGGCCGGTGTTCGGACGTGCGGCGGAACTGGTCGGTGGCCTGTGCCTGATCGCCATCGGCACCCGGATCCTGATCGAGCACACGCTCGCCTGAGCCGCTCCCGCGGCTTCAGGCGGCATCCCGCAGCGGGGCGGCGATCCGGTTGACCTCGACGGTGACGTGCGAGAGGGCGGGGAAACCGCCCAGACGCTCGCGATAGAAGCCTGGCTCGCGGGGGTGCTGCGTCGCCACCGACAGGATGGCGCCCAGATGCCCGGGGCCGAGCCGCCACAGATGCAGGTCGGTCACCCGGTCGCCGCTGGCTTCGATCGCCTTCCGGATCCGGGCGGCCGTTTCGTGGTCCGGGGTCATGTCGAGCAGCACGGCGCCGGCATCGCGCAGCAGGCCCCAGGACCAGATGGCGATCACCGTGGCGCCGACGACGCCCATCATCGGGTCCAGCCAGATCCAGCCCAGCGTGCGACCGAGCAGCAGGCCAATGATGACCAGCACCGAGACGGCGGCATCGGCCAGGACATGGACGATGGCCGCGCGCAGGTTGTTGTCGCGGTGCGATGCGGCGTGGGTGTGCTCATGCGCGGCGTGGTCGTGTTCGGCAAAAACGATGTTGTGCTCGCTGGTCCGCCCATCCGCCTCGATCCGGACACGGGCGATGAACTCGTGCGGTTCCGGGATATCCCCGGTGCTTTCCAGGTAGGCGCCGCGATCCACCAGGGGGAAGGACTGGCGCCCGCCGTCGGGACGTTCGGTCGTGATGGCCACGCTCACCGGCCGCGGTGCATTCTCCAGGCAGAGACGGAACCGGGCCGAGATCCCGTCCTCGTGGATCCCAAGCCGCGCCGCCCCCTGCGCCAGGGCGAGGCGGTGTTCATCTTCATCCGCATGGCCATGGGAATGAGCGTGGCCGTGGTGATGGCCATGAGGGTGGTCGTGTCCGTGGCCGCCCAGCAGCCATACGCTGGCCACGTTCACCAGCAGGCCGAGCACGGCAATGGCCAGCGCCTCGTCGAAGTCGATCGCCACCGGTGCGATGGCGCGCAGCACGGACTCATAGCCGATGAACGCGGCGATCATCGCCAGCACGATGGCGCTGGCGAAGCCGGCGAGGTCGCCGAACTTGCCGGTGCCGAAGCTGAAGCGTGCGTCGCCGTCCCATCTGCGGGCGTAGCGATAGGCCAGGGCCGCGAGCAGCAGCGCGCCCGCGTGCGTGGCCATGTGCCAGCCATCCGCTTCCAGGGCGATGGAGCCGAACACCATGCCGCCGACGATTTCGGCGACCATCATGCCGCTGCACAGCGCGATGACCGCCCAGGTCCGGCGTTCCGCCCGGGCGTGGCCGGTGCCGAGGAAATGGTGGGTGTGGACGAAGGACGCGGTCTCCTGGCCGTTCATGGCGACGTCCTCATTTCAGATAGGTGCGGATGACGTCGAGCAACTGCCCGACGCCATCCGGGTTCAGGGCGTCCGGGTATTTTTCCGGGTCGACCAGATGCACGCGCACGTGGTCCTCGAGCACCTCGGCCATCAGCCCGGCCATGGCGGCGCGGGTGCTGGCGATGAGGTGCATGACTTTCTCGCAGCCGGCTTCGGATTCCAGGGCGCGCTCGATCGCCTCGACCTGGCCGCGGATGCGGCGCACCCGGGCGAGCAACTTGGCCTTCTCACGGATCGTGTGGGTCATCGGCCGGTTCCCGCTCCGTCGTCATGGAAAAGGTAGAATAGGGGGCTACCCTATGGCAAGCGTGTTCCGGCGGCTCCGCGGCGTGCGGCTATTGCGGCGGTGAGAACCGGGCCCGCGTGGCGTCCGTGGTCTGGCGACGCTCCAGCACCAGGCGATAGCCGATATAGTATTTGTAGATGTTGCGGACGTAGCGCACGGTTTCCTGGCCGATGCGCCGGGCGGCGATCCGCTCGACATGGTCGAACCAGAGATTGGGGTCCAGCCCTTCCTGCTCCGCTTCCCGGCGCAGCCGGGCAATCCGGTTCGGCCCGGCGTTGTAACAGGCGAAGGCGAACAGCGTCCGGTTCTGTTCGTCGAAGCTGGCATCGGAAAGATACACGTCGAGCAACTGGCGCAGGTACTTCGCCCCGGCATGCACGTTCGGGCCGGGCTCGCGGATATCGCCCACCTTCATGGCGGCCCCCGTGGCCGGCAGCAACTGCATCAGGCCGATCGCGCCGGCGGAACTGCGCAAGGTCTGGTCGAGCTTCGATTCCTGGTAGCCCTGTGCCAGCAGCATCAGCTCATCGAAGCCGTATTCCGGGGCGTAGCGCTGGAACAGGGCCAGCGTGGCGTTGAATTTCTGCAATTCGGCCGGCGTGGTGGCGGCATGCAGGTGGACCACTTCCTGCACGATGGCGCGCTCGCGCGAATAGAGCGAGTCCAGCGAGCCGGAAACGCTCAGAAGAAAGGCATTGAGGACCTCCAGCAGCCGGGGATTGCCGGGGCGCACCGCGCAGGCCAGGCGCGCATCGGTGCGCAGCACGACCGAAGGATGCGCCATCAGGCCCGGAATGACCCGCTTCCACGCCTCGAACATCCAGGTTTCGGCGGGGATCGCCGGCAGCAGCCCGGCGGAGAGCATCTCCATCATGTCCTCGGCCTCCAGTGTGGCGGGGAGGTCGAGCAGTACCGCGGGCGCACGTCCGGCCGTCTGCAAGCGGTCATTGAGCGCACGCACGCTTTCGTAGGGGGTGGTGCCGGGGCAGGCGGCGATGCGTCGTCCGGACAGGTCCTCGGGCGCGGCCATCGGCGTCTCGCCGGCCTGAGTGAGCACGATCTCGCGCACGCCGACGCGGGTCGGGATGCTGAAGGCGACCAGCGATTCACGCTCCGGGGTGACGGTGATCTCGCCGGCGGCGATGTCGCCATGGCCGGCGATCAGGTCGGGGAGCAACCGGTCGCGGGAGACGGGGTGAAGCGAGACGATCAACGTCTTGCGGACAGCGGGATAGCGCTCCCGCAGCCAGTCCTCGAGCGCCTCCGCGCCGGTGGCGAGCAGGCCGTGGAAGTTGCCGCGGTCCTCGGTGAACAGGGTGCGGCTGTACGGCACCAGCAGGCGCAGGTTGCCGCGCTGCAGGACGGCCTCGAAGTCGCGCGTGTCAGGCTGGCTGCCGATGTCCAGATGCGTGACCTGTGGCCTGGCATGGGCTGCCAGCGGTGCTCCAAGCGGGCCGGCAATGGCGGCAAGCGACGCGATGGTATGGCGACGGGTCAACGGCACGGCGACGATCCCCGGGGTTGAACAGGGCCTTGTTCAATTTTATGTCATAATGTTGCTGACATGCATCCGGTCTGAAGCCGAAATCTTCATCCCTTCATACGGTCTTTTGACCGGCACGGGACGGGGAAAGGGCGGATCAGGCCCCCGGCATATGGCACGGCGGCGTGCAGTCCGCCGGTCCCGTCCCCATCTGCCCGGCCACAATGATCCGATAAGGGAGGATGCAATGCCGTTCGACGCGGTCGGCGTGCCGGCCGGAGCCGGCCCATGCCCGGTGGTTCCCCCGTTCCTGCCCCCGGTGCTGCAGGCGATCCGCGACCGGATCGCGCGGATGCGGCGCAATGCCTCGAACCGTCCCGAGCCGCTGGCGACGCTCACGATCCTGCGGGCCGCACGCAGCCTGATCGCCGACGAGCGGGATTGGGCACAGGGCACCTACGTCATCGGCCATCGTCGCTGCGTCATCGCCGCGCTGGAAGCGGTGGGGGCGCGCTTCGGGCGGCGCTCCAGGCTCGATGCCGCTACCGCGCTGGCCACGCTGGCCCGGGCGCAGGGCTTCGAGTCGATCGAGCGGATGAACGATGCCGTGACCCACGCCGATCTGCTGGCGAGCTTCGATGCGGCCATCGCGCGGGCCTCCGCCGCGCTGGCGGCGGAGGCGGGCTTGCCTGCGCGCAGTCGTGCAGGTCTGCACGCAGGCGTCTGACCGGGCGGAACGCCTCAGCGCCCGAGGTCGCGGAAGCCGCGGCGCAGCTCGAACTCCTCGGATGTGACCAGGGTTTCCATCCGCATGATCCGCTCGTCGAGGTCACGGAACTTGCGGCGCAGCGCCTGCACGGTCTCTGGCGGGTCGGTCGCCACGCCCCGCCAGAACGCCTCTTCCCCCCGGTCACGGAACAGCGCCGCCGGGCGGGGGCGTAGCACCAGGGCCAGCACCACGTAGCCGAGCGCCGTGGGGACGAAGAACAGCGCCAGGCAGGCCACGGCGATCACGCGAACCAGGCCGGGCCCGACTCCCAGGTAGTCGGCGATCCCGGCGCAGACACCGGCGATCCAGCGCGTGTCCGTGTTCCGGTACAGCCGGAACGGGTTCTCCGACGAACCGTCCATCGTCGTCATTCTCCCGCCATGCGGCGCCAGCCCGGCGCCTGGGCATCGAGGATCCGCTCCAGGTTCTCGATGCGGGCCTCCATGCGGCGCGTGCTGTCCCAGATCTCGGCGAGCGCGCGCTCGTCGTCCTTCGACAGCATCCGGGCGGCGCGCCAGCGCGTGCTGTAATGCGCGAAGATCCAGATCGGCGCGACCACCACCAGGAAGATCAGGCCGAGGAACACTTCACCTCCGCTCATCGAGGGTCCTTATCGTCCGGCCGGCGGCATGTGGTTGCCCAGGCGGGCCTTCAACTGCCTGAGCTCGTCGTCAACGCCCGCATCGGCCTCCAGGTCGGCGAGTTCCGTATGCAGGTCCTTCTTGCGCCCGAGGTCGAAGGCCTCGACCCGGCCTTCCATCTCGTCGAGCGTGCGCTCTACCTGCTCGAAGCGGGCGAAGGCATCGGTGATGCGTTCATCATACAGCCGCGTGCGAACTTTCAGCCGGGTGGTGGCGGTGTTGTGACGGGCCACCAGGGTGCGCTCGCGGGCCTTGGCGTCGGCGAGCTTGGCCTGCAGCTTGGCGATGTCGTCGTTCTGCCTGGCCAGCCCCTCGACGATCTGCGGCAGTTGCTGCTCGATCGTCGCCAGCGCCTGGCCGACCCGGGCCTTGGCATGCAACGCGCCGCGGGCGAGGTCCTCGCGGTTGCGGATGAGGGCGAGTTCGGCCTTGCGCTGCCATTCCTCCTGTTCGCGCCGAAGTTGTTCGGCCCGGCGCTCCAGTTCCTTCTTTTCGGCGATGGTGCGGACGGCGGAGCTGCGCACCTCGACGAGGGTGTCCTCCATTTCCTGGATGATCAGGCGGATGATTTTCTCCGGGTCCTCGGCGCGGGCGAGGATCGCATTGATGTTGGAATTCACGATGTCGGTCAGGCGCGAGAAGATTCCCACGGCATGTTTCCCCGATGGTGGCCGGGGCCCGGTGCGGACCCGTTGCGCCAGGTATTGCAGGGGGCGTGCCAGCGGCGTCGATCGGATAACAGACTGAAAAGAGGGGTGTTTGCGAAGGGCTTGGTGGGCAGTGCTGGGGGAAGTTGGCAAATTTGGCCACTTAATGGCAGAATTTGCCAAGAATGGTGATGTCTCCCGATCCGACCCCGTCGCCGCCGACCCCGATCGGGTCCTCGGCGCCGTTCCAGGCGATGCTCGCCCATCTCTCCCAGGTGGCACCGCTCGATCGACCCGTGCTGGTCGTGGGCGAACGCGGCACCGGCAAGGAGCTGGTCGCAAGCCGGTTGAATTTCCTCTCCGCCCGCTGGGACCGGCCTTTCGTCAAGCTGAACTGCGCCGCCCTCAGCGAGAGCCTGCTCGACAGCGAATTGTTCGGGCACGAGGCAGGGGCCTTCACCGGCGCGACCCGCCGCCGCATCGGCCGCTTCGAACTGGCCGATACCGGCACCCTGTTCCTCGACGAGATCGCCAATGCCACGTTTGCCGTACAGGAAAAGGTGCTTCGGGTGATCGAGTACGGAAGCTTCGAAAGGGTGGGCGGCAACGAGACCCATCAGGTCGATGTGCGGGTGATCGCCGCCACCAATGTCGACCTGCCGGCGCGGGTCGCCGCCGGGAAGTTCCGCGCCGACCTGCTCGACCGGCTTGCCTTCGACGTGGTCACGGTGCCGCCGCTGCGCGAGCGCCGCGACGACATCCCGCTGCTTGCTGAGTATTTCGCAACCAGAATGACAAGCGAGCTGAAGCGCGATTACTTCGCCGGCTTTGCCGCGCCGGCGCTGCAGGCGCTGCTTGACCATGCCTGGCCCGGCAACGTGCGTGAGCTGCGCAACGTGGTCGAGCGCAGTGTTTCGCGCATGACCCAGCCCGGGAAACCGCTGCGCAGGATCATCCTCGATCCTTTTGCCTCGCCGTATCGCCCGGCGGCGGAGGATGCGCCTCCGGCCGCCCCGCCTGCGGCACGGCCGGAGGCGCTGGCGGACGATTTCACCGGTCGTGTCCGCGCCTATGAGGCCACCTTGCTGCGGCAGGCGCTGGAGGAGGCGCGGTTCAACCAGAAGATCGCGGCGCAGCGTCTGGGCCTGACTTACCACCAGTTCCGGCATTACCTGAGGACGCATGGCCTGCTGTCACGTGCGGTGGACCCATGAGACGGGCAGCGCCTGTCACAAGCAAGAGAGCTTGCCGATTTCCCGCTCTGATGCTGCGGCTTCCGCAAGTTCCGCGCATTCCCATGCCGTGCAATGCCAGCCCGGCCTGACAATCCCTGCGCGAAGCGTCAGGCTGACCTGATTGGACGGTTGCGGCCGCTTCCCTAAAGTGCAATGAAGCCCCGAGCCTGCCGGCACCACGCTGCCGTGCGGGGATTTTCGTTCATACCTGGGCCGACAGAGCACTTCATGGACACTCGCGATATAAATAAGGGCCTCGCCGCGATCCTGGTCTCCGGCATCGCGTTTCTCACCACGGGCCTGGTTGGGGATCTGCTTGTTCGCCCCAGGACCCTGAAAGAACCGGCAATCAAGATCGAGCCGCCTGCTCCGCCACCGCCCCCGGCCGCGAAGCAGGAAGCCCAGCCTTCGCTTCCCGCCTTGCTTGCGAAAGCGAATCCAACGGCCGGCGCGATGTTCGGCAAGCTCGCCTGCGGCATCTGCCACACCTTCGACGAAGGCGGGAAGGCCGGTGTCGGCCCCAACCTGTACGACGTCGTCGGCGGCCCGCGCGCGCACATGCAGGGCTTCGCCTATTCCGACGGCCTGAAGGCCAAGGGCGGCGAGTGGACCTACGAGGCGCTCGATGCGTGGCTGGCCAAGCCGGCCGATGTCGTGCCCGGCACCAAGATGGCCTTCGGCGGCATCTCCAAGCCGGAGCAGCGCGCCGATGTCATCGTCTGGCTGCGCAGCCTCTCGCATGACCCGAAGCCGCTGCCCGAGGTGAAGGAAGCCGCCGCCCCGGCCGACGCGGGCGGGCTGCCGCCGATCGCGCCGCTGCTGGCCACCGCCGACGCCAAGGCCGGCGAGACCTACGCCAAGACCATCTGCACGATCTGCCACACCGTCAACGAAGGTGGCCGCGCCGTGGTCGGACCCAACCTCTATAACGTGGTCGGCGGTCCCAAGGCCCATATGACCGGCTTTGCCTATTCCGAAGGCATGAAGTCCAAGGGCGGTACCTGGACCTACGAAGACCTGAACCACTGGCTGGCCAAGCCTTCCGAATACGTGCCGGGCAACAAGATGGCCTTCGCCGGTATCCCCGACGCCAAGCAGCGCGCCAACGTGATCGCCTGGCTGCGCAGCCTGTCGGCGAATCCGCAGCCGCTTCCGTAAGGGAAGGCCACACTGAACAAAGGGGCCTGAGAGGACGCTTCCGCGTCTTCTCAGGCCCTTTTTTGCGGGTTCGGAAGTGTCGGCGGGGCGTTGCCCCGCGCCCCACCAGGAGGCTCCGCCTCCTGGACCTCTGCCAAGGGCAAAGCCCTTGGAACCCATTCCTTGCCGCGCAGCGCACTCGGGGTGCAGGGGCCTTATGGCCCCTGCCGGGTCCAGGGCAGAGCCCTGGCCTTGCTTTCTTCAGGCCGGCACCAGCCCCGTCAGGTGCGCGATATTCTTGAAGAAGATCCGCGCATGCGCGAACGGCCGGCTGCGCACCAGCCGCTTGTTCATGTAGGCATCCCAGGTGATCTGCTGCACGTCGCGATCGCCGCAGATCGAGACGAAGCGTTCGCGGCGCTTGTCGTTCGAGTACCAGTAGTTCTGCATCTTCTCCAGCACCCAGAACACGCGCCCGTGATCGGCCATGAAGTGCTTGCGGGCAAGTTTCAGGGACGTGGCGTCGCCGGTGACCAGGAAGGTCTGCACCGCTTCCGCCGCCACCCGTCCGCCGGTCATGGCGTAGAAGATGCCTTCGCCCGAGGCCGGTGCCACCACGCCCGCGGCATCACCGGCGAGCACGATATCGCGGCCGTTGTCCCAGCGCTTCAGCGGCCGCAGCGGGATCGGCGCGCCTTCGTGGCGCAGGGTCTCGGCGTGTTCGAGCCCGGCGGCGCGGCGCAGCTCGCCCACGGCCTCGCGCAGCGAGAAGCCCTTGTGCATGCTGCCGGTGCCGATGCTGGTGGTGTCGCCGTGCGGGAAGATCCAGCCGTAGAAATCCGGCGAGAGCGTGCCCCGGTAATAGACGTCGCAACGCGTGCCGTCGAAATTCGGCGCCTCGGCCTTGGTCGGCGTGCGGATGATCTCGTGGTAGGCGAAGACGAAGGGCGCGCGCCCGGCATCGGGCACGTGGTGCCGCGCCACCGTGGAATTGGCGCCATCCGCGCCGATAATGGTACGGGCGCGCACGCGTTCCGGTGGGGAGTCGGGCGCGGCGCCCTTGGGCCGGTACAGCACCACGGCGGTGCCGTCGGACTCCCGCTGGATATCCTCGAAGCTGCCGCTGCGGCGCACCGCGCCGGCGTCCCGCGCGCGTTCGCGCAGCCACTCGTCGAAGACGTCGCGGTTGACCATGCCGACGAAGCCGCCGTCGATCGGCATGTCGACGTGGCGGTCGGTCGGCGAGATGATGCGCGCCGAGGTGATGTGGGCGCAGATCAGGTGATCGGGGATCTCGAAGTCCCGGATCAGCCGCGGCGGCACCGCGCCGCCGCAGGGCTTGATGCGGCCGGCCTTGTCAAGCAGCAGCACCGAGCGGCCATGGCGGGCGAGATCAGTCGCCGCCGTCGCACCCGCGGGGCCACCACCGACCACCACGACGTCAAAGGTTTCGAGTTCAGCCATCGTTTCCACCATTTATCCGCGCGCGCGGACGACCCCGGCGTCGCCCGCGACCGACATTTCCACTTCGCCCCGGGTTGCGGAGGGTTGGCCGACCCGCATGGCCAGCAGGCCGGCGAACAGGAACAGCGCCGCCTGGGCCATGAACACCACGCTGTAGGCGGCCAGCGGGGAGCCCAGCAGCAGCCGCGCCAGGTCAACCGCGCCGCTGCCGAACAGGCCGCCGAGGCCGAAGGCCAATGCTTGCGCCGCCCCCCACAGCCCCATCCGCACGCCTTCGCGCGATTCCCGCCCGCTGCCGGCGAGCTGCATCATCGAGCCGATGGCGGCGGCGCAGAAGAAGCCGTTGGCCACGCCGAGCAGGAAGAACGAGGTGGCGAGCGGCCAGTCAGGCCCGACCGAGCCCGCGCCCGACATCGCCAGCAGGCCGATGGCGGAGCCGAAGCAGCCGACCGCCATCCACAGACGTAACGAGCCGACATGCCAGCGCGCCGAGGCGGCGCCGGCCAGCGCCAGCAGGATCATCCCCAGCAGCACGCCGCCATGCTGCACGCCGACGAGCTGGGTCGATGCGCCGGGCGGCAGGTGGAACACCGCCCCGGCAAAAGGCTCGATGATCAGTTCCTGCGCGCTGTAGGCGAGCATGGAAATGAACACCAGCATGGCGAAATGGCGGACCTGCTTCTCGGCCCAGACCTGCGCGAAGGCCACCCGGAACGGCGGCTGCGGGGCCGCCGGCGCCGCGGCCTCGACCCGTTCGGGCGTGCCTTCCATGCCCCACACCGCCAGCGCGGTCATGACGACGGAGAGCAGGCCGACGGCGGCGGTGATTTCGACCAGCCGTTCCGCGGAAAACGGGTGCAGCAGCTTGCCGGCGACGCCGGCGGTGATGGCGATGCCGGCGATCATCATCAGCCAGACGATGGTGGCCGCGGCCGGGCGCCGTGCCGGGGCCACGCGCTTGGCCAGCAGCACCAGCAGCGAGGTGCCGGAGGCGCCCACGCCAATGCCGATCAGCGTATAGGCGAGCAACGCCAATGCGATGGCGGAAGCCGGATGCCCGCCCATCCAGGCCGTGGCGAGGGATGCCAGCACGCCGCCGCCTGCCAGCAGCACCATGCCGCCGATGATCCAGGGGGTGCGCCGCCCGCCGACATCCGAGCCGTAGCCCAGTCGCGGCCGCAGCACCTGCAGGATATAGTGCAGCGCCACCAGTGCGCCGGGCAGGATGGCGGGCAGGGCCAGTTCCACCACCATGACCCGGTTCATGGTGGAGGTGCACAGCACCACGATGGCGCCCAGCGCGGCCTGCACGCAGCCGAGCCGGACGATGCCGAGCCAGCCGATCGGGCGCGGGCTCATGATGCGGCGGCCACCAGCGGGCCGACCGCCCAGGCGCTGATCTGCATGCCGATCACATACAGCGTCGTGCCGGTGGCGTTGTACCAGGGCGCGCGCTCGCGCGGCTGCTGCAGCCAGCGCGCCATCAGGAAGCCCTGCGCGAGCACCAGCAGGCCGACGACGGCGGCATGCACCGGGCGGTCCCAGCCGAGCAGCAGCGCGATCACCACCGCCTGCGGCACCGCCATGACCACGCAGGCGAGCTTCGCCGCGCGCTCGACGCCGAGCTGCACCGGCAGCGACGCGAGCCCCATCTTGCGGTCGCCCTCGACCGACTTGAAGTCGTTCAGCGTCATGATGCCGTGCGCGCCGGCGCTGTAGAGGAACGCCAGCAGGAACACCCGCCAGTCCGGCACGCCCCCGGCCATGACCGCCGCCCCGGTGATCCAGGGCAGGCCCTCGTAGCAGCCGCCGACCGCGGCATTGCCCCACCAGCCGTTCTGCTTCAGCCGCAGTGGCGGCGCGCTGTAGATCCAGGCAAGCACCATGCCGAGCGAGGCGGCGATCAGCACGAAGGTGCCGATCCAGGCGGCCAGCGCCAGCGAGACCGCGCTCCAGCCCAGCGCCATGTAGAAGCCCCAGTTCCCGGGAATGCGGCCGGAGGGGATCGGGCGGTTCGGCTCGTTGATCGCGTCGACGTGCCGGTCGTACCAGTCATTGACCACCTGGCTGGTGGCCGTCATCAGCGGCCCGGCCAGCACCACGCCGGCGATGATCTCCGGCCATTTCCCCGAGGTCGACAGGCCCGAGGAGACCACGCCGCACCCGAACGCCCACATGGGCGCGAACCAGGTGATGGGATGCAGCACCTCGAGGGCTGCCGGCATGGCCGGGCGTGCTGTGACGGTTTGTTCGCTCATTCTTCGTTTCCGCTCTCGGCATCGAGCTCGCCGAGACCGTACCGGCGCAGCTTCGAATACAGGCTTTGCCGGCTGAGGCCGAGCATCTCGGCCGCCGACGCACGGTTGTCGTTGGTCATCTCCAGCGCCGCTTCGATACACAGGCGCTCGATGACGTCGGTGGTCTCGCGCACCAGGTCCTTCAGCGAGACCCGCCCGACCAGCTCGGTGAGCTGTTCGACCGAGCGTGGCAGCTCGCGGCCCGGCTTGGTATCGGCCAGGCGGTGACTGATGTTGCGGATGGCGAAGCCGTAGCAGGTGCTGCCGCCGTTCGGCACCGCGATGGCGGAGACCTCGACCTCGGAATCGGCGCCGTACTCGCCGCGCAGATGGGTGGCGAACAGGCGCACCGAGCCGTGCTGGCGCAGATTGGCCAGCAGGACTTCCGTCTCGATGCCGGGCCGTCCGAGCCAGCGCTCGAGCGGCTCGCCGCGCGCGCGGTCCTCGGTGGCGAGCTGCGCCATGTCGAGGAAGGCGGCATTGGCGGCCAGGACCCGCCCGTCGGGGGAGGTCACGACGAAGCCGTCCGGGGCGTGCTCGACCAGCGTGAGCAGGCGGGCGCGGCTGCGCGACTGCGGCGTTTCCGCCTCCTCGGCGACGAGGACGAGGCGGATCAGGAAGAAGGCGGAGCTTTCCTGGCGGAACAGGGAGGCGCGGACCAGCACGTCGCGGTCCTGCTCGCCCAGCCGCGCCTGCATCTCGTCCGCCCGGCCGGAGGCCCGCACGCCGGACAGCAGCTCGCGCACGAGCGGGCCGCTCTCGGCGTCGAACAGCTCGCCGAAGCCGCGGCCGGGCAGGCGCTTCGCCGTCTCGCCGAACAGCTCGCGCGCGGCTGGGTTGGCCTCGGTGACCCGCTGCGACAGCGCGTCCACGATCATCACCGCTTCCGAGGACAGCTCGAAGAGCAGCCGGTAGCGCATCTCGGCATGGCGCAGGCGGGAATAGTCGCGCTCCATCGCCTGCTGGGCGTCGACCAGGCGCTGCTGCAGGTTGGAGATGGCCCGCAGGTCGCGGCCGAACGCCACCACGCGGCCCGGCTGGCCCTCGGTCCCGGTCCAGACGACGGAGTACAGGATGGGGACTGGTTCGCCCGAGGGCGCGGCATGGTTGATGTGGCGCCAACGCGGCGTCGCCCGCGCCACCGCGTCGCGCAGCGCGCTGTCCACCTTGGCGCGGCTTTCCGCCGTGACCGTCTCGCCCCAACGGCGGCCGATCCAGCTCGTGGCCCCTTCGAGCTCGCGCGCCAGATCGTCGCTGTGAAAGGCCATGTCGCGGATCACGCCGACTTCGTCCAGGATAAGCGACACGTCGGCAGCTGCCGCGATCAAGGTTGCTGCCGCCTCGGCATTGAGATTTCCAAGCGTGCTGTTCGGGGCTTTGAAAGCCTTCACGAGAGACCAGATCCTCTATTGATGCCGTCTCTCTCCTCGGCAGCATCTCCCCGGTGATGTCTTATTGTTCAATCGCCTGACCTCCGCATGGAGAGCAGGGACTCGGCTTGGTAGACCGCCTGCCGGCCGTCCCCGGCCGTGGCGTCGGCCCCGACCATGGCGACCAGGTCGGGTTTCTGCGCGAATGCCTGGCCGCCGACCATGATGCCGACGGCCTGGTTGCGGGAGGCGCGGCGCACGCGGCGGATGCTGGCGGCCAGGCTCTCCAGCCGGCTGTCGCAGCTGAGCGAGAAGCCGATCACCGAGAACCATTCGCTGCGCACGATGCCGATCAGGTCGTTGCTGGAGGCCAGCGGCTCGCTCCAGACGGTCCAGCCGGCCTGGCGGAAGAACTCGGCGACCAGGACCAGGCCAAAGGTGTGCTGCTCGCCGGGCGCAGGCACCAGCAGCACGCGGCGGCTGTGCTCCTGTTGCGCCAGTCCGTCCTGGAATGTTCCACCCAGCTCGTGCAGCACTTGTTGCAGGCGCCACACCCCCATCGTGACGTCGGCGAAATCGCAGAGGTCTTCCGTCCAGAGATCGCCCAGCCGGCGCGCGGCGGGCGCGAGCAAGTGCAGGAGTACTCCCTCGAGCGGCACGCCCCGGTCGCGCACGGATTGGACAAAGGCCAGTGCGGCATTGGGATCGCGGGAGGTGGCGTGGCGGGCCAGCGTGGCGACATCCTCGTCCCCGATCAGGTCGCCGACGGGAACGGCGTCCGGTTTCGGGGCGGCGTTGTGCGCCAGCACCAGGCGAGGCACGATCTCCTGTTCGATCGTGCTGGTCAGCAACGTCAATCGCTGCCGCGGCCAATCGCAGCGGGCGACTTTCTGGCATTTTGTACTCGGACCGCAGAAAGGAACCGCCCAGCCTTCGCTCGCCACGACCTTGTGCCTCTCGGCCATCATGGTTTGTGCTCCCGTCACATTCACCATCCTGAGCAGGGACTGTCAAGCCGCGTTGACGTTCCGTGTCCTTGACACCTGGGCGGTGGGCGATCTACGCTTCCTCTCATGGGCGTTACGCTCAAGGAGAAAGCGAGGCCGATACCGCGGCACTCGGTCTGGCGGAAATGATGTCTTTGGACGCCGGGCGAGCTTCGGTGGGGTCGCCGAACCTGCGTTTCCACGGGACGCCGAGGGCAGGACGTTGTCAAGCAATGTTTACCTCTAACGTATTGGACCGTTTGGTCGACGCAATGGATTTTTGTCCTTTTGCCGCGGCTGCCGGCCGATGCGGCGACCACGGCGGACGCCTCTGGAAAGCCAAGGGTGAGCCTCTTTACACCCCCGAAGAACGCAAACGTCGCGATGAATCCGCCTGGACCATCGTGCAGGGCGTGCTCGCGCCGGTCCAGTTCCTGGTCTTCCTGGTCAGTCTGGGCCTCGTCCTCTACTGGCTTGCCACCGGCAACGGCCTCTATGCCGCCACCGTCTCGATCGTGGTGAAGACGCTGGTTCTTTACACGATCATGATTACGGGCGCGATCTGGGAAAAGAAGGTCTTCGGGCGCTACCTGCTGGCGCCGGCTTTCTTCTGGGAAGACGTGTTCAGCTTCCTGGTGCTGGCGCTGCACACCGCCTATCTGGTTGCCCTGTTCACCGGCGCGCCACCGAAGCAGCAGATCCTGATCGCGCTGGCCGCCTATGCCACCTATGTCGTCAATGCCACGCAGTTCATCCTGAAACTGCGTGCCGCCCGCCGCGAAGGCGCCGCCACCGCGGCGGAGGGTGTCGTCCTGGAAGCCGCCAAGTGACCCGTCTCGCCGCCCTTTCTCCCGACACCGCATCCGGGGGGTGCGGCGAGATTCCGGTTCTGCGTGAACGTGGTCAGCATGAGGTCTTCTGCGGCCTCACCGGCATCGTCTGGTTGCATCGCAAGATCCAGGACGCCTTCTTCCTGGTGGTGGGCTCGCGTACCTGCGCCCACCTGATCCAGTCCGCCGCCGGCGTGATGATCTTCGCCGAGCCGCGTTTCGCCACCGCGATCATCGAGGACCGTGATCTCGCCGGCCTGGCCGACGCCAATGCCGAACTCGATCGTGTGGTCACCCGCCTGATCGAGCGACGCCCTGATATTAGGCTTCTATTCCTTGTGGGAAGCTGCCCGTCAGAGGTGATCAAGCTCGATTTGTCGAGGGCAGCCCTGCGTTTATCGGAACGGTTCGCGCCCGACGTCCGCGTACTCAGCTATTCCGGCAGCGGACTCGAAACCACCTTCACGCAAGGCGAGGACGCCTGTCTCGCCGCATTGGTGCCAAGCCTGCCAGTGGACGCGCCGGACGCGGCGCCGTCGCTGCTGGTCGTGGGGGCACTCGCGGAGGTTGTGGAAGACCAGCTCACGCGGCTGCTCGGTGCCATGGGCATCGAGGATGTCCGGTTCTTCCCGCCGCGGCGGGCGACCGCGCTGCCGGCGGTCGGGCCGAACACCCGCATGCTGCTGGCGCAACCTTTCCTGTCTGACACGGCGCGCCTGCTGGAAAAGCGGGGGGCGACCCGCCTTCCGGCGCCCTTCCCGCTCGGGGTCGAGGGCACCACGCTGTGGCTGCAGGCGGCGGCCAATGCCTTCGGCATCGATGCCGCGCGCTTCCGCAGCGCCACCGCGATGGCCGAGCAGCGGGCACGCGGGGCGCTGGAACGTGCCCGCGCGCAGTTAGCCGGCAAGCGGATCTTCTTCTTCCCCGATTCCCAGCTCGAATTGCCTTTGGCGCGCTTCCTCGCACGCGAGCTGGGCATGGAACTGACCGAGGTTGGCACGCCCTACCTGCACCGTCAGCACATGGCCGAGGAACTCGCCCTGCTGCCCGCCGGCATCACGCTGAGCGAAGGGCAGGACGTCGATGCCCAGCTCGACCGCTGCCGCGCGGCGCGGCCCGATCTGGTGGTCTGCGGGCTTGGCCTCGCCAACCCGCTGGAAGCCGAGGGCATCGCCACCAAGTGGTCGATCGAGTTGCTGTTCACGCCCGTACAGGGCTACGACCAGGCCGCCGACCTCGCCGAACTTTTCATGCGGCCGCTGATCCGACGCACGCGGCTGCGGGTTTGAGATCATGCAGCTCACGGTCTGGACATACGAGGGTCCTCCTCATGTCGGCGCGATGCGTGTCGCGACCGCGATGGAGGGGGTGCACTACGTTCTGCACGCACCGCAGGGCGACACCTACGCCGACCTGCTGTTCACCATGATCGAGCGGCGGTCGAAACGGCCGCCGGTCACCTATACCACCTTCCAGGCGCGCGACCTCGGCGGCGACACCGCCGGGCTGTTCCAGGCCTCGCTGCGCGCGGCCTATGAGCGCTTCCGGCCGCAGGCCCTGCTGGTCGGTGCGTCCTGCACCGCCGAACTGATCCAGGACGACCCGGCGGGGCTCGCCCGTGCCACCGGCCTGCCGGTGCCGGTGGTGCCGCTGGAACTGCCGTCCTACCAGCGCAAGGAAAACTGGGGCGCGGCCGAAACCTTCTATCAGCTGGTGCGCGCCTTCGCCGGCGCGAAGGTGCCGCCGCCCGGCACGAAGCGGCCGGCGCGCGCGCCGGGCGAACGGGCGCGGGCCAACCTGCTCGGGCCGACCGCGCTCGGCTTCCGCCACCGCGACGACGTGCAGGAGATCACCCACCTGCTCGGGCGGCTCGGCGTCGACGTCAACGTGGTGGCCCCGCTCGGCGCCACCCCCGCCGACCTGGCGCGACTGGGCGAGGCCGATTTCAACGTCGTGCTGTATCCGGAGATCGCCGGCATCGCCGCGTCCTGGCTGCACCGCAGCTTCGGCCAGCCCGCCGTCAAGGCGGTGCCGATCGGCATCGGCGGTACCTGCGACTTCGCGCGCGAGGTGGCGGCGCTGGCCGGCACCGATCCCGAGCCCATCCTGGCCGAGATCCCGTCGCGCCTGCCTTGGTACTCGCGTTCGGTCGACTCCACTTATCTGACCGGCAAGCGGGTGTTCATCTTCGGCGACGCCATGCACGCCATCGCCGCGGCCCGCGTCGCCAGCGAGGAACTGGGCTTCCAGGTGGTAGGCCTGGGCACCTACAGCCGCGAATTCGCCCGCGACCTGCGCGAGGCGGCCAAGCGCTACGATGTCGAGCCGCTGATCACCGACGACTATCTCGAGGTCGAGGCGAAGATTGCGGAAGCCCATCCCGAGCTGGTGCTGGGCACCCAGATGGAGCGCCATACCGCCAAGCGCCTGGGCGTGCCCTGCGCGGTGATCTCGGCGCCGGTTCACGTGCAGGACTTTCCGGCCCGCTACGCGCCGGTGATGGGCTTCGAAGGCGCCAACGTCCTGTTCGACACCTGGGTCCACCCGCTGATGATGGGGCTCGAGGAGCATCTGCTGACGATGTTCCGCGAAGATTTCGAGTTCCACGACGCCGCCGCGCCGTCGCATCTCGGCGGCGCCGTCGAGCGCCGGGCTGAGTCCCCGCCCATGCCTTCTCCCGCGCCGGCGGTCGCGGTCGCGGCCACGCCGGCAGCCGCGAGCCCGCCCGGCGGACCGCCCTCCTGGGCGCCCGATGCCGAGCGTGAATTGCAGAAGATCCCGTTCTTCGTGCGTGGCAAGGCTCGCCGTAACACCGAGCGCTTCGCGCAGGAACGTGGTGTGTCACTGATCACCGTCGAGACCCTGTACGATGCGAAAGCGCACTACGCCCGCTGACAACACGCCGGTCCGCGTCGTCGTCGTGACGATGGACAGCCATCTCACGGGGGCCGCGGAGCGGGCGGTGACAGCCCTGCGGGCCGAGCTGCCGGGTCTGCACCTGGTCGTGCACGCCGCCGATGAATGGGCGAACGACCCGGTGGTGCTGCAGGCCTGTCTCGACGACATCGCCCGCGGCGACATCATCATCGCCGCCATGCTCTTCCTCGACGAGCATGTGCGCGCGGTGCTGCCGGCGCTGAAGGCGCGGCGCGAGCAGTGCGACGCCATGATCGGCCTGCTGTCGGCGGCCGAGATCGTGCGGCTGACGCGCGTCGGCCGGTTCAACATGTCCGGCGAGGCGCTGGGCGCGCTGGAATGGCTGAAGCGCCTGCGCGGCAAGCCTTCCTCCGAAGGCGGCACCAGCGGCCAGGGCCAGATGAAGATGCTGCGCCAGCTGCCCAAGCTGCTGCGCTTCATCCCCGGCACGGCGCAGGACGTGCGTGCCTATTTCCTGTCGCTGCAGTACTGGCTGGCCGGTTCGGAAGAGAACATGGCCAACATGATCCGCCTGCTGGTGGACCGCTACGCCGCCGGCCCGCGCGAGGGCCTGCGCGGCAGGCTGCGCGCCGCCGCTCCGGTCGATTATCCCGATATCGGCGTCTACCACCCCGCGGCCAAGGGCCGGATCACCGACCGCATCGATCACCTGCCGGCCGGGGGCAAGGCGGGCACAGTCGGTCTGCTGGTGCTGCGCTCGTACGTGCTGGCCGGCAATGCCGGCCACTATGACGGCGTGATCGCGGCACTGGAGGCGAAGGGGCTGCGGGTGATCCCCGCCTTCGCCTCGGGGCTGGATGCACGGCCGGCGGTCGAGCGCTTCTTCATGCGCGACGGCGTCGCCACCGTCGATGCCGTGATCTCGCTGACCGGCTTCTCCCTGGTTGGTGGCCCCGCCTACAACGATGCCCGTTCGGCCGAGGCGCTGCTGGCGAAGCTGGACGTGCCCTATGTCGCGGCGCATCCGGTGGAGTTCCAGACGCTGGAGCAGTGGCAGGCCGATCCGCGCGGGCTGATGCCGGTCGAGGCCACCATGATGGTGGCGATCCCCGAGCTGGACGGCGCGATCCTGCCGATGACCTTCGGCGGCCGTTGCGGCGTGCCGGGTGACAATGCCCGCTGCAACGCCTGCGCCCGCACCGACCGCAAGAACTGCACGCGCAACATGAGCGCGGATGCGGAGCGCGCAGCGGCGCTGGCGGGCCGGGTCGCCCGGATCGTGGCGATGCGGCGGGCGGCGCGGGCCGAGCGCAAAGTGGCGATCGTGTTGTTCAACTTCCCGCCCAATGCCGGCACGGTCGGCACCGCGGCGTACCTGGCGGTGTTCGAATCGCTGCACAACACGCTGCGCGCGCTGGCGGCGGCCGGCTACCAGGTCGAGGTGCCGGAGAGCGTGGACGCGCTGCGCGCCCGCCTGCTGGAAGGCAATGCCGCGCGCTACGGCATGCCGGCCAATGTCGCCGCCAAGGTCGATCCGGACACGCATGTCCGCCGCACCCCTTGGCTGCGTGACGTCGAGGCCGCCTGGGGCCCGGCGCCGGGCCGTCACAACACCGACGGCCGCGACATCTTCATCCTGGGCGAGCGCTTCGGGAACATCTTCGTCGGCGTCCAGCCCGCCTTCGGCTACGAGGGCGACCCGATGCGGCTGATGTTCGAGGGCGGCTTCGCCCCGACCCATGCCTTCGTCGCGTTCTACCACTGGCTTAGCGAGGATTTCGGCGCGCATGCGGTGCTGCATTACGGCACGCATGGGGCGCTGGAGTTCATGCCGGGCAAGCAGGCCGGCCTGTCCGGCACCTGCTGGCCCGACCGGCTGATCGGCACGCTGCCAAACCTTTACCTGTATGCCTCGAACAATCCGTCCGAGGGCATGCTGGCCAAGCGCCGCGCCGGGGCCACGCTGATCAGCTACCTGACGCCGCCGATCGCCCATGCCGGGCTGTATCGTGGCCTGCTCGACCTGAAGGCCTCGCTGGACCGCTGGCGCCAGCTCGATCCCGACACCGATCCGGAGCAGCGCGCCTCGCTGGCCGCGCTGGTGCATGCGCAGGCGGTGCAGGTGGAACTGGCCGCGGCCGAGCCGGTCTGGGGCGCCGATGCCGCGCCGGAGATCGAAAAGCTCGGCCAGGCGCTGCTGGAGCTGGAATACACGCTGATCCCGCACGGGCTGCACGTGGTGGGCACGCCGCCCACCCCGGCGGAGCGGGCCGAGATGCTGGAAGCGGCCGGGGTCACCGATCCGGTGCGCCGCGCCGAGCTCGACGCGCTGATGGCCACCGACCACGAGCTGCCGGCGATCCTGCATGCGCTGGATGGCGGCTATATCCGTCCGGTGGTGGGTGGGGACCTGCTGCGCACGACGGAGATCCTGCCGACCGGACGCAACCTGCACGGCTTCGACCCGTTCCGCATCCCCAGCGCCTTCGCGGTCAAGGACGGGGCACGCCAGGCCGAACGCCTGCTGGCGCGCCATGTCGCCGACGGCAACGGCCTGCCGGAGACGGTGGCGATGGTGCTGTGGGGCACCGACAACATCAAGACCGAGGGCGGGCCGATCGCGCAGGCGCTCTGGCTGATGGGCGCCGAGCCGCGGCATGACAGCTACGGGCGGCTCGCCGGGGCGCAGCTGGTGCCGCTGGAACAGCTGGGCCGGCCGCGCGTCGATGCCATCATCACGCTCTCGGGCATCTTCCGCGACTTGCTGCCGATGCAGACCAAGCTGCTCGCCGAGGCGGCGCTGCTGGCCGCGCAGGCGGACGAGTCGATCGAGCAAAACTTCATCCGCAAGCACGCGCTGGCCTTCCAGGCGACGAATGGCGGCACGATCGAGGAAGCCGCGCTGCGCGTGTTCGGCAACGCCGACGGCGCCTATGGCGCCAATGTCAACCAGATGCTGGAGAACGGCGCCTGGAACGACGAGGACGAGCTGGCCGACGCCTTCATCAAGCGCAAGGGCTTCGCCTACGGCGTATCGGGGCGGCCGGCGCGCAGCGACAAGGTGCTGGCGCACATGCTCAACAGCGTCGACGTCACCTACCAGAACCTCGACTCGGTGGAGCTGGGCGTCACCACCATCGACAACTACTTCGACACGCTCGGCGGCATCACCGGCGCGGTGCGGCGGGCGCGCGGCGGCGCGACCTCGGTCTATATCGGCGACCAGACCCGCGGCGAGGGCACGGTGCGCACGCTCTCCGAGCAGGTGGCGCTGGAAACCCGCACCCGCGCGCTGAACCCGAAATGGTACGAGGCGCTGCTGGCGCACGGGTATGAAGGCGTGCGGCAGATCGAGGCGCACGTGACCAACACCATGGGCTGGTCGGCGACCACCGGGCAGGTGGCACCGTGGGTGTACCAGCAACTGGCGCAGACCTACGTGCTCGACCCTGAGATGCGCGAGCGCATGGCCGCCCTGAACCCGACCGCCTCGGCCAAGATCGCCAACCGGCTGATCGAGGCGAGCGAGCGCAATTACTGGACACCGGACGAGGCGACGATGGAGAGCCTGCGCCGCGCCGGCGAAGAGCTCGAGGACAAGCTCGAAGGCATAAACGTGGGGGTGGCGGCATGACGATCACGACATTGATCCGCGGCGGCGGCGCGACGCCCTCCCGCCCGGACGGCGAAGGCAGCGTCCAGGTCCAGATGGACCCGACCCTGCAGATCGGCACGGCCAAGGTCTTCGCCATCTATGGCAAGGGCGGCATCGGCAAGAGCACGACCTCGTCCAACCTCTCGGTCGCCTTCAGCAAGCTTGGCAAGCGCGTGCTGCAGATCGGCTGCGATCCCAAGCACGACAGCACCTTCACTCTGACCAAGTGCCTGGTGCCCACCGTCATCGACGTGCTGGAGCAGGTGAATTTCCACCCCGAGGAACTGCGCCCCGAGGATTTCGTCTACGAGGGCTATAACGGGGTGATGTGCGTCGAGGCGGGCGGCCCGCCGGCGGGCACCGGCTGCGGCGGCTATGTCGTCGGGCAGACGGTGAAGCTGCTGAAGGAGCACCACCTGCTGGAAGACACCGACGTGGTGATCTTCGACGTGCTCGGCGACGTGGTGTGCGGCGGCTTCGCGGCCCCGCTGCAGCACGCCCAGCGCGCGCTGATCGTCACCGCCAACGACTTCGATTCGATCTTCGCCATGAACCGCATCGTCGCGGCGATCCAGGCGAAGTCGAAGAACTACGAGGTGCGGCTCGGCGGCGTCATCGCCAACCGCTCGGACGCCACCGACCAGATCGACAAGTTCAACGAGGCGGTCGGGCTGCGTACGGTCGCCCGCATCCCGCATCTGGACGTGGTGCGTCGCTCGCGGCTGAAGAAGGCCACGCTGTTCGAGATGGAGCCGACCCCGGAAGTGGAGCGGGTGCAGCAGGAATACCTGCAGCTCGCCGCGACGCTTTGGGCCGGCACGCCGCCGACGATCGCGACGCCGCTGAAGGACCGCCAGATCTTCGACCTGCTGGGATTCGATTGATGCCCTCCACCACCTACCAGGAGCGGCGCGGCCAGCTCACCACCTATTTCGACCGCACCGCGTCGGAAGCGTGGAAGCGCCTGACCTCGGATGCGCCGGTTTCCGGCATCCGGGCCACCGTCCGCGCCGGGCGCGAGGAGATGCGCGCCACCCTGCTCGACTGGCTGCCGGCCGATCTGCACGGGCGGCGGCTGCTGGATGCCGGCTGCGGCACCGGCGCGCTCGCGGTCGAGGCGGCGCGCCGTGGGGCTCATGTAGTGGCGATCGACGTCGCGGCAAGCCTCGTCGACATGGCGCGTGAACGGGCCGAAGGGCAAACCGGCGACGGCACGGTGGAGTTCAAGGTCGGCGACATGCTCGACCCCGCGCTCGGGTCCTTCGACCACGTGGTCGCCATGGACAGCCTGATCCATTACCACGCTCCGGACATCGTCAACGTTCTGGCAACCCTGGCCGACCGGACCAGGCATTCGGTGGTGTTTACCTTTGCGCCGCGGACCATCCTGCTGGCGGCCATGCACGCGGCAGGAAAGTTTTTTCCCCGCAGCGACCGGGCCCCGGCGATCGAGCCGGTAGCCGAGAAGACCTTGCTGCGGCTGATCGACGGCAATCCCGCCCTGTCGGCCTGGCAGGCCGGGCGGACCCGCCGCATCGTGCGAGGCTTCTACACGTCCCAGGCCCTGGAGCTCGTGCCCCGATGAGCAGGTTGTCCTTCGCGAGGAACTGGGGGCGGATCAATCCCGCTTTCCTGCCCTTCGCCGATGCCGCCTCCGCCGAGTTGCCGCTCGGCCGTCTGCTGCGCCTGTCGCTGTTCCAGGTGACGGTCGGCATGGCGGTGGTGCTGGTGATCGGCACCCTGAACCGCGTGATGATCGTGGAACTCGGCGTGCCGGCCTGGCTGGTGGCGGTGATGATCTCGCTGCCGCTGATCCTGGCCCCGTACCGGGCGGTGATCGGCTTCAAGTCGGATACGCACCGTTCGGTGCTGGGCTGGCGGCGCCTGCCCTATTTGTGGAAAGGCACGCTGCTGCAGTTCGGCGGGCTGGCGATCATGCCGTTCTCGCTGATGCTGCTCTCGGGTGATACCACCGCGCCGCCGATCTTCGGGCAGGCAGCGGCGGCCCTGGCCTTCCTGCTGGTCGGCGCGGGCCTGCACACGGTGCAGACCATCGGCCTCGCGCTCGCCACCGACATCGCGCCGCAGGACAAGCATCCGCAGGTGGTCACGCTGCTCTGCGGCATGCTGCTGGTGGGCATGGTGGTCAGCGCCGTTGCCTTCGGCATCGCCCTGCACGATTTCAGCCCGTTCCGGCTGATCCAGGTGATCCAGGCCGCGGCCGTGGTCACCATGTTCCTGAACTTCATCGCGTTGTGGAAGCAGGAGGCGCGCAACCCCGCCTACCAGCTCAACAACAAAAGCGCGCCGAAGCCGCCGGCCTTCCGTGAGGCCTGGTCGGTCTTCATGCACGAGGCGAAGTCGGTCCGTGCCCTGGTCGTGGTCGGCCTGGGCACCTTCGGCTTCCAGGCGCAGGACGTGCTGCTCGAACCCTTCGGCGGCCAGATCCTGCACCTGGCGGTCGGCACCACCACCATCCTGACCGCGCTGCTCGCGGTGGGCGGCCTGTGCGGCTTCGCCTTGTCGGCGCGGCTGCTCAACCGTGGCATGCCGCCGTACCGGCTGGCCGCCATCGGGGTGCTCGGCGGGATCGTGGCCTTCAGTTGCGTGCTGTCGGCGGCCCGGCTCTATTCGGCCATCCCGTTCGGCCTGGGCACGGCGCTGATCGGCTTCGGCAGTGCCCTGTTCATCGTCGGCACGCTGTCGGCGGCGATGGGGCAGGCGCAGGGCGGTCTGACCGGCCTTGCGCTCGGCACCTGGGGTGCCGTGCAGGCCTTCGCCGCCGGTGCGGCGATCGCCCTCGGCGGCGTCGTCCGGGACATTGTCTCGGCGCTTGCGGAACAGGGCGTATTCGGGCCTTCTCTCGCCGTCCCGGTGACGGGATACGGCGTCGTCTACGGCATCGAGATCGTCATGCTCGTTGCCACTCTCGTCGCACTCGCTCCGCTCGTCCGCCCCGCGAAGCAGCGCGTGCCGACGCTGGAACTGACCACCTGAGCCGTACTTCTTCCCACTGTTCAGCCGAGGTAAGCACATGCAAACCGGCGCAATTACTGCCTATTTCGACGTCGCACAGCTCACGCTGTGGGCGTTCATCCTCTTCTTCGCGGGGCTGGTCGTCTACCTGCGGCGCGAGGACAAGCGTGAAGGCTATCCGCTTCTGGCCGAGGGCGGCGAGACCACCCATGGCCTGTTCCCGGCGACGCCGGAGCCGAAGACCTACCTGCTGCAGGACGGCAGCACCCTGACCCTGCCGCGCGCCGAGAAGGCCCGCACGCTGGCGCTCAGCAAGACCGACCCGGCCGAGGGCGCGCCGGCGGTTCCGACCGGCGATCCGCTGCGTGACGCGGTCGGCCCGGCTTCCTATGCCGATCGCGCCGACGAGCCCGACACCACCTGGGAAGGCGAGCCCCGCCTGGTGCCGCTGCGCGCCGCGCCCGAGTTCTCGCTCGACCCGGAGGATCCGGATCCGCGCGGCTATCCGGTCGTTGCCACCGATGGCGTCGTGGCCGGCAAGATTACCGAGGCGTGGGTCGATCGCGCCGAACCGCAGGTCTACTACTACGACGTCAAGCTGAATGACGGTCGCACCGTGATCCTGCCGGCGCGCCTGGCCGTGGTCGACGACACCGCGCAGCGCGTGACCGTGGCCTCGATCACCGCGGCGCAGTTCGCCGGCGTTCCGGCGATCAAGAACCCCGATGTCATCACGCTGCTCGAAGAGGACAAGATTGCCGGCTACTACGCCGGTGGTCACCTCTATGCGGTCCCCGCCCGTCAGGAACCGCTGGCTTGAACGAGCAAGAGGACAAGCCGGTTCGGGGCCTCCCGGAGCGCCTCCCGGACGGTGAGAAGATCCTCTGGCAAGGGGCGCCCCGTTGGGGCGCCCTGGCCAGGTGGGGTTTCCATGTCCGCAAGATCGCGCTCTATTTCGCGCTGCTGCTGACCTGGCAGGTGGCTTCCAACATCAACGACGGCGTGCCGGCTGACGACGTCGTGGCAGCCGCGTTCTGGCTGGTGCTGGTGGCCGCGACCGCGATCGGCTTGTTCTCGGCCTTCGCCTGGGCGATCGCACGAAGCACCACCTATACGATCACCAACCGGCGCGTGGTGCTGCGGGTCGGCGTGGCCTTCCCGGGCTCCATCAACCTGCCGTTCCGTCGTATCAAGGCGGCCGGGCTGCGCCGGCGGCGTGATGGGACCGGCGACATTCCGCTGACCCTGATGGCTGATGACAGCGTCCCCTGGGTGCTGCTCTGGCCGCATGTGCGGCCGTGGCGCCTGCGCCGGGCCGAGCCGATGCTGCGCAGCATCCCTGACGCCGACAAGGTCGCCGCGTTGCTGGCCCGCGCCCTGTCCGATGATATGGCGACCCGTACCCCCGTGTCCGATCCCGATTCCCCGGCTTCGCCTGCCGCATCCGCGGCCTGAGGACGACCGACCCCGATGAGTGATCCGTTCCACAACCGTCCGATCCCTCGTGGCGTCCTGATCGGGGCGGGTCTGCTCATTGCCTTCACCATCACCCTTGCCGCGGCGACGCGTCTCAGCGGCAGCACGGAAGTCTTCGCGCCGACCGCCGCGCCGGTTGCCTCCCGCGATCTGCGGTTCGAGGACCGGCCCGATGGCAGCATCGTCGTGATCAGTGCCGAGGATGGCAGCACCGTCGAGGTGCTCGCACCCGGCACCAACGGATTTACCCGCGCCACGCTGCGCGGACTGGCGCGCGAGCGTAAGCGCGACGATCTCGGCGCGGTCGCGCCGTTCCGCCTGACCCGATGGGCGGACGGACGGCTGACGCTCGAGGATGTCGCCACCGGTCGCCGCGTCGATCTGGAAGCCTTCGGCTCCAGCAATGTGCAGGCCTTTGGACGCCTGCTCTCCGGGAGGAGCGCCACACCATGATCTTCGGCCGTCGGACCGTCGACGTGACCTGTACGGTCGAGATCGAACAAACCCCCGAAAGCCTGCATGCCCACGCCATCCCCGACGGGATCGAGATCCGTCCGGGTGACAGCGTGATCGTGCATGGCATTCCCACCGACATCCGCTTCGGCGACCGCGTGTCGCTGCAATGCCGCGCCACGGTCGTGCGCGCGTCATGGCTCGGGAGGCTGTGGACGAAGATCCGCGCCCCCTTCGAGCTGACGGAGCTTTACGAAGTGGGATTCCAACGGGGGAGATAATGCGATGGACGCAGCCGCGTTCCGTCCGGCACTGAACGAAACCACACACCAGGCGCGCCAGGACACGATCCTGACCCCGCGCTTCTACACCACCGATTTCGCGGCGATGGACCGCCTTGATATCAGTCCCGTCCGGGCCGAGTGGGACGAGCTGATGGCCGAGTTCCGGCGCGACACCAACAAGGGCCATTTCATCCGCACTCCCGAATTCGACGTCGATCTCTCGACCCTGTCGCCGGGGCTGCGCGCGGAATTCCTGGAATTCCTGGTCAGCTCGGTGACCGCCGAATTCTCGGGCTGCGTGCTGTACGCAGAGATCAGGAAGCGCATCCACAATCCGGAGATCCGCGACTGGTTCGGCTACATGAGCCGTGACGAGGCGCGGCATGCCGGATTCATCAATGACACGCTGAAGGATTTCGGCGTCGGCGTCGATCTCGGTTTCCTGGCGCGCGCGAAGAAATACACCTATTTCCAGCCGAAATTCATCTTCTACGCGGTGTACCTGTCGGAGAAGATCGGCTACGCCCGCTACATCACCATCTACCGCCATCTCGAACGTCACCCGGAGCGGCGCTTCCATCCGATCTTCAAGTGGTTCGAGAACTGGTGCCAGGACGAGTTCCGTCACGGCGAGGCTTTCGCGCTGGTCATGCGCGCCAACCCGCATCTGTTGACGGGGCTCAACAAACTGTGGATCAAGTTCTTCCTGCTGGCCGTGTACACAACGATGTATGTGCGCGACCATGCCAGGCCGGACTTCCATGCCGCGCTCGGCATCGATCCCACCGACTATGATTATCGCGTCTTCCGCGTCTGCTCGGAGATCAGCCGGCAGGTGTTCCCGCTGACGCTCGATATCGATGCGCCGGCCTTCCGCAGTGGCCTCGACCGGCTGTTCCGCATCACCCGCGCGCTCTCGGCGGCGAAGGCGCAGGGCGGTGTCGTCGGGCGGGTGAAGCAGGCCGGCCTGCTCGCCGCTGCGGCGGCCACCATTGGCCGCCTCTATCTCATTCCTGCCAGGCGCAACGAATTGCCTGCGCAGACCCGTCTCGCCGCCGCCTGGTAGCTCCTTCACAAGGTTCAGCGTCGCGCCGATGTCGCAATATCTCTCACCAGCGCTGCATGCCTTGTTCGTCTGGTGGTTCAGCACCGGGGTGGTGATCTATCTCGACGGGCTGCCGCGGCGGACGCATCGCTGGACGATGCTCGGTTCGACGCTGGTGCTGGCGTTCTCGCTGTACGGCGTGTGGTACAGCAGCGGGGACGTCAGCGTCGGCGGCGCCTATGCCGCCTTCACCTATGGGCTGCTCGCCTGGAGCTGGATCGAGGTCAGCTTCTACCTGGGATACGTCACCGGGCCGCGCAAGGAGACCTGCGCCGACGGTTGCTCCGGTTGGCGCCATTTCGGCCACGCCATCATGGCGAGCCTCTGGCACGAACTGGCGATCCTGGCGCTGGCAGCGGTGGTGGGGGCGCTGACCTGGGAGCAGCCGAACCAGGTCGGGCTATGGATCTTCGTGGTGCTGTGGTGGATGCACCAGAGCGCCAAGCTGAATGTCTTCCTCGGGGTGCGCAACCTCAACGAGGAGTTCATCCCCGACCACGTCGCCTTCCTCAAGAGCTTCTTCACCAAGAAGCCGATGAACCTGCTGTTCCCGTTCTCCATCACGCTGTCCACCGTGGCGGCGGTGGTGGTGTTCCAGCGGGCCTTCGCCGTGGGGGCGGACGGCTTCACGGTCACCGGCAACATGAGCGTGGGCGCGATGCTGGCGCTCGCGATCCTGGAACACTGGTTGCTGGTGCTGCCGATCCCCTCGGCGGCGCTGTGGGCCTGGGGGCTGCGCTCGCGCCCGGCCGCGCATGAATGCGATATCGAGATCGTTGCGGGCTTCCTTGGCGCGGGCAAGACGACCTTCATGCGCCGGCTGCTCGACCAGGCCAACCCGGCGCAGCGCACCGTGGTGCTGGTCAACGATTTCGGCGCCCTCGGCGTTGATGCCACGCTGCTGCGGGGGCGGGGCGCGGAGGTGGTGGAACTGCCGAACGGATGCATCTGCTGCTCGCTGCGCAAGGACCTGTCCGCGCAACTGCTGTCGATGATCGCGCGCTATCGCCCCGCACGCGTGCTGATCGAGCCGAGCGGGGTCGCCGATCTCGCCGCGTTGCTCGGCGTGCTGCACGGGCGTGATCTCCGCGCCTGCGTGAAGACCTTGCGCGTCAGCACGGTGGTCGATGCCGGCTCGTTCCTGCGAGACTACGGCAGGATGCATGCGCTGCTCGATGCGCAGGTGCAACTTGCGCATGCGGTTGTCATCAACAAGGCCGATCTTGTCTCGGCGGCTGAGCTGCGTGCGATCGAACATACTCTGCATGGCCTGAATCCGCTTGCGCTCGTCGTGCCCGCGACCTATGGGGCCGTGCGTCCCGGCGCTCTGGATGCGCTGGCGGCGGACCCACACCGGGACGAGACGGATGCAGGGGCTTCGGAGGCGGACGAGACGGCGCACGCCCCGCATGGCCATGGCGGACACGGCAGACTGGCGGAAGCACATGTGCATGCGCATGTGCCGGCAGCCCTGGGCATGACGTCGTGGAGCATGGTGCTCTCCGGCACATGTGATCCGGCGTTGTTGGACGAAGTGCTGGAGGCGACGGCGGGTGGTGCCTTCGGCGAGGTCGAGCGGGTGAAAGGGATCGCCCGCACCCGCGACGGCTGGATCAGGTTCGATGTCGCGGGCGGCCGCCCAAGCATGGCCGCATTCGCGGCGCGAGAGGGAGAAGAGGCCCGCGTGGTCGCCATCGGGCGCCGCGTGGATCAGCATCGTCTGCAGATGGCATTTGATGCATGCGCCTCGGAAACGACGGTATGAACGGAAATTAACCCCGGCGAATACTTGATACGGCAATAGTATCGAGTAGCATCACGCAAGTGCGAACGGGAAGAAGCCCAACGGAGGCCTCGGATGAACTACGATGCCATCTTCAATAAGCAGCTAGACGGCCTCCGCAAGGAGGGTCGCTATCGCGTGTTCGCCAACCTTGAGCGCCATCGCGGTGATTTCCCCCGCGCGACGCATCATCGCGAGCGCGGGACCCAGACGGTCACGGTGTGGTGCTCCAACGACTATCTCGGCATGGGCCAGCAGCCGCAGGTGCTCGCGGCGATGCACGAGGCGCTGGACAAGTGCGGTGCGGGTGCGGGCGGCACGCGCAACATTTCCGGCACCAACCACTACCACGTCCTGCTGGAGCGCGAACTGGCCGACCTGCACGGCACCGAGGCAGCGCTGCTGTTCAATTCCGGCTACATGTCCAACTGGGCATCGCTGGCCACGCTGGGCGCCCGGCTGCCGGGCTGCGTGATCCTCTCCGACGAGCTGAACCATGCCTCGATGATCGAGGGCGTGCGCCACAGCCGTGCCGAGAAGATGATCTTCCGTCACAACGACCCGGAAGACCTGGATCGCAAGCTGGCCTCGCTCGACCCGGACCGGCCGAAGCTGGTGGCCTTCGAGTCCGTCTATTCGATGGATGGCGACATTGCCCCGATCGCGGAACTGTGCGACGTGGCCGATCGTCACCACGCCATGACCTATCTGGACGAAGTGCACGCGGTCGGCATGTACGGCAAGCGTGGCGGCGGCGTCTCGGAGCGTGACGGCGTCGCGCACCGGCTGACGGTGATCGAGGGCACGCTCGGCAAGGCGTATGGCGTCGGTGGCGGCTACATCGCCGGCTCGGCCGCCATGTGCGACTTCGTGCGCAGCTTCGCCTCGGGCTTCATCTTCACCACCTCGCTGCCGCCGGTGGTGGCGGCTGGCGCCATCGCCAGCATCCGTTACCTCAAGAACAGCCAGGCCGAGCGCGAGCGGCACCAGGAGCGGGTGCGCACCGTGCGCCGCCGGCTCGACGAGGTGGGCGTGCCGCACCTGGAGAACCCGAGCCACATCGTGCCGGTGATGGTGCGCGACCCGGTGGTGGCCAAGCAGATTACCGACCTGCTGCTCGACAATTACGGAATCTATGTGCAGCCGATCAACTATCCGACCGTGCCGCGCGGCACCGAGCGCCTGCGCATCACGCCCTCGCCGCTGCACAGCGATGCCGACATCGACCATCTGGTGCAGTCGCTCTCGGAGATCTGGTCGCAGTTCAGCCTGAAGCGGGCGGCCTGAGCCAACGGGTCGCACCTGCACGCAGGGTCCGGATCGGAGGCCATTGGGCATGGTCTCCCCGTGCATTCCACCTCCGTCACGGGACGGAGGTGGAATGATATTCGGTCCAGGCGTTGCCAAGACTTTACAGAAACGTTAAGTCTCCGACTGCCGACGAGAGAGGAGTGACTAAACGTGAGCAAAGATTGCAAGATGGTGGCTTCTCGCCGCTCCATGCTGCAGGCTGGCGTTGCGGTTCTGACGGCTGGCGCCGCCGTCGCCGCCACCGAGGCGAAGGCTCAGCAGAAGCTTGAGAAGTCGATCGTGATGTATCAGGACAAGCCGAAGGGCGACCAGCAGTGCGACAAGTGTCTGCACTGGCAGGCCCCGAAGTCCTGCGCCATCATCGCCGGTGACATCTCCCCGACCGGCTGGTGCGGCGCCTTCGCGCCGAAGGCCTGAGGCCTACCGACTGGCCTGCGCCGTCCGGCGGTCGCCATGGGCCGGTGACCGCCGGGCGGACGTTGCGCCGACATCGTGCCATGTCGTCGCAATCATTCGGGGCCGACACTCTCCTCGTCTTCACCTTCCAAGTGGCCGAGGTCGCCCAGGACGAGCGCTGGGGGGCCGAGCCGGGGCCGGAGGGTGGCAGGGCGGCGGATGAGGGCGCAAGCGGTGCCGTGCCGGCTCGACTGTGGGTCGCGCGGCGCACTGTCCGCGACAGGTGCCACCCGGACCCCGGAACACGATCTGCAAAGCCGAAGCGGCTGCTCGCCGGGCGACCCGGGCTTCGCAGGGTGGCATGACCGTGGCTCTTACGTTTCCATTCTCCGCGATCGTCGGCCAGGAGGAGATGAAGCTCGCCCTCCTGGTCGCAGCCGTTGATGCCTCCGTCGGCGGCGTGCTCGCCTTCGGCGATCGCGGCACCGGCAAATCCACGACGGTGCGCGCGCTCGCGGCGCTGCTGCCGAAGATGAAGGTCGTGGTGGGCTGCCGCTATGGCTGTGATCCCGCCGGCGAGCGCGGCCTGTGCGAGGACTGCAAGGCGCGGCGTGACCATGGCGGCACCGCCAAGAGCGCGCAGGTGCCGGTCCCCGTCATCGACCTGCCGCTGGGCGCCACCGAGGATCGCGTGGTGGGGGCGCTGGACCTGGAGCGCGCGCTCGCCGATGGCGTGAAGGCGTTCGAGCCGGGCCTGCTGGCGCGCGCCAATCGCGGTTTCCTTTACATCGACGAAGTGAATCTGCTCGAGGATCATCTGGTCGATCTGCTGCTCGACGTCGCGGCGTCCGGCGAAAACGTGGTGGAGCGCGAAGGGTTGTCGGTGCGCCATCCCGCCCGCTTCGTGTTGATCGGCAGCGGTAATCCGGAAGAAGGCGAACTGCGCCCGCAATTGCTCGACCGTTTCGGCCTGTCGGTCGAGGTGCGCACGCCCGAGGACCTGCCCACGCGCATCGAGGTGGTGCGTCGCCGCGATGCGTTCGAACGCGATCCGGAAGGCTTCACCGCGCACTGGAAAAAGGAAGACGAGCGCATCCGTCGCCGCATCGTCGCCGCGCGCAACCGGATCGCCGATGTGCAGGTGCCCGATGCCACGCTTGAGCGTGCTGCCAAGCTGTGCATGGCGCTCGGCACCGATGGCCTGCGTGGTGAGCTGACCCTGGTGCGGGCTGCTCGTGCGGTGGCGGCGCTGGAAGGCGACAAGGTGGTCGGCGACGTGCATCTGCGTCGTGTCGCTCCGGCCGCGCTGCGGCATCGTCTGCGTCGCAATCCGCTCGACGAGACGGTTGCGACCACCCGGGTCGAGCGAGCCCTGCAAGAGCAGTTCGGCGCCTAACGAGTGGGGTGCAGGGGCCTTGTGGCCCCTGCCGGGTCCAGGGCAGAGCCCTGGCCTTTCTTCCTGTGGTGGTCGTCGTGGACATGAGCGCCCCTTCATCCCCGTCCGTTGTCGCCCCGTCCCCCTGGGAGGACGTGGTGTTGGCGGCGGCGTTGTTCGCCCTGGACCCTGCCGGTGTTGGCGGTGTGTCTTTGCGCTCGCTCACGGGGCCGGTGCGCGAGCGCTGGATCGCCCTGGTGCGTGAATATTTGCCGGAAGGCGCCCCGGTGCGCCGTCTGCCGGTGCATGTCACCGATGGCCGCCTGCTTGGTGGCCTGGACCTGGCTGCCACCTTGCGTGCCGGTCGCCCGATCGCCGAGCGGGGCCTGCTGGCCGAGGCGGATGGTGGCGTGGTGATGGTTGCCACCGCCGAACGCATGCCGGGCGGCATCGCCGCGAGGCTCGCGGCCGTGCTGGATGCCGGGGAGGTGCTGGTCGAGCGTGACGGCATCGCGATGCGGCTGCGCACGGCCTTCGGCGTGGTGGCCCTCGACGAGGGCATGTCGCCCGACGAGCGTCCCCCCGCGGCGCTGCTGGACCGCCTGGCTTTCCATCTCGATTTCACCGGCATCCGGGTGGAGGACGCCGCCCGCCCGCCGCTGACTGCCGCCACCATCGCCGCGGCGCGGGCGCGGCTGCCGGGCGTGACGGCCCCGGACAAGGTGACCGAGGCGCTCTGTTCCACCGCGATGGCGCTCGGCATCGATTCCATTCGGGCTCCGATCCTGGCCTTGCGGGTCGCCCGTGCGGCGGCGGCGTTGGGCGGGCGACCCGAGGTCGGGGAAGAGGATGCCCGTGTCGCTGCGAGGCTGGTGCTGGGGCCGCGCGCGACGATCTTGCCGGCCGATCCCGAGCAGGAGCCGCCGCCCCCCGAACCGCCGCCGCCCGAGCAGAGCGACGAGCAGAACGAGGAGCAGGAGAAGGCCGAGCCGCTGCAGGAGCAGGAACTGCAGGAACTGGTACTCGCCGCCGCCAAGGCGGCGATTCCGGCCGGGTTGCTGTCGCAGCTCAAGATGAACGGTTCCAACCGCGCGCGCTCGCCCTCTTCGGGCAAGGCCGGCCAGCTCAAGCTGTCGCAGCAGCGTGGCCGGCCGATCGGCACGCGGGCGGGCGATCCGCGCACCGGCGCGCGGCTGAACCTGGTGGAGACGCTGCGCGTCGCCGCCCCCTGGCAGTCGCTGCGCCGGCGCGAGGCCGCCGCGGCCGCCGCCGCCGCGCAACGGCCGGCGCACGGCCCGAAGCGGGTCGAGGTGCGGCGCGACGATTTCCGCGTCAACCGCTTCAAGCAGCGCACCGAGACCACCACGATCTTCGTGGTGGACGCCTCCGGTTCGGCGGCGCTGCACCGGCTGGGCGAGGCAAAGGGCGCGGTCAACCTGCTGCTGGCCGATTGCTACGTGCGGCGTGACAAGGTGGCGTTGCTGGCCTTCCGCGGCACCGCGGCCGAGCTGCTGCTGCCGCCCACCAATTCGCTGGTGCGGGCCAAGCGCAGCCTGGCGGCGTTGCCGGGGGGCGGCGGCACGCCGGTGGCGGCGGCGATCGACGCGGCGCTGACGCTGGCTGACGCGGTGCGCCGCAAGGGCCAGACCCCGGTGGTGATCTTCATGACCGACGGCCGCGCCAATATCGCCCGCGACGGCAAGCCCGACCGTCCCCGCGCCGAGGCCGACGCCATGACCGCGGCCCGGGTGCTGCGGGCGGAGCGGATCACCGTGCTGCTGGTCGACACCTCGCCGCGGCCGCAGCCGCTGGCGGCGAAGCTCGCGGCCGAGATGGGCGCGCGCTACCTGCCGCTGCCGTACGCCAATGCCGACACGCTCTCGCGCGCGGTGAAGTCGGCCGCGCAGTCCGAACAGGGACTTGCACGCCCCTGATAAGGGGATACCTGTGAACCGGCGTCGCCTGCCCCGCGCGCGGATCCGCTGACGGGAGGGCGAGGCGTGGTGTTCACCTGTGCGGCGGATGTGATGGCAGACAGACCGGTTTGGGAGCGGGACGGGCGGGATTGGCCGAACCGGGAGGCGAGCCGCTTCGTGCGCGCGGGCGGCCTGCGGTGGCATGTGCAGGAGCTGGGGCAGGGGCCGTTGCTGCTGCTGCTGCATGGCACCGGCGCCGCCACCCATTCCTGGCGCGGGCTGGCCCCCTTGCTGGCGCGGCAATTCCGGGTGATCGCGCCGGACCTGCCCGGCCATGGCTTCACCGAGGCGCCGGCGCCGCAGCGCCTGTCGCTGCCCGGCATGGCCGGGCTGGTCACCGAACTGCTGCACACGCTGGGCGCCGGGCCGGTGGTCGCCGCGGGCCATTCGGCGGGCGCGGCGATCCTGGCGCGCATGGCGCTGGACGGGCATCTGCCGGCGCGGCTGCTGGTCAGCCTCAACGGCGCGCTGCTGCCTTTGCGCGGCATTCCCGGCCATGTGTTCTCACCGATCGCGCGGCTGCTGACGGCGACCTCGCTGGCGCCGAGGCTGTTCGCCTGGCGGGCGGCCAATGATCGCAAGGTGGTCGAGCAGTTGCTGCGTGCCACCGGCTCGAACCTGGAGCCGGTGCAGGTGGATTTCTATCGAAGGTTGATTCGTAGCCCCGGTCATGCCGCCGCGGGGCTGGCGATGATGGCCAACTGGGACCTGCGCCCGCTGGAGCGCGATCTGCCCCGGCTGGCGGTGCCGCTGGTGCTGGTGGCGGCGCATAACGACCGCACCATCCCGGCATCGGATGCGCAGCGCGTGCAGGCCCTGCTATCCTCGGCGCGTGTCGTCCCCATCCCGAGGCTCGGCCATCTCGCGCACGAGGAGGACCCCGAGCAGATCGCCGCACTGATCCTGCGACTGGCCACCGAGAGCGGCCTGTTGCCGGCGCCGCATACGGAGAGCTCCCATGCCTGACACCCTGCTGGAACGCATTGCCCTCCCCTCCGACCATCCGCAGCGCCGCGAGCTGAATGACGAGGTGCATGCCCGCCCGCCGGAGGCGCTGCGCCCGCCGCTGCGGCTGTCCTACATGGCGCTGTTTTCCGAGGGGATGTCGCGCGAGGAGGGCTGGCGGCCGATCCGCGACTTGTGCGAGCGGCTCGACGTCGAGCCGCCGCCGCTTGGGTCGACCTATTTCAGCACCGACCTGGGTAACTTCCGGGTGCGCTGGGAGCAGCATACCGAGTTCACCCGCTATCTGTTCAGCACGCCCGGGGCGAACGAGCAGGATCCCTTCGCCGAGCCGGCGATCGCGGCGGTGCCGCCGGACTGGATCGCCACGCTGTCCGGGCAGGTGATGACCGCGACCCATGTGGCGCTGGTTTCCGGCAAGCGCGGGCCGCTCGACACCGACGGGATCGCCACGAAGCTGTTCGGCGGCAACGTGCTGGTCGGGTCCCAGCTCGCGGACGGGGCGGCGACGGCGCTGACCGATTTCCGCATCCACGCGGACGGGTTCGGCCGCATCCTGGTGCTGGACCGCAGCACCACCCATCGCCAGGCCGGCCGCATGGTGCAGCGGCTGCTGGAGATCGACACCTACCGCATGCTGGCGCTGCTGGCTTTCCCGGTGGCCCGGGAACTGGCGCCCTATCTGGCCGCGCGCGAGCGCGAGCTGGCCGGGATCGCGGCCTCGCTGATCGATGTCGCCTCCGAGGATGAGGCGGAGATGCTCGACCGGCTGACCCGGCTGGCGGCGGCGATCGAGAGCCGGGAAGCGGACAACCTGTACCGCTTCAGCGCCGCCGCGGCCTATTACGAGCTGGTGCAGCGCCGCATCGAGGAACTGCGTGAGCAGCGCATCGAGGGGCTGCAGACCTTCCGGGAGTTCACGGAACGGCGACTGGCCCCGGCGATGAATACCTGTGCGGCGGTGGCGGCACGGCAGGAATCCTTGTCACTTCGCGTGGCGCGGGCGACCGGGCTGCTGTCGACGCGGGTGGATGTCACGCTGGAGCGACAGAACCAGGCCGTGCTGGAATCGATGAACCGGCGCGTGAAGATCCAGCTCCGCCTGCAGACCACGGTGGAGGGGTTGTCGGTGGCGGCCCTGACCTATTACGTGGTCGGGCTGGTGGGCTATGCGGCCAAGGGCGCGAAGGCGGCCGGCCTGTACGTGGATCCCGAGCTGGCGATGGGGGTCGCGGTGCCGATCGTGGCCGGACTGGCGGCGCTGGGCCTGCGCACCATCCGCCGCATGGTCACGCGCATGGCGACGTGATGTCGCCTCGCGCGCATTCCATGAGGCGGTTCTCAGCCCTGGCGCCGTGGGGGCGATATTGCTGCGGCATTACCAAAAAGCCACGCCGGCACTGGCGGGGGGTGTCAAGTTGGTGTTACACTCGTCCCGCATGCTCGACCTGACACACGCATCCGCGCTGACGGGCGCGGGACACGCCGGCCCGGCCCCCCACGCGGTGGTCATCGGCAGCGGATTCGGTGGCCTCGCGGCGGCTGTGCGCCTGGGTGCGCGCGGCTATCGCGTGACCGTGCTCGAACGCCTCGATGCGCCGGGCGGGCGCGCCTATGTGCACCGGATCGATGGTTTCTCCTTCGATGCCGGGCCCACCATCATCACCGTGCCCTGGCTGCTGGAGGAACTCTGGCAGCTTGCCGGGCGCAAGCTCGAAGACGATGTCGACCTGCGGCTGCTCGACCCGTTCTACCGGCTGCGCTTCGACGACGGGACGCTGTTCGATGTCTGCGGCGACCCGGCGAAGGTGCGGGCGGAAGTGGCGCGCATCTCGCCCGAGGACGTCGAGGGCTACGACCGCTTCATGCAGCTCAGCCGCAAGCTGTGCCGCGTCGGTTTCGAGGAACTCGGCCACGTCCCGTTCGGCGCGCTGACCGACATGGCGCGGGTGGCGCCGGCGTTGATCGGCGTGCAGGCCTGGCGCAGCGTGTTCTCGATCGTCTCGGGCTATGTGAAGCACCCCCATCTGCGCATCGCGCTGAGCTTCCACCCGCTGCTGATCGGCGGCAATCCGCTGCGGGTCAGCTCGATCTACGGCATGATCGAATCGCTGCAGCAGCGCTGGGGCATCCACTGGGCGATCGGCGGTACCGGCGCGCTGGTGCGCGGCCTGGTCAAGCTGATCGAGACGCAGGGCAACGCCATCCGCTACGGCGCGGAGGTGTCGCAGATCATGACCAAGGATGGCCGGGCCGTTGGCGTGCGGCTGTCCACGGGCGAGGAGATCGCGGCGCATATCGTCGTCTCCAACGCCGATTCCGCCTGGACCTACCGGCACCTGCTGCCGCCCGACGTGCGGCGCCGCTGGACCGACCGCAAGGTCGAGCGGATGAGCTACTCGACCGGGCTGTTCGTCTGGTATTTCGGCACCAACCGCCGCTACGACGACGTGCCGCACCACACGATCATGCTGGGCCCGCGCTACGAGGGCCTGCTGAAGGACATCTTCGATCGCAAGGTGCTGGCGAAGGATTTCAGCCTCTACATCCACCGGCCGACGGCGACCGATCCGTCGCTGGCGCCGGAGGGCTGCGACACCTGGTACGCGCTGTCGCCGGTGCCGCATTTGGATGCCGACATCGACTGGGCGAAGCAGGCCGAACCCTACCGGCAGGCGATCGCCCGCTATCTCGACGCCAACCTGATCCCGGGCTTCGAGCAGCACGTCGTCGCTTCCCGCGTCACCACGCCGCAGGATTTCCGCGACCGGCTGCTCTCCTTCAAAGGCGCGGGCTTCGGCATGGAACCGGTGCTGCTGCAGAGCGCCTATTTCCGGCCGCATAACAAAAGCGAAGACGTCGAGAACCTCTTCCTCGTCGGTGCCGGAACGCATCCCGGAGCTGGGGTGCCCGGCGTTTTGTCCTCCGCGCGGGTTCTCGACAGGGTGGTCCCGGATGTACGTGTCTTCACCTGAACGTTCCCCGGCCACCGCGGCCGATCTTGCCGCCTGCCGCGCCTTGCTGCGCGGCGGTTCGCGGTCCTTCTTCGCGGCATCCTTCCTGCTGCCGGGCAGCGTGCGCGACCCGGCCATCGCGCTCTATGCGTTCTGTCGCGTCGCCGACGACGCGATCGATATCGACGGCCACCTGCCTGGTGCGCTGGCGCGGCTGTACGAACGGCTCGACCGCGCCTATGTCGGCCGGCCCGTGCCGATCGCCGCCGACCGCGCCTTCGCCGAGATCGTCGCGCGCTTCGGCATCCCCAAGGAAATTCCCGCGGCCCTGCTGGAAGGTTTCGCCTGGGACGCCGAGGGGCGGATCTACGAGGATTTCTCCGGCGTCACCGCCTATTCGGTGCGCGTGGCCGGCACCGTCGGCGCGATGATGGCGATGCTGATGGGGGTGCGCGACCCGGACGTGGTGGCGCGTGCCTGCGATCTCGGCATCGCCATGCAGTTTTCCAACATCGCCCGTGACGTCGGCGAGGATGCGCGCAACGGCCGTCTTTATCTGCCGCGGCAATGGCTGCGCGAGGCCGGCATCGACCCGGATGCGTTCCTGGCGCGGCCGGTCTTCACCGAGGCGCTCGGCGGCGTGGTGAAGCGCCTGCTCGATGCCGCCGACGAATTCTACGCCCGCGCTGGTGCCGGCATTGCCTGCCTGCCGCTCGCCTGCCAGCCCGGCATCTGGGCAGCGCGTTACCTGTATGCGGAGATCGGCCGCGAGGTGGCGCGGGCCGGCTACGATTCCGTCTCCCGCCGCGCCGTGGTGTCGGGCAGCCGCAAGGCGCGGCTGCTCGCGCGCGCGCTCGCCGGCCCGGTCGGCGTCTCGCGCAACGCGAAGCGGCCGGCGGTGGAAGAGGCGCGTTTCCTGGTGGATGCGATCATCAACGCACCGCCGCCGCGCGAAAGCGGGCCGTTGTTTCCCGAAGTGCCCGAGCCGTCCGTTGGCCACAAGGTCGCGTGGGTGCTGCAGCTCTTCGACAAGCTCGAACGTCTCGAACGCATGGAGCAGCCGGAACAGCGGCGACGGGCGGTGGAAATCGCCCAGTAAGGGCGCACCCTGCCCCGGCGCCGCATCAGAAAGGGGAAAAGCGATGCGGTACTGGGCCGGAGCCATCCTGTTTGCAGCCGGGGCGTGGATGATCTTCTCCGCGCTGCGCAAGCGTCGTGCGGCGATCGCCTCTTGGCATGCGGCTGTGGCGGCGGGCGTGACGCCGAAGATGTCCTCGCTCGCGGGCTTTGCCCTGGCGATGCGGCCGATCATCCAGATCGTCCTGGTGCTGGCGGCACTTGAGGTGACCGCGTCCTACATGGCTGTCGATGGCGGCCGTCATTTCTCCTTCTTCGATCTGGGCGGCTTCCTGTTCATGCTGCTCGGCTACGGCGTGTGGTTCTCGATCAACACCCGCTACCGCATCATCCCGCTGCCACGCTGAGCCGTTGCGCTTCACCGAAGTTCGCAGTCGCCGCATGGAGAATTCTTAACCCGCCTCGCGGTCCGATGCGGAACAGCTTGACCTGGATCAAGGAAGGCGAGGCGGGGAGCGGTTAGTTCCCGCCAATTCCATTGTAGAAGCCCGGCGGGAGGTCGCTCATGCGCGTGCTGATGATCCAGCCAAACTATCACGCAGGCGGCGCCGAGATCGCCGGAAACTGGCCGCCGGGCTGGGTGGCGTATGTCGGTGGCGCGCTGAAGGCAGCGGGTATCGAAAATATCCGTTTCGTCGACGCGATGACCAACTACATCGACGACGACCGCCTGCGCGAGATCATCCGGCAGAACCAGCCGGACGTGGTGATGGCCACCGCCATCACGCCGATGATCTACCAGGCGCAGACGACCCTGAAGATCGCCAAGGAAGCGGCGCCGAACGCGGTCACCGTGCTCGGCGGCATCCACCCGACCTTCATGTATGCGCAGGTGCTCAGCGAGGCGCCGTGGATCGACTACATCGTCCGCGGCGAGGGCGAGGAGATCTGCGTCAACCTGATGCGCGCGATCAAGGACGGCACGCATCTGGCGCAGCGGCGCGAGATCAAGGGGCTCGCCTTCCTCGAGGACGGGCAACTGGTCGCGACGCCGGCGCATCCGGTGATCAAGGACCTCGACAGCCTGACGCCGGACTGGTCCCTGCTTGAATGGGACAAATACATCTACGTGCCGCTGAACTGCCGCGTGGCGGTGCCGAACTTCGCGCGCGGCTGCCCCTTTACCTGCCGGTTCTGCAGCCAGTGGAAGTTCTGGCGCCAGTACCGCACCCGCGATCCGAAGAAGTTCGTCGACGAGATCGAGGTACTGGTCAAGGAGCACAAGGTCGGCTTCTTCATCCTCGCGGATGAGGAACCCACCATCAACCGCAAGAAGTTCATCCGCCTGTGCGAGGCGCTGATCGAGCGCAACCTGCCGGTGCAGTGGGGCATCAACACCCGCGTCACCGACATCCTGCGCGACCGCGACCTGCTGCCGATGTTCCGCAAGGCGGGGCTGGTGCATGTCTCGCTCGGCACCGAGGCGGCGGCGCAGCTCAAGCTTGACCTGTTCCGCAAGGAAACCACGGTCGAGCAGAACAAGCTCGCGGTGAAGCTGCTCAAGGACGCCGGCATCGTCGCCGAGGTCCAGTTCATCATGGGGCTCGAGAACGAGACCCCGGAGACCATCGAGGAAACCTACCGGCTGGCGCTGGACTGGGCCCCCGACATGGTCAACTGGAACTGCTACACGCCCTGGCCCTTCGCCGAATTGTTCGAGGATCTCGGCGACAAGGTCGAGGTGCGCGACTACTCGAAGTACAACTTCGTCACGCCCATCATGAAGCCCGAGGGGATGACCCGCGAGCAGGTGCTGAAGGGCGTGCTGAAGAACTATGCGCGCTTCTACATGCGCAAGACCTTCTTCAGCTATCCGTGGATCCGCGACAAGTACAAGCGGAAATACATGCTCGGCTGCCTGAAGGCCTTCGCCAAGACCACCTGGGAGAAGCGCTTCTACGATCTCGAGCGTATCAAGTACAAGGGTATGTCGGCTGAGGTCGATCTCGGCTTCGACGAGACCAGGGTGCTGACCCGCGAGCAGATCGCCGAGCTGAAGACGGCGCGTCCGGAACTGGCCGCCGACATCGACTTCAAGGGCACGCCCAAGGTGGCGATCTCCGCCTGCGGCGCGCCGAACGACCTCGTCTACCAGGAAAAGCCGCAGCGGCGGATCAAGGAAGTCCCGGTCTCCGCCTGCGGCGCGCCGAACGACCTGGTCTACGAGGAACCCGAGGAAGCGGCTGCGGCGCCGAAGGCCGCGCCGCAGCAAGCGGCCCAGCCCTGAGCCGGGGCGGCGTCGCGTGACGCTGCATGCCGATGCGCCGGCCCATGACGGGCCGGCGCGGATCGGGCCCAACGCCATCATCCGGGTGGCCGAGGTGTTGCGTGCGGAAGCGGGGGAGGCGGCCACGGCCGATCTCTTCCGCGCCGCCGGACTGGACCATTACCTCGCCGCCATGCCCGAGCGCATGGTCGACGAAACCGAGGTTACGGCGTTGCAACAGGCGTTGCGCGCCACTCTCGGGCTGCCGCGGGCACACGAGATCGCCTTCGCGGCAGGGGTGCGCACCGCCGATTACCTGCTGGCACATCGCATCCCGCGACCGGTGCAATGGCTGCTGCACATCCTGCCGCCGTTACTGGCCGCGCGCGTGCTGCTCAATGCCATCAGCCGCCACGCCTGGACCTTCGCGGGCAGCGGCAGCTTTACCGCCGAAACCGGCCGGCCGGTGCGCGTGACGATCGCGCGCTGCCCGATCTGCCGCGGCGCCACGGCGCAGGAGCCGCTCTGCGACTTCTACGCCGGCACGTTTGAACGACTCTTCCGCGTGCTGGTGCATCGGCGTTCCCGTGTGACGGAAACCAGTTGCGAGGCGAAGGGCGGCCACGCCTGCGTCTTCGAGATCGCCTGGTCGCGCTGATCTTCCCCCGTGCGCGCGTTGATCCAGATCAACGCGCGCCGGCCGGAAGTACTTGGAACATTTCCGTACAAAAAGAAGGCACGTAAAGCCAGGAAGGCAAAGCCTTCACTTGGGACGCCGGCGCACACCCTCCACAGGAGAGTAAAATGCCAGTCGTGACTTTCACGTCCCCCACCCTGCACCGCGATGTGCGCGCCTATGCGACCGCCGGCGATACCCATACCTTGTTGAGCGTCGCCGAGAAGAACGGCGTCAAACTGCCGCATGACTGCCGCGACGGCGAGTGTGGCTCCTGTCTGATCAAGGTCGATTACGTCGAGGGCAAGCCCAAGATGGGAATGGCCCTGACCGAGAAGGAAAAGGACAGGCTGAAGGAAATGGGCCGGATCACCCAGGCCCAGATCGAGGACGCGGAAGTGCGCGACATCCCGCCGCCGTACCGGCTGGCCTGCCAGTTCGTGGTGCGCGACGAGGAAATCATCGTTACCTTCAGCGGTCAGCCGGGAGAAGGCTGACCGGAAGCAAGGCGAGGGGCTTTGCCCCTCGACCCCACCAAGGGCCACAAGGCCCTTGGAACCCATTCGCGCTGCGCGGCGTCAGCGCAAGGCACGCGGCATCCGGAAGGGCAGCAGGGCCTGCACCCAGGTTGAACGGAAGCGGTCCAGGCACAGGCTTTCATGCACCGCCGTGGCGGTTTCGCCCAACAAGTGCGTTTCCAGCACCGAGCGCGCGTAGAAGGGTGTATCCTCCAGCGTCTCCACCACGCGGGCGCCGCGCCCGGCATCGGCCCGCGTGCCGCGCTGCACCCGCCAGGACGTGCCGGGCAGCGTCACGAAAGGCGGGGGATCGAAGGGTTCGACCCCACCCGACGGATCGAAGCGCAGGCCCATCAGCGGGCCGGCACCGTCGCGGCGGGTGACGTCGTACAGCACCGCCGTGCCACGTCGCAGCGCCGCGCGTGACCAGTCCCAGCGCTTGAAGGCGGCCTCCAGCGGCTCGTCGCCCTTGTTGGAGTCCAGGTAGCCGTTGCCGCTCCAGCGCAGGGACGGCCGGTCCAGCGCCACCTCGACCCGGGCGCAGGGCGCGATCGGCGTCCAGTGATGCCGGCCGGCGGCATCCAGCCGGTACGGCTGGCCGGCGAGCGCCTGCGGATGCACCCGCACCGTGCCGCGGATGCGCACCGGCAGCGGCACCGCCACCTCGTCGATGCGGATGGTGAGGCTGGTGCCGTCCCATTCCAGCGCGCTCGGGCCGATCTGCAGCGTCGTGGCATCGCGCTGCACCGCGCCACGGCCGCGCTCGGTCATGCTCCAGTGCTTGCCGCCGCTGCCGTACAGCGCCACGTTCACCGCGGCATGCTGCAGCGGATCGCCGCCGCCGCGCCGCCGCGCCCAGGCGTAATAGGGCGAGAACACCGTGCCGATGAAGGCGATCAGCGTGAGCCCGTGCCGCCCGTCATCGCTGAGCGCATCGACATACCACCAGGCATAGCCACCCGGTGCAACCGCTGCATCGAAGCGAGGTCCGCGAGCAGGCTGGCCACCGCCAGCCGGCCCGACATCGCGGCCATCGGCACGCCCGGGCCCGGATGCACGCTGCCCCCCGTCAGGTAAAGCCCCGGCACCTGGCTGCGCGCCGCCGGCCGCTGGAACGAGGTCGTCGAGCCGTGCACCGCCCGCCCGTACAGCGCCCCGCCCGTGCGTGGGAACAGACGCTCGAACCCCGCCGGCGTCGTCACCACCGTCGCTTCCGGGCGCCGGTGCACGGTCAGGCCGCAACGCCGAAGGTGGGTGAAAGTCCGCTCCTCGCATAGCGCGATCTCCGATGCGGTGAAGGGCCGCGTATCGCCGACGGCCGGCGCGTTGACCAGACAGAGCAGCCGCTCCGGGCCACGGAGGGCGCCGCCGGCGGCGTCGCGGTCCTGCGCGCAGACATAGACGGTGGGGCCGGCGGGCAGCCGGGCACGCCGCAGGTCGTCGAATTCGCGGGTATAGTCGGACGAAAAGAATACGTTGTGGCGCATCAGCGGGAAGCCCGCGGTTTCGGCCACCATCGACCAGGTGACCGCCGAGAAGGACCGCTCCGCCCGGTCCGCGCCCGGCGCCGCCGCGGCCGCGCCACGGCCGAGCAACCCGGCGGCGATGGCGGCGGCATCGGCATTGGCGATCACCGCGTCGGCCTCGATGCGCTCGCCGCCGGCCAGGCGCACGCCGCAGGCGCGCCCCCCCGCGACCAGCACCTCGGTGACCTCCGCGCCGGTGCGCACCGTCGCGCCGCGGGCGGTGGCCAGGTCGGCCAGGGTGGTGACGATGCGCTGCATGCCGCCCTGCACCAGCCAGACGCCTTCCTGCTCGACATGCGCGATCAGCATCAGCGTCGCCGGGGCCTGGAAGGGCGAGGAGCCGGAATAGGTGGAATAGCGCCCGAACAATTGCCGCAGCCGCGGGTCGCGGAAATGATCGGACAGGGCTTTCCACAGAGTGGTGTAGGGTGACAGCCGCCACAGATCGCCGATGCCGCGGATGCCCGCCGCCGCGGTCAATTGCGGCAGGGTCGGCCGCTGCACACGGATGAAGGAATGCTCGAGCGTGGCGTAGGTCCGTTGCGCCCGGGCGCAGAAATCGCGGTAGCCGCGCGCCTCGGCCGCGCCGGCGAACGTGCCGATGGCCTCGGCCGAGCGGTCGATATCGGCATGGAGGTCGAGCCTTGCGTGCCCGTCCCAGGCGTGTCGGGCCAGCACGTCGACCGGTTGCAGGTCCAGGTGCGCCGGGAGGGTTTCGCCGATGGCATCGAAGATTTCCTCGAACACCCAACGCATGGTAAAGACGGTCGGGCCGGAATCGATGCGGGCATTGCCGACCGCAAGCTCCCGCAGCTTGCCGCCCGGTGTCGGTGCGCGCTCCAGCACGATCACCTCGATGCCTTGGGCGGCGAGTTCGAGGGCGGCGACGAGGCCCCCCACCCCAGCCCCGATTACAGCGACGCGGCTGGTGCGCAAGGTCTGATTGCCCCCGAAAGAATGTCGTTGACTCGCTTGTCCATACGGCATGACACTTGTAACTGACAACCCAACTTGACAGTCCTACGCACCGGCGGGAGGCGCGCTTCCATGGATGCGACTTCGCGAATCGAACGGGCCCTGGCGGCTGCCGTGGCACGAGCCGAGGGCCTGGGCGGTCCGCCGAAGCTGGCCGAGGCCATGCATTACTCCGTGTTCCCGCGCGGCGCACGCATCCGTCCGCGGCTTTGCCTGGCCGTTGCGCGCGCCTGCGGCGACGACGAGCCGGCGATCACCGATGCCGCCGCGGCTTCGATCGAGTTGATGCATTGCGGTTCGCTGGTGCACGACGACCTCCCCTGCTTCGACGACGCCGACATACGTCGGGGGAAACCCGCCGTTCACAAGGCTTTCGGGGAACAGATTGCGGTATTGGCCGGTGACGCGCTGATCGTCATGGCGTTCCAGGTGCTTGCCTGGGCCACGGTCAGCCGGCCGGAGCGGTTGTCTCACCTGATGCTGACGCTCGGCCGCGCCGTCGGCGCGCCCTCCGGCATCATCGCCGGCCAGGCCTGGGAATGCGAGCCGGTGATCGACCTTGCCGAATACCAGCAGGAAAAGACCGGCGCGCTGTTCGCCGCCGCGACCGTGATGGGGGCGGCGGCCGCGGGCATGGAGGCGGAACCCTGGCGCCTGCTCGGCGAGCGGCTCGGCGAGGCGTATCAGGTCGCCGACGACATCCGCGACGTCGCTTCCAGCCGTGAGGACCTTGGCAAGCCGATCGGCCAGGACGCGGCGCTGGGGCGGCCGAGCGCGGTGGCACAGCTTGGCATGCAGGGCGCGCTGGCGCGGCTGAAGGATCTCGCTGCCGGCGCCGTCGCCGCGATCCCGGATTGCCCGGGGGCGGCCGAACTGCGCGCCCATATCCTCAGCGAATCGCAGCGGCTGGTGCCGCCGAAGCTGGCGGCCGCGGCCGCCTGAGCCTGCGCCGCGCCGGACGCGATCCGGGCGCGGCAGGGCTGATCCCGTCACGCCCGGCCGATGCCGGTCACCCGCGTCCTCGGTAGGGTCCGAGGCCGCGGCAAGGCCGCGTTGGGTTCGGTTGTGTTGCCGTGGTCGGCACTCGCGCGTCCTGGCATCCGGACTGGCCCGGTAGGGAAGTCCCTGCGCATGCCATTTTCCACGAACCTGCGTGACCGGCTGCTTGGCTGGCGCGACCGCGTGCTCGGCGATCCGCGGTTCCAGCGTTGGGCGGCCGGGTTCCCGCTGACCCGCCGCATCGCCCGCCGTGACGCGCAGGCGCTGTTCGATCTCGTGGCGGGCTTTGTCTATTCGCAGATCCTGTATGCCTGCGTGCGGCTGCGCGTGTTCGACATGCTGCAGGGGGCGCCGCAGGAGCTGGATGTCCTGGCGTCACGGATGGGGATGCCGCCGGAGGCGGCGGCGCGGTTGCTGGACGGGGCGGTGGCGCTGCGGCTGCTGTCGCGGCGCGGCGTGGGCCGCTACGGGCTCGGCCGGCTCGGCGCTGCCCTGGTGGGCAATGCCGGCATTGCCGCCATGGTGGAGCATCACGCCATGCTCTATGCCGATCTTGCCGATCCGGTGGCATTGCTGCGCGGCGAGCGCCCGACGACGGAACTTGGCCGTTACTGGCCTTATGCGGGCAGCGATGCCGCCGTCGCCCGCGATCCGGAAGCGGTGGCCGGCTATACCGCGTTGATGGCGGCTTCCCAGCCGATGATCGCGGCCGAGGTGCTGGACGCCTATCCGCTGCAGCGCCATCGCTGCCTGCTCGATGTCGGCGGCGGCAATGGTACCTTCCTGATTGCCGCCGCTGCCCGGGCGCCCGCGCTGCAATTGACGCTGTTTGATCTGCCGCCGGTCGCCGCCAGCGCCGCCACACGGTTCGCCGCGGCGGGGCTGGAGGGGCGGGCACGCGCCGTCGCGGGGGATTTCCGCCTCGATCCGCTGCCTGCGGGGGCCGATATCGTTTCGCTGGTGCGCATCATCCACGATCATGACGATGCCACCGTGCTGACCCTGCTGCGGGCGGTGCATCGTGCCCTGCCGCCGGGGGGCACGCTGCTGATCGCCGAGCCGATGTCCGGCACGCCGGGCGCCGAGGCGGTGGGCGACGCCTATTTCGGGCTTTATTTGTTCGCCATGGGGCGCGGCCGGCCGCGAACGCCGGCCGCGATTGAAACCTTGCTGAAATCCGCAGGCTTTTCGGTGATCCGCAGAATCCCGACACGCAGCCCGATGCTGACCAGCGTCATGGTTGCAACAATGTCAGGTTCCGGTCAGGTTGCTGTAAATCCGCCTTGACATTACCGAACGTCAATGTAGGCTGACATCGACGCCGGAAGCAGACCGGGACTGGGAATTTGGAGTCCTCATGGACACCATCGCCGTGGTGCTGAACGCCCCGGAGCGCCTCTCACTGAGCCGTATCGACCTGACTCCCCCCACCGAGGAGGACGTGGTCGTCGACATCGAGTGGAGCGGCATCAGCACGGGGACTGAGCGCCTTCTTTACACCGGACGGATGCCGAGTTTTCCCGGGCTCGGTTACCCGCTCGTGCCTGGTTATGAATCCGTTGGCCGGATCAGCCAAGTGGGTGCGCGCGCGGGGCTGCGGCCCGGCCAGCGCGTGTTCGTCCCCGGCGCGAAATGCTACGGCGAGATCCGTGGCCTGTTCGGCGGCGCCGCCTCCCGCCTGGTTGTGCCGGCGGCGCGGGTGATCCCGATCGATGACACGCTCGGCGAGCAGGGCGTGCTGCTGGCGCTCGCCGCCACCGCTTATCATGCCGTCGCCGCTCCCGGGGCGGCACTGCCCGACCTCGTCATCGGCCATGGCGTGCTGGGCCGCCTGGTGGCGCGGGTCGTGGTGGCCCTGGGCGGCAGCCCGGTGGTGTGGGAGCGCAACAAGGACCGCATGGCCGGGGCTGACGGCTACACCGTTCTCGAACCCGATGCCGACCTGCGCCGCGACTACCGGTCGATCATCGACGTCAGCGGCGATTCCGCCATTCTCGACAGCCTGATCGCGCGCCTTGCCCCCGGTGGCGAGGTCGTGCTGGCGGGTTTCTACAGCCAACCCCTCTCCTTTGCCTTCCCGCCCGCGTTCATGCGGGAAGCACGCCTTCGTATCGCCGCGGAATGGCGCGAGCCGGACCTGCGGGCGACCAAAGAGCTGGTCGAGGCCGGGCGGCTTTCGCTCGACGGCCTCATCACGCACCGGCGGGACGCGACCCAGGCGGAGACCGCCTACAAGACGGCCTTCGGCGATCCCGCTTGCCTGAAAATGGTCCTGGACTGGAGGGGGGTCCAAGCATGAACGCACCATTCACCGTACCCGGCTCTGCGCGGCCGCACGAGAAAATGCACGACGAACTGAAAGCGGAAGCGTCCATCGAGCCGGAGGCACCGGCCAGCGGCGAGCCCACCAAGAAGACCCAGATCATCGCCATCTACGGCAAGGGCGGCATCGGCAAGAGCTTCACGCTCGCCAACCTGTCCTACATGCTGGCGCAGCAGGGCAAGCGCGTGCTGCTGATCGGCTGCGACCCCAAGAGCGACACCACCTCGCTGCTGTTCGGCGGGCGCAGCACCCCCACCATCATCGAGACCTCGGCGAAGAAGAAGGCGGCCGGCGAGAAGCTGACCATCGGCGACGTCTGCTTCAAGCGCGACGGCGTGTTCGCCATGGAACTCGGCGGCCCGGAAGTGGGCCGCGGCTGCGGCGGGCGCGGCATCATCCACGGCTTCGAGACGCTGGATAAGCTCGGCTTCCAGGACTGGGACTTCGACTTCGTGCTGCTCGATTTCCTCGGTGACGTGGTGTGCGGCGGCTTCGGCCTGCCGATCGCCCGCGACATGTGCCAGAAGGTGATCGTGGTCGGCTCGAACGACCTGCAGTCGCTCTATGTCGCCAACAATGTCTGCTCGGCGGTGGATTATTTCCGCAAGCTCGGCGGCAATGTCGGCGTGGCCGGCATGGTGATCAACAAGGACGACCACACCGGGGAAGCGCAGGCCTTCGCCGCCAAGGCCGGCATTCCCGTGCTCGCCGCCATTCCCGCCAACGAGGATATCCGCCGCAAGAGCGCCGCCTACGAGATCGTCGGCCGGCCCGGCGGCCCGTGGGGCGCGATGTTCGAGGCGCTGGCCATCCAGGTGGCCGAGGCACCGCCGGTGCGCCCGCACCCGCTGTCGCAGGAAGACCTGCTCGGCCTGTTCAAGGGCGAGACCGTCGGCCGTGACGTCGTGCTGGACCCGGCCTCGGACGAGGACATGCGCGGTGCGCCGGTGGTGGCGAAGCCGTCGCTCGAAGTCGTCTACGAGGGTTCGTAGCGGGGCGATGCGGTCATGACCTCCGGCAACGCAACCATGGATCGGCCTCCGGCCCCGCCCGCAGCGGATGGGTCCGGCTGTCACGCCGGCCGCGACACCATGCTCGAAGCCGCCCGCGCGGCGGGCAAGGGCGAGGCGATGGCGCGGCTGATGGCGGATTATCCGCGCGGCCCGCACGACCAGCCGCAATCGATGTGCCCGGCCTTCGGCGCGCTGCGCATCGGGCTGCGCATGCGTCGCACCGCGACCATCCTTTCCGGCTCGGCCTGCTGCGTCTATGGCCTGAGCTTCACCTCGCATTTCTACGGCGCGCGCCGCAGCGTCGGCTACGTGCCGTTCAGCTCGGAGACCCTGGTTACCGGCCAGCTCTTCGAGGACATCCGGAAGGCCGTCTATGACAGTGCCAATCCGGACCAATACGACACGGTCGTCGTCATCAATCTCTGCGTGCCGACCGCGTCCGGCGTGCCGCTCGACCTGCTGCCGAAGCAGATCAACGGCGTGCGCATCATCGGTATCGACGTGCCGGGCTTCGGCGTACCGACCCATGCCGAGGCGAAGGACGTGCTGGCGGGCGCCATGCTGCGCTACGCCCGGCTGGAAGCCGAGGCCGGCCCGGTCGCGCGCCCGCGCGACCTGGTCGAGGAAGAACGCCGCGTCACCCTGATCGGCGAGCTGTTCCCGGCCGATCCGGTCGGCATCGGCGCGCTGCTGGCACCGCTCGGCCTGACCGTCGCCCCGCAATTGCCTTCCCGCGAGTGGCGCGACCTGTATGGCGCGCTCGACTGCGTGGCCGCGGCCGCGGTGCATCCGTTCTACACGGCAACGACGCGCGAGTTCCAGGCAGCCGGCCGTCCGGTCGTGGGCTCCGGCCCGGTCGGCGTGGACGGCACCGCCGCCTGGCTGGAGGCGATCGCGCGGGTTGCCGACGTGCCGGCCGATAAGCTGGACGCGGCCAAGGCACGGCTGCTGCCGGCCATTCGCGGCGCACTGGAAGCCAATCCGATCAGCGCGCGCATCACGGTATCGGGCTATGAGGGCTCCGAGCTGCTGGTGGCGCGCCTGCTGATCGAGGCGGGCGCGGTGGTGCCCTATGTGGGCACCGCCGCCCCGCGCACCGATTGGAGCGATCCGGACCGCGAATGGCTGCAGGCGCGCGGCGTGCACGTGCAGTACCGCGCCTCGCTCGAGCAGGACGTGGCGGCGATGCAGGACGTGCGTCCCGATCTCGCGCTCGGCACCACGCCGCTGGTGCAGAAGGCCAAGTCGCTCGGCATTCCAGCCCTTTATTTCACCAATATGGTTTCGGCACGACCACTCTTCGGACCCGCCGGCGCCGGTGCCCTCGCAGGTATCGTGGCCGCGCAGACAAGGGGCACCTCGCGGTTCGCGCGCATGGTCGAGTTCTTCGGCGATGTGGGATCCGGCGAGGGTGCCGGCTACGGTTGGTCCGATGTGCCGAAAGAGCCCGCCGGTGCGCGTGATCGCGCCCGGCGGGCTCGTGAAGCCCGCGCCCGGGCTGCCGCCAACCAGGCCATGGGAGGCTAGCGCCATGCTCGTCCTCGACCATGACCGTGCCGGCGGCTACTGGGGCGCCATCTACGCCTTCGCGGCGGTGCGCGGCCTGCGCGTGGTGATCGACGGCCCGGTGGGCTGCGAGAACCTGCCGGTGACGGCGGTGCTGCACTACACCGACGCGCTGCCGCCGCACGAATTGCCGGTGGTGGTGACCGGGCTTTCCGAAGAGCAGCTCACCATGAGCGGCACCGAGGGGGCGCTGAAGCGCGCGGCCGACACGCAGGACCCGGACCTGCCGGCCGTGGTGGTGACCGGCAGCATCGCCGAGATGATCGGCGGTGGCGTCACCCCCGAAGGCTCGAACATGCGGCGCTTCCTCTCGCGCACCATCGACGAGGACCAGTGGCAGGCCGCCGACCGGGCGATCTACTGGCTGTGGTCCGAGTTCGGTGCGAAGCAGGCGCGCAAGGCGCAGCCGCGGCCGGCCGGCGCCAGGCCGCGCGTCAACATCATCGGGCCGATCTACGGCACCTTCAACATGCCTTCGGACCTCGCCGAGATCCGTCGCCTGGTGGAAGGGATCGGCTGCGAGGTGAACCTGGTGTTCCCGCTCGGCTCGCATGTCGAGGACATCCCCCGACTTGCCGATGCCGACGTCAACATCTGCATGTATCGCGAGTTCGGCCGCCAGCTTTGCGAAGAACTCGGCAAGCCCTATCTGCAGGCGCCGATCGGCCTGTTCGCGACCACCAACTTCCTGCGCAAGCTGGGTGAACTGACCGGCCTGGATCCCGAGCCGTTCATCACCCGCGAGAAGCACACCACGATCAAGCCGATCTGGGACCTGTGGCGCAGCGTCACCCAGGATTTCTTCGGCAGCGCCGCCTTCGCGGTGGTCGCCACGGAAACCTATGTGCGCGGCCTGCGGCGCTTCCTGGAAGAGGAGATGGGCGTTCCCTGCGCCTATTCGTTCAGCCGCAAGCCCGGTGCGAAGCCCGACAACGCGGCGGTGCGCGAGGCGGTGCGCGGCAAGCCGGTGCTGGCGCTGTTCGGATCCTACAACGAGCGGATGTACGCCGCCGAATGTGGCAGCCGCGCCACTTACATCCCGGCCTCGTTCCCAGGAGCCATCATTCGCCGCTCGACCGGCACCCCCTTCATGGGCTATGCCGGTGCCACCTACATCGTGCAGGAATATTGCAACGCCCTGTTCGATGCGCTGTTCCACATCCTGCCCCTCGGCACCGACCTCGATCGGATCGATCCGACCCCGGCGCGCGCCCGTGACGTGACGCCCTGGGACGACGACGCAGTGGCGATGCTGGACGCCTATGTGGAAAGCGAGCCGTTCCTGGTGCGCATCTCGGCGGCCAAGCGCGTGCGCGACCGCGCCGAGCGGGACGCGCGCACGGCCGGCGAGGCGCGGGTGACGACGGCGCGGGTGGCGGCGACGCTGGCCGCGTTGCGGGTGGGGCAGGTCGCATGAGTGACCGGTTCGCTCGCGCACAGACAGAATTCCCCTGGCCGTTCCGGTCGGGGCACCGAGTCGATCGGGTCGGGCTCTGCCCGCCCGGCGATCCCCGCCGCGCGGGAGTTGCGCGGTAATTTGGCCGCAAGGCCGTCATCTGAAGGGCACTAAAGATGGCTGAAAAGTCCCTGTCGGGGCTGACCGAGGAAGAGGCGAAGGAATTCCATCGCATCTACCGGGCGAGCTTCCTGACCTTCGTCGTCATCGCTGTCGTGGCTCACGTCCTCGTTTGGTCGTGGCGTCCGTGGCTGCCGTCGGTGCAGGGCTACACCACCAGCCTGCTCGACACCGTCACCGCGTTCCTGGCGTAAGACAGAGGAGAATCGACGATGGCCGAATTTCCTGGCGAGCCCGACGTTTGGCGTTTCTGGCTGCTCTTCGACCCGCGCCGCGTGCTCGTTGCGGTTAGCGTGTTCCTGTTCGTGCTGGCCCTGCTGATCCACTTCATCCTGCTGAGCACCAGCCGCTTCAACTGGCTCGAGGGCCCGGTGCGTCCGGCCGCGGTCCAGACTGCTCCGGCTGCGAAGTAAGTAGCGCCACTGACGACGGCAGCGGACGAGGCCGGGCCCGCGCGCATCGGCCTCGTCCGTAGCCAACTGTGCTGAAAGGAGGCAGGTTGCCAAGCTGCCTCCCGGGCGGAGGAGCCGATAGATGGCGATGCTCAGCTTTGAAAAAAAATACCGTGTGCGCGGGGGTACTTTAGTTGGAGGAGATCTGTTTGACTTCTGGGTGGGGCCTCTTTACGTCGGCTTCTTCGGAATTCTGACGGTCTTCTTCGCATCCCTCGGCACGGCCTTGATCTTCTGGGGCGCCTTTCAGAATGGCGACCTCAATTTCTGGCGGGTCAACATTGCGCCGCCGGATCTGCGCTATGGCTTGTCGCCGGCTCCCCTGGCAGAGGGTGGCCTGTGGCAGCTGATCACGATCTGCGCCCTCGGGGCGTTCGTGTCGTGGGCTCTGCGTCAGGTGGAGATTTCGCGCAAGCTCGGGATCGGCCTGCACGTTCCCTTTGCGTTTTCCTTCGCGATCTTTGCCTATGTCGCGCTGGTGGTGATTCGTCCCGTCCTGATGGGTGCGTGGGGCCATGGCTTCCCGTACGGCTTCATGAGCCATCTCGACTGGGTGTCGAACGTCGGCTACCAGCACCTGCACTTCCACTACAATCCGGCACACTGCCTGGCCATCACGTTCTTCTTCACGAACGCCCTGGCCCTGGCGATGCACGGCTCGCTGATCCTCTCGGCCGCCAACCCCCCGAAGGGTGAGCCGGTGAAGTTCGCCGAGCACGAGAACACCTTCTTCCGCGACATCGTCGGCTATTCGATGGGCACCCTCGGCATTCATCGCCTCGGCGTGTTCCTCGCCTGCTCCGCCGCGTTCTGGAGCGCCGTCTGCATCGTGCTGAGCGGCCCGTTCTGGACCCGTGGCTGGCCGGAGTGGTGGAACTGGTGGCTCAACCTGCCGATCTGGTCGTAGTGGGAGCGCACCGACATGGCTGAATACCAAGTTGTTTTCAACCGCGTGCAGGTGAAAGGACCGGCCTATGCCGGGGTCCCGCTGCCCGCCGGTGATGAGCCGCGCCTTCCGCAGACGACCTTCTCGCGCCTGGCCGGCCTGTTCGGCGACGCCCAGATCGGGCCGATCTATCTCGGCCGGCTTGGCTTGCTGTCGATCGCGTGCTTCTTCGTGGCCTTCGAGATCATCGGCCTGAACATGCTGGCCTCGGTGAACTGGAACCCGGTCCAGTTCGTCCGTCAGCTGTTCTGGCTCGCGCTCGAGCCGCCGCCGCCGGCCTATGGCCTGCGCATCCCGCCGCTGAACCAGGGCGGCTGGTGGCTGATGGCCGGCTTCTTCCTGACCACTTCGATCCTGCTGTGGTGGGCCCGCGTCTATCGTCGTGCGCAGCAGCTCGGCATGGGCACCCACATGGCGTGGGCCTTTGCCTCGGCGATCTTCCTGTACCTGTCGCTCGGCTTCATCCGGCCGATCCTGATGGGGAACTGGGGTGAAGCACCGCCGTTCGGCATCTTCCCGCACCTCGACTGGACCGCGGCGTTCTCGATCCGCTACGGCAACCTGTTCTACAACCCGTTCCACATGCTCTCGATCGCGTTCCTGTACGGCTCGGCCGTGCTGTTCGCGATGCATGGCGGCACGGTGCTCGCGGTCAGCCGTTTCGGCGGCGAGCGCGAGGTGGAGCAGATCGTCGACCGCGGCACCGCCTATGAGCGCGGCGCGCTGCTGTGGCGCTGGTGCATGGGCTTCAACGCGACCGCCGAGTCGATCCATCGCTGGGCCTGGTGGTTCGCAGTGCTTGTCACCCTGACCGGTGGCATCGGCATCCTCCTGACCGGCACCGTGGTGGACAACTGGTATCTGTGGGGCGTGAAGCACGGTATTGCGCCGCACTATCCGGTGATCTTCCCCGGCGTGACCGACCCGACGCTGTAGGAGATCAGTCATGAAGCTGAACCTTACAACCGGCCTCGGGCTGTTCGCCGCTGCTGCTATTGGCGTCGGGCTGCTGTTCACCATCGAGTACCCGCCGGTCGATGTCGTGCAGCGCGGCTTCCGCGGCCTTGGGATGAACCAGCTGTTCCATCCCGCCACGGTGGCCAAGGCCGTCCCGAACAACACCGTCCCGCCCGCGCTGATCCAGGTGCCGGCGATCGGTGGCAAGGCCGGCGACGTCTACAAGAACGTGCAGGTGCTCAAGGACCTGCCGGTCGCGCAGTTCACCCGCCTGATGGCGGCGGTGACGGACTGGGTGGCGCCGCAGCAGGGCTGCACGTACTGCCACGTTGATGCGAACAACCTGGCGTCCGACGACATCTACACCAAGGTGGTGTCGCGCCGGATGTTCCAGATGACCATCGACATCAACAAGAACTACAAGAACCACGTCGCCGCGACCGGTCCGGAAGGCGCGAACGGCGTGACCTGCTACACCTGCCACCGTGGCCAGCCGATTCCGGCGAACATCTGGTTCACGGATCCGGCGTCGCAGACGGTGAACATCGGCGGTCTGGGTGACCGCGCCGGCAAGAACATCGCTTCGCCGGCGGCTGGTTACACCTCGCTGCCGACCGATCCGTTCACGCCGTTCCTGCTGAAGGCCGACTCGCTGCGCGTCGAGACTCCCGACCCGCTGCCGATCGGCTACCCGGCGACCATCAAGAACACGGAATGGACCTATGGGTTCATGTTCCATCTCTCGGCGGCGCTGGGCGTAAACTGCACCTACTGCCACAACAGCCGGCAGTTCGCGGACTGGAGCCAGAGCACGCCGCAGCGCGTGACCGCGTTCCAGGGCATCGCCATGACGCGGGCGCTGAACGTGAACTACCTGGCTCCGCTGCAGAACGTCTTCCCGGCCTCGCGCCTTGGACCTGGCGGCGACAGCCCGAAGGTCAACTGCGCCACCTGCCACCAGGGCACCTACAAGCCGCTCTATGGGGCAAACATGGTGAAGGACTACCCGGAGCTGACGCGCTGACGTCACTTCCCTGATCCGGTCCCGGGTGACATGCCGGATGTCGCCCGAAGGCCGGATCCGGTCGGGACAATGTGGGCCGGGATCGTTCTCCGTCAGGGGAATGGTCCCGGCCCACAGCGTTTCGGCCCCGACCCTTTGCTTGTCACACTGGCGCGGCGCCTGTCCGCGTAGTCTCCTCGCGTCGCCCCGGACAGAAAGGCGCCTCGATGAGCCTCGCCGCCCCGCCATCCCCCGGCCATTCCGCGAAGCTGCTGCGGGCCCGCCGCTTCCTGCCGCTGTTTGTCACCCAGATGCTGGGGGCGCTGAACGACAACCTGTTCAAGAACGCGCTGGGCGTGCTGGCCCTGTTCGCCTCCGCCGCCTGGGGCAAGGAACTGGTGGCGATCGGCCTGGGCGTCTTCATCCTGCCCTATGTCCTGTTCTCCTCCCTGGCCGGCGAACTGGCCGATCGCGGCGACAAGGCGCGGCTGATCCGGCTGACCAAGCTGTGGGAACTCGGCCTGATGCTGCTGGGCGTGGTCGGCTTCCTGCTCGGCAGCATCCCGTTGCTGATGGCGGTGCTGTTCGGGCTCGGCGTGCAGGCGACGTTCTTCAGCCCGCTGAAATACGGCATCCTGCCCGACCACCTGCCCGGGCATGACCTGGTTGCCGGCAACGGGCTGATCGAGGCGGGCACCTTCCTCGGCATCCTGGCCGGCACGATCGCCGGCAGCGCCCTGGTCCGGGCGCCGCACGGGCCGGAGATCGTGGCGGGGCTCGGCGTGGTGATCTCACTGGCGGGCATCGCCTCGGCATGGGCGATCCCGCCGGCGCCGCCGGCTGCGCCACGCCTGCCGATCGGATGGAACCTGCCGCGCGAGACACTGGCGCTGCTGCGCCTGGCCCGTGGCAATCGCGAGGTCTGGATCTCCGCCCTCGGCATCTCCTGGTTCTGGGCGGTCGGCGCCATCGTGCTGTCGGAACTGCCGGTGGCGGCCAAGGACGTGCTCGGCGGGGATGCCGGCCTGATCACGCTGCTGCTGGCGGTGTTCTCGGTGGGGGTCGGCGTCGGCTCGGTCGGCTGCGCGCGCCTGCTGCATGGCGAGGTCTCGCCGCGGCTGGTGCCGCTGGCGGCACTTGGCATCTCATTGTTCACCGCGGACTTTGCCCATGCCTGCACGCTGCCCGGCGCGGTCGGGCGCCTCGCCACGCCGATGGATGTGCTGGCCGCGCCGGTCGGCTGGCGGCTGCTGGCCGACCTGTTCCTGCTGGCGTTGTGCGGCGGCGTCTATTCCGTCTCGCTCTATGCCTTCATCCAGCAGCGGGCCGATCCGGCGCAGCGGTCGCGCATGATCGCCATGAACAACGTGCTGAACGCGGCCTTCATGGTGGTGGCCTCCGGCGTGGCCGCGGGGCTGACCGCCGCCCATGTCGGTGTCCCGCAGATCCTGCTGCTGACCGCGGCGGCCAACCTGCTGGTGGCGATGTGGCTGCTGCGCCTGTTGCCGCCGGCCACGCTGCGCGCCCTGTATCGCCCGCTGCTCCGGTGGCTCTGCCGCGCCGAGGTCACCGGGCTCGAGCATTACCGCGCCGCCGGCGACCGCGTCGTGATCGTGGTCAACCACCTCTCGCTGGCCGATGGTCCCCTCGTCGCCGCCTTCCTGCCGGACGCGCCCGCCTTCGCCGTCAATCTGGGGATGGCGCGGAAATGGTGGGTGCGGCCGGTGCTGGCCGCAGTGGAGACCTTCCTGGTCGATCCTGCCAATCCCTTGGCCCTGCGCGGGATCATCGGCTGGGTGAAACAGGACCGGAAGCTGGTGGTGTTCCCGGAAGGTCGGCTGACGCGGACCGGCGCGCTGATGAAGGTCTATGACGGCGCCGGGTTGGTCGCCGACCGGGCGGGGGCGATGGTGCTGCCGATCCATATCGACGGGACGCAGTTCACGCCGTTCGCGCGCATGCCGGGGCGGATGAGGCGGCGCCTGGTGCCGCGGCTGCGGATGCACATCCATCCGCCGCTGCGCCTCGCCGTCGATCCGGCCCTTACCGGGCGAGCCCGCCGCCGTGCGCTCGGCAATGCGCTGCAGGACGTGATGGTGGGGGCGGCCTTCGCCAGCGCGGCGACCGACCGCACCCTGTTCGGCGCCCTGCTCGCGGCGCGCGACCGCTTCGGCGCTGGCCTGCCGATCGCCGAGGACATCGCCCGCCAGCCGATCAGCTATCGCCGCCTGGTGACCGGGGCCGTCGTGCTCGGCCGTCACCTCGACGCGCGCGTGCCGGCGGGCGAGCGCATCGGCGTGCTGCTGCCGACCTCCATCCCTGCGGTGGTGAGCTTCTTCGCCCTGCAGGCCTTCGGCCGGGTCCCGGCCATGCTCAATTTCTCGGCCGGCGCCGAAGCCCTGCTGCATGCCTGCGCCGCCGCCGAAATCACCACCATCGTCACGGCGCGGGCCTTCGTCGCGCGGGCGCGGCTCGACGCCGTGGTCGCCCGCCTGCAGGAGCGGCACCGCATTCTCTGGCTCGAGGATCTGCGCGCCGGCATCGGCCGGGGCGCCCGCCTGCGCGGGATGCTGGACGCGTTGCGCGCCGACCGCCTGCCGGGCGCGCGCGGGGCCGCCGGCGATCCGGCGGTAGTGCTGTTCACCAGTGGCTCGGAGGGCACGCCGAAGGGGGTGGTGCTCAGCCACCGCAACCTGCTGTCCAACTGCGCGCAGCTCCTCGCGGTCGCCGATGTCGGTCCCTCCGACCGCATGCTGAACGCCATGCCGCTGTTCCACGCCTTCGGGCTGACCGGGGGGACCCTGCTGCCGCTGCTGCACGGCGTGTCCACCGTTCTCTACCCGTCGCCGCTGCATTACCGGGTCATCCCGGAACTGCTGTACGATACCGATTCCACCATTGTCATCGGCACCGACACCTTTCTTGCGGGATGGACGCGCTTCGCCCATCCCTACGATTTCCGCTCCATCCGCTTCGTCGTCGCCGGCGCCGAGAAACTGCGCGAGGAAACCCGCCGGACCTATGCCGACTGCTTCGGCGTCCGCATTCTCGAGGGGTATGGCATCACCGAGGCTGCCCCGGTCCTGGCAGTGAACGCGCCCATGGAGCACCGCCCCGGCACGGCGGGCCGGCTGCTGCCCGGCATCGAGCACCGCCTGCTGCCGGTCGAGGGCATGCCGCAGGGGGGACGGCTGCTGGTGCGCGGGCCGAATGTCATGCTCGGCTATTTCCGCACCACCGCGCCCGGGGTGCTGGAGCCGCCACCCGATGGCTGGGCGGATACCGGCGATATCGTCACGGTCGATGCCGACGGCTTCATCACCATCCGCGGCCGCGCCGGCCGCTTCGCCAAGGTCGCCGGCGAGATGGTGTCCATGGCAGCGGCCGAGGAACTCGTCGCCGCGCTCTGGCCCGATGACGTGCACGCGGTGCTCGCCGAGCCCGATCCGCGCAAGGGCGAGCGCCTGGTGCTGGTCACCACCCGGCGCGACGCCGAGACCCGTGCGCTGGTGGTCCATGCCGCGGCGCGGGGCGTGGCGGAGATGATGGTGCCGCGGGTGATCGTGCCGGTTGATGCGATCCCGCGGCTGGGCAGCGGCAAGATCGATTATCCGGCGCTGCAACGGCTACTTGCGGGGCGGGCCGCCGCATAAGGCAAGGCAAGGGCTTTGCCCTTGACCCGCCGTCCTGCGCAGGCACGCAGTCGCGTGATGGCCACAAGGTCCCTGGAATCCATTCGTGCTGCGCGGCGGGTTTTGGTCAGGGGCGCTGGAGGAAGACCCAGAAGCCCCCGGCCCGCGCCGATTGGACCCGCACCTGCAGCACGCGATCGGCATCCTCGAAGTCGCCGGTGTGCTCGAAATGAATGTCCAGGGTGCCGCGCGCCAGCGCCGCTTCGATCCGGCCCCGGAAGTCCGGCGTGTTCATGCAGGGGGCGATGTCGGTGAAGAAGGTATGGCCCAGCCGCTCGCGCGCGCCGCTGCCGGACAACCGCCTTTCGCTGGCGCTGTAGTGGCGCACGATGCCCTGCTCATCCACCCGGATCACGCCGAAGGACAGGGCGTCGATCTGCGCCGGCGTCAGTCGCTCGATCACCCGGGCAAGGTCGGGACGATCGAAATCAGGCAGATCGTTGGATGTCATGCGTGGTCTCCGCATCGGAATCGATGATTGCAATGCTTAGCAGATGCGTCATCGGGCCGCCGCCCGTCGACAGCGGCAGCACCAGCCGCTCGATGCGGACAGGCGGGCTCTCGTCGAGCGAGAACCGGACATGGCTGAGGCCGGGCCGCCGCGTCCTGGCGCAGCGCGCATAGGCACCGCGGATCGAGCCGATCATCGCATCCGCCTGCGCGTGCAGGGGCTCGCCCGCCAGGTCCCGGCCGAGCCGCTCCGTGAGCGAGCGGCCGACCCGCAGGAAGCGGAAGGCGATCGGGTCGGCACGGGGATCCACTTCGACCAGCGCCGCATGGTCGGCGACATCCAGGGCGGCGAGATCGATTGCCTCGGGGGACGGCAGGCTGCCGCCGACGGCGAGCCTGGTCCAGGCCTGATAGACCCCGCGCAGCCGCGCATCGTGCAGCCGGGCCGCCAGCGGATCCGGCCGGGGCGCCGCCGCGCTGCGCCGGCCGAGCTTGCGCAGCACGGTGGCGGCCAGATCCGGCCCGCTGAACGGCTTGGCGAGCAGATCCTCGCCCGGCAACGCTTCCCTGGCGTCGGGGTCGCCGGAAATGAACAGGACCGGCAGGCCTGGCCGCTCCACCTGCAGCAGGGCTGCGAGGGACGTGCCGGTTCGTCCGGGCATCGTCACGTCGAGTATGGCCAGGTCGATGGCCGGCTCGGTGCGCGCGAGCAGCACCGCGGTGGCGCTGCCACCCGCTTCCAGCACCGCATAGCCAAGTTCGACCAGTGTTTCCGCCGATAGCGTGCGCAACGCTGGGTCATCATCCACCAAAAGGATAGTGGCGCCACCATGCGGAGTGGTCTGGGCGGGTGTGCCCGCGCGATCGGCGCCGCCGACGCAGGGCAGCAGCAAGGTGACCCGCGCGGCCTCGCCCGGGGCGCCCGCCATGAGCAGGTTGCCACCCGACCGCTCGGCGAAGGCCCGGGCCACCGTCAGGCCGAAGCGGCTGCCAGGGTCGGTGAAGAAGCCCGGAGCGATGCAGCCGGGGGCGTCCGCCACCCGCTCCCCGCGTTCCGCCGAGATCGAGAAACCGACATGACCCATGCCGCCCGGCACCTCGGCCGCCACGTTCTCCGCCACCACCCGGAGCGTGCCGCCCTGCGGCAGGGATTCGCGCGCCTCCACGGCGAGCGCGATGAGCGCGGTTTCCAGCCCGCGGGCGTCGGCGATCACGTGCCAGGTCCCCGGCCGCACCTGCACGTCGCAGAGGATGCGCGGTCCACAGGCCTGGCGGATGAACAGGTCAATGCCGGCGAGCAGCCCGGCGACTTCGATCGTCGTGGCCGCGGACGGGCGCTGGCGGACGAAGCCGAGCAGCCGGCGCAGCAGATGCATCCCGTGCTCGGTGGCCTTTGCCCCTGCCGCCGTCGCCTCGCGTACCCGTGGATCGGTGCTGAGCCGGTCGATCAGCCAGTAGCTGCTGCCGACCACGGTGAACATGTTGTTGAGGTCGTGCAGCATGCCGCCGGTCAGTTCACTGATCGCCGCGAGCCGCTCGGCGTGGTCGCGGTCGGACGCCAGATCCGCCTCGGGCGGCGTCAGCGCGCTGACATCGGCGGTGATCCCGCTGGCCCGGGCCGGTGCCTCGCCGGCCCGGGCCAGCGCCTCGCCCTGCAACCACAGCCAGCGCACGCGGCCATCCGGCAGGGACATGCGCAGGCGACGGCAGATGCGGCCGCCTGCCTTCAGGGCGATCATGTCTGACTCAAAATCGAACTGGTCCGCCGGATCGATCCGGTTCAACAGATCCGTGACGGTGGCTGCGGCGACATGCGGGAGATTCCACAACTGCCCGGCCACTGGCGAGCCCCGCAGCGTGCCGCTCGCGAGGTCGATCTCCCATACCCCGATGCCGCCGGCCTGCAAGGCCTCGTCGACCGCGGGACCGGGCGATGGGAAAGGGGCCCCGCCGGCTTCGGCAGTCGCCTGGACGGCGTGTGTCGGTAAGCCATGCGTGGGCCGTGCCGTCATGACACTGCTGCGCCCCCTGGTCGGATCAACCTGTCTCCAGGACGCATCCTGAGCGAAAAAACTTCAATGCAGACTGTCAAATGTTGGGATTTAAATAATCAATTTCATGACATGAGCATGCCCGATCAGAGAAGTTTGTGGAAATTGGGGTAATGGTATTTGGCGTTCTGTGCGGGTGTGTGATTGATATCAATGGTTGTTGTTGGTGTGGATCGCATCAAATTCGCCCATATCTTTCGTGAAATGGTGCAATTTCCATGGCCTCATGCGGAATGCATCGGCAGTGGCAACGGATCGTGCCGTCATGCCCTGCTGGCTTTTCCTGGCTGGAACCGTTTCCGTCCGGCCGCGCCGTCTGGTCACTCGGTTGCCCGGGGGGCGGAATCGTTTGCTTGACGCCGTTCGCGTAGCGCGTGATCAGGCGAAGGCGCGCGCATGCCCCAGAGCGCGGCGAGAGAGGACAGCATGGCCCAGCAGCAAGCCGGCACGCCGATCCCTGCAACCCTCATTCCCGGAGATGGCATTGGCCCCGAGATCGTCGAGGCGGTCGTCCGCATCCTCGACGCCATGGGTTCGCCCTTCAGTTGGGACGTCCAGCAAGGGGGGCTTGCCGGCATCGCCGCCTGCGGCGATCCATTGCCGGCCGCCACGCTCGAAAGCATCCGCCGGACCCGGCTCGCCCTGAAGGGGCCGCTGACCACGCCGGTCGGCGGCGGGTTCCGGTCGGTCAACGTGCGGCTACGCGAAGAATTCGGCCTCTACGCGAATGTGCGCCCGGTCCGCACCATGGTGCCCGGCGGCCGCTACGAAGATATCGACCTGGTGCTGATCCGTGAGAATCTCGAAGGGCTCTATGTTGCCTTCGAGCACTACATCCCGGTGGGGGACGACCCGCAGGCGGTCGCGATTTCCTCCGGCGTGAACACCAAGGCGGGGGCACGGCGGATCGTCGAGTTCGCGTTCGAATACGCGCTGCGCAACGGGCGCAAGAAGGTCACGGTGGTGCACAAGGCCAATGTGCTGAAGGCGCTGACCGGCATCTTTCTCGAAACCGCCCGTGCCGTGGCCCGTGGCTACGAGGGCCGCGTGGCGATGGACGAGCGCATCGTCGATGCCTGCGCCATGCAACTGGTGCTCAATCCCTGGCAGTTCGACGTCATCGTCACCACCAACCTGTTCGGTGACATCCTGTCCGACCAGATGGCCGGGTTGGTCGGCGGCCTGGGCATGGCGCCCGGCGCCAATATCGGGCCCGGGGCGGCGATCTTCGAGGCGGTGCACGGCTCGGCCCCCGACATCGCCGGCAAGGGCGTGGCCAATCCGCTGGCGCTGCTGCTGGCGACCGCGCTGATGCTGGATCATGTCGGCCGCGGTGATCTCGCCACGGCGCTGCGCACCACGCTGGATGCGGTGCTGCGCGAGGACAATATCCGCACCCGCGACCTCGGCGGTACCGCCGGCACCAGCGACTTCGCCGATGCGGTGGTGCGGCGGCTGGCGGGCTGACCTCGGCACCCGGGCCGTTTCACGGCCCGGGTGCGATGGTTCAGGCCGTCGCGCCCTGCGGCATCGCCATGCCGGCGTTCCGCTGCGCGAAGAGGCGCTCCACGGTCAGCCCTTCCAGCGAGATGTCGGTCTGCCGCGCGGAGACGACATCGGCCACCACCCGCGCCGAGCCGACCGCCATGGTCCAGCCGAGCGTGCCATGGCCGGTGTTGAGGAACAGCCTGCCGATCGGCGTGGGCCCGACCAGCGGGGTGCCGTCCGGCGTCATCGGGCGCAGGCCGGTCCAGAACTCGGCCTTGGCGACATCGCCGCCGCGCGGGAACAGGTCCGTGACCACATGATCCAGCGTGGCGCGCCGCTTCGGGCTCAGGCTCAGGTCGAAGCCGGCCAGTTCCGCGGTACCGCCGACGCGGATGCGGTCGCCGAGGCGGGTGACCGCCACCTTGTAGGTCTCGTCCATGACGGTGGAGACCGGCGCCCCGGTTTCGTCGGTGATCGGCAGCGTCAGCGAGTAGCCCTTCACCGGATAGACCGGGATGCGCAGGCCGAGCGGGCGCAGCAACTGCGGGCTGTAGCTGCCCAGCGCGACGACGTAGGCATCGGCGGTCAGCTCGCCGGCATCGGTGAGGACGCCGCTGACCTGGCCGGCGGTGGCGCGGATGGCGTCGATGCGCACGCCGTAGCGGAACTGCGCGCCGAGCCGCTGCGCATGTTCGGCGAGGCCCGCGGTGAACATCTTGCAGTCGCCGGTTTCGTCGCCGGGCAGGCGCAGCCCGCCGACGATCTTCTCGCGCACCTGCGCGAGCGCTGGCTCGGCGGCAACACAGCCGTCGCGGTCGAGCACGTCGAAGGCGACGCCGTAGCGGCGCAGGACGGCGATGTCGGCCTCGGCCGCATCGACCTGCTTCTGGTAGCGGAACACCTGCAGCGTGCCCTGGCTGCGTTCGTCATAGGCAACCCCGGTGGTGGCGCGCAGCTCGCGCAGACAGTCGCGGCTGTATTCGGCCAGGCGCACCATGCGCGCCTTGTTGCGCTCGTAGGCGGCGGCGGTGCAGTTGCGCAGCATCGCGATGTTCCAGCGCAGGAACTCGGGATCGAGGCTGGGCCGGATCACCAGCGGGCTGTGCTTGCTGAACATCCATTTCATCGCCTTCAGCGGCAGGCCCGGCATTGCCCAGGGTGCCGAGTAGCCGGGCGAGACCTGGCCGGCATTGGCGTAGCTGGTTTCCAGCGCGGGGCCGGGCTGGCGGTCGATGACGGTGACCTCGTGGCCGGCGCGGGCGAGGAAATACGCGGTGGAAACGCCGATGACGCCGCTGCCGAGAACGAGAACTTTCATGCGAAGACGTCCTGCTTGCTGGAGGTCGTGGGGGCGGCAGCCGGAGCGTCGAGATAGCGGCGCTGGTAGCGGCTTCCGAGGCTGGTGAGGATTTCGTAGCCGATGGTGCCGGCCCGCTGCGCCAGCGCATCGAGCGTCTGGTGCGGGCCGATCAGTTCGATGCTGGCATCCGGGCCGAGTGCCGCCTCCGGCACCGCCGAGACGTCGAAGGTAGCCATGTCCATGGACACCATGCCGACCAGCGGCACCGCGATGCCGCCGACATAGCCATGCGCGCGGTTGCCGAGGCTGCGCAGATAGCCATCGGCATAGCCGGCCGGGACGGTGGCGATGCGGGCCGGGGCGGGGGCGTGCCAGGTGGCGCCGTAGCCGACGCTCTCGCCCGCCGCGATGCGGCGCGTTTGCTGGATGGGGGCATCGAGCCGCACCGCCTGGCGCAGGGGGTTGGGCTGCCCGGCCACCGGGGCGATGCCATAGAGCGCGCTGCCCGGGCGCACGATGTCGAAGTGATAGTCCGGGCCAAGGAAGATGCCGGACGATGCGGCGAGGCTGGCCGGCGCTGCGGGCAATTGCCGGCGCAGCGTCGCGAAGCGGGCGAGCTGGGCCGCGTTCATCGGGTGGTCGGGACGCTCGGCGCAGGCGAGGTGGCTCATCACCGCGCGCACCGCGACGCCTTCCAGCCGGGACGGTTCCTCGGCGAGGCGCACCAGCTCGGCCGGCGAGAGGCCCAGTCGCGACATGCCGGTGTCGACCTGCAGCACCGCCGGCAGCCGGCGCGCCTCTTCCCGTGCCAGCGTGGTCCAGGCCTCGATCTGAGACAGGCTGTTCAGCACCGGCGTCAGGTCATGGGCGAGGAACTCCGCGGCGAGGCCCGGGGGCGGGCCGTGCAGGACGAAGACTTCGGCCGCCGCGGGCACGTGCGGGCGCAGCGCAATGGCCTCGTCGAGATGGGCGGTGACGAAGTGTCGGCAGCCGGCGGCGGCGAGCGCCTGGGCGATGCGGGCGGCGCCGAGGCCGTAGGCGTCGGCCTTGAGCACGGCCCCGCAGGCGGCGCCGTGCAGGCGGTCGCGCAGGGAACGCCAGTTTGCCTGGACCGCGCCGAGGTCGATGGTCAGCACGGCAGCGCCGCGCGCGTAGCTGAAATCCGTCATGCATCCCCCTCTCGTTGGCGGGGGGATCGCAAGCGACGTGCCAGAGTGAAGGAAGGCCAGGGCTCTGCCCTGGACCCGGCAGGGGTCAGGGGACCCCTGCACCCCAAAAGCGCTGCGCGGCAAGGGATCCAAGGGCGAAGCCCTTGGTGGAGGTCCAGGAGGCGAAGCCTCCTGGTGGGGTTCGGGGCAACGCCCCGACATGGTCCGGCTGTATGCCTATGTTTACAGCCAGCCGGCCGCACCCCGGCTTGCCGTGGATAGGTTAAATTAAATCAAAGCAGTATCCAAAGCGTATGCGGTCGCATACACTGGCAGCGTTTGTTTACACCCGGCGTGAGCGGGGGCGTGGATGCGAATCGACGTGCAATTTTCCGACCGGGTCGGCATTGCCCATGAGATCCTGGCCGTGCTGGCGCGGCGGCAGCTCAACGTGGTCGGGGTCGAGGTCGATCCGCCGCACATGCATATCGACGTGCCCGATCTGGTGGAGGCGGCCCTGCCGGGGCTGCGCGCGGCGCTGGCTTCGGTGCCGGGCGTCTACGAGGTGGTCGAGGTCGCCATGCTGCCAGGCACGCAGCGGCGGCTGCACCTGAACGCGCTGCTGGACTCGATGGCTGATCCGGTGCTGGCGGTCGATGGCGCGGGCGGGATCGTGGTGGCCAATGCCGTTGCCGCGGCGGCGGCCGGGGTGCCGGACGCGGGGGCGTTGATCGGCATGACGCTGGCAGCGCTGTTCGACGACCCGGTGTTGCCGGCCGAGATCCTCGCCGGTGGCTTTGCCCTGCCGGCGCGCGAGGTGATGCTGCGCGGCCGGCCTTTCCTGCTGGATGTGCGCCCGGTCGCGGAAGGCGCGGGCGGGGTGGTGACGCTGCAGGCGCCGAGCCGCATCGGCGAGCGGCTGCATGCGATCCAGCATGCCGACAAGGGCGGGTTCGAGCGCATCCTGGGGGAATCGCCGCCGATGCGGGCGCTGAAGGCGCAGGCGGCGCGCATCGCCGGGGTGGATGCGCCGCTGCTGATCCTGGGCGAGACCGGCACCGGCAAGGAACTGGTGGCGCAGGCCTGCCACCGGGCCAGCTTGCGGGCTGGCAAGCCGTTCCTGGCGCTCAATTGCGCCGCGCTGCCGGAGAGCCTGGCCGAGAGCGAGCTGTTCGGCTACGCGCCGGGCGCCTTCAGCGGCGCGCAGCGTGGCGGCAAGCCCGGGCTGTTCGAGCTGGCCGACCAGGGCACGGTGTTCCTCGACGAGATCGGCGAGATGTCGCCCTATCTGCAGGCCAAGCTGCTGCGCTTCATCAACGATGGCAGTTTCCGCCGCGTGGGCGGGGAGCGCGAGCTGAAGGTGGATGTGCGGGTGATCAGCGCGACCCATCGCGACCTCGGGCGCATGGCCACCGATGGCAGCTTCCGCGAGGACCTGTTCTACCGGCTGAACGTGCTGCGGCTGGCGGTGCCGCCGTTGCGCGAGCGCGGCGAGGATGTGCTGCTGCTGGCGCGGCATTTCATCGCCCGTGCCTGCGCGCAGACCCGCCGCCCGCCCTGCCGGCTGAGTGCCGCGGCGGCGGCGGCGCTGCTGGCCAATCGCTGGCCGGGCAATGTGCGCCAGTTGGAGAATGCGATCTTCCGCGCCGTCGCCATGAGCGACCGGGCACTGCTCGAGGCCGCCGATTTCGACCTCACCGGCGCGGGCATTGCCGGCGGTCCCGATGCGCCGCCCCTGGAGGCGGCGTCGTGGGAGGAGGCGATGGCGGAGTTCGAGGCGACGCTGCTGCGCCGGCTCTATCCACGCTATCCCTCCAGCCGCAAGCTGGCGGCGCGGCTGCGGGCCTCGCACACCATGATCGCCAACAAGCTGCGCCGGCACGGCATCGGCCGGACCTGACGCCGGCGCGGCGTCGTGGGGGTCAGGCTTCGGCGGCGGTTTCCGGGGCGGGCAGGCGCAGCGGCTCCGCCGGCCCGGCCAGCCGGTCCCGCAGCTCCGGCAGGTCGTCCAGCAGGTGGCGGAAGAAGCCGGTGCGCAGTTCCAGCAGGTGGCAGAAGCGCATGGCGGTCACGGTGCCCTGGGTCTCCGCCTCGCCGAGCATGCCGTCGCCGCCGAACAGCCCGCCGGCGCCAAGCCGGGTCTGCCGGCCGGCATGGTCGATCTCCACCTCGCCGGAGCTGATCAGATAGACCATGGACGTCCCCCGGCGGCGCTTGAGGATGCGCTCGCCCGGCACCGCGAAGCGCATGGTCAGGCGCATGGCGATGTCGTGCAGCACCGGTTCCGAGAGGGTGCTGAACAGCGGGATGCCGTGCAGGCGGCCGGTCAGCCCTGCCTGCAGGTCGAAGGTCATCGGCTGCAGCAGCGTGTCGCGGCGGGCCTCGATGTCGCGCAGCAATTCGCCGAAGAGTTCATCGCTCAGCAGGGCTTCCCGGTGCAGCGCGGTGTAGGCGTCCGCCTCGAAGCGCAATCCGATCTGGCGCGCCAGGCGGGTCTGCAGCGCCTCGGCATAGCCGGGATATTGCAGGTGCAGCGCCGCCATGGCGTCCTCGAGCAGGGTGCGGCGCCGCTGGGCGATGTCGGTGACCACCTCGGCGACGCGCGCGCCCAGCACCGGCTCCATGCGCTCGCGCAGGAACTGCAACTGGGCGAGGAACACCATGTGCATGATCAGCAGCATCTCGAAGCGCTCGGTCATGACCCGGGTCAGCGGCCCGTCGATGCGCAGGCGGCGGTGCAGGACCTGCGCCAGGCGCAGGCGCGGGCTTGGCCGCAGGCGCCGGCTGGCGGCGCGCAGGTAGCCCAGCCGTCCCTCGGCGCGGGTGGCGTCGATGAGGTTGTCGGCGGTGCGCAGCAACTGTTCCATGATCGTGCGCGACACCCCGCGTTCGCGGAAGATCTCCAGCAGGATCGCCTTTTCCTGGGAGGCAAAGGTGAGCAGCCCGAGCCGGACCCGGTCGCGGTCGGTCAGCGCGGCGTCGAAGCTGTTGGCCTCGGTTTCCGTCGCCACCCGCCGTTCATACTGGGTGACCACCTGCTGGGCGGCCTGCGGCACGAAGCCGAACTCGGTGACGGTCCGGTGCAGCCGGTCGCGCACCTCGGCCAGTCCGATCGCCAGCACCTGGTGGCGCAGCGCCTGGTCGATCGCCGGCAACTGGTCAAGCCGCAGCCAGCGCACCAGGAAGCGCAGCGTGGTGCCGTTGACCAGCAGCGTGAACAGCACGAAGCCGGTCGCCAGGATGGCGACGAATTCCTTCACCCCGACCGGTACCCGCCAGTTTTCGGTGACCGCCAGCGCCATCGCCAGCGTGATCGCCCCGCGCAGCCCCCCCCACAGCATCGGTAGCTTGAGCCGGAACGGCACGCGCTGGGCGAGGCGGGAATAGCGCAGCAGCGGCAGCACGCCGAACAGCACCGCCGCGCGCGCCACCAGGGCCGCCGCCACCACCACCACGATCAGCAGCAGGTCCCACAGCCGCAGCCCCAGCATCAGCCGCGGCACCAGCATCGAGGCCAGCACGAACACCAGCGAGGTGGCCAGGAAGGAAAGCTGCCCCCAGACATCGACCAGGAAGGACCAGCTGCGCGGGCGCAGCACCGAGGGGCCGATGGCGCTGACCGTCAGGCCGGCGCAGGCCGCCGACACCACGCCGGAGAAGCCGAGGAACTCGTCGCAGACGATGTAGCTGAGATAGGGCAGGGCCAGGGTCAGCGTGAACTCGGCCGCCCGATTGCCGCCGAGCAGCGGCATCATGGTCAGCATGACGCGGGCCAGGATATGCCCGATCACCGCCCCGCCAGCGAAGGATGTCGCGAGCAGCATTGCGGCGGTGGCGATGTCCGGCTCCTGCTGGCGCGTCACCGCGCCGAGCAGGATGGTGAACAGCGCGATCGCGGCGGCGTCGTTGAGCAGGCTCTCGCCTTCCACCAGGCGGGTCAGCCGGCCGTCGGCGCCGATGTCGCGGAAGATGCTGATGACGGCGCTCGGGTCGGTGGTGGCGACGATGGCGCCGAGCAGCAGGCAGACGGCGAGCGGCTGGCCGGCGATCGGCTGCAGCGCGAAGCCGACCGCGGCCGTGGTCGCCACCACCGCGAGCACGGCGAGCACCAGCACCGGGGCGGTGTCGCGCGCCAGCCGCCGCACGTCGATCGACAGCGAGCCGTGGAACACCAGCACCGGCAGGAACACATACAGGAAGACCTGCGAGTTCACCGGAAAATGCACGAACAGCGCGGCGATCTCGTCGAAGGTGGTGGTCAGGTTGGTCTGCAGCAGGAACGTGGCGCCGCCGCCGATCAGGGTGCCGACCAGGGCGAGCAGCACCGCGTCGGAAACCATCAGGCGCCGCGCCAGCGGTTGGATGGCGCTGATCACGACCAGCAGGGCCGCGACCGCGAGAAGGACGTTGGACAAGGCTGCGGGGGCTCCTGGATGTCAGGCCGGACCGGCCGGGCGGCGTCTTATCAGCCCGCCGCCCGGCGATCCACCGAATGCGGTGGCGGCACTGGCCGTTTCAGCGGCCCGGCCGGATCGCGCCAAGGCGTTCCCGCAGCAGCAACGGGAAGATCCGGGGGCTCTGCAGCAGGTAGCGCCGGCCCAGCCGCCGTGGTTCGTGGCAGAGCCGGTACGCCCATTCCAGGCTGGCCCGTTGCAGGACGCGCGGGGCCCGGCGGCGGGCACCGATGAAGTATTCCAGGGCCGAGCCGATGCACAGGCCGGTTCCCCGCGCCCGGCCCGAGTTCCGCAGCGCGGCCGCCAGCAATTCCTGGCGCGGCATGCCGACCGCCAGCAGCGTGAACCGGGCCGGATGCGCGAGGGCGAAGTCCAGCGCGATCCGGAAGGCCGTCGGGTCGTGCTCGAAGGCCACGGGCGGGAGATGATGCGCGATGGCGACCGGGCCGCAGCGTTGCCGCAGCAGGGGCAGGTACTCGGGCTGCAGCCCGATGACCGTCAGCCTGTCCCCGGGCGCGAGATGGCGGGCGAGCAGGGTGGCCACGAGGTCGCTGCCCGGCACCACCGGTGGGGCCGCCAGCCCGAGTGCTGCGGCGGCGCGTGCCACCACGCGGGAATCCAGCAGCCGCAGCAGCGCGGCGCGATAGACTTCCGCCAGCCCTGGATCACCGGCCAGTTGCACCAGGTGCTCGGCATTGGGCGTGACCACGTAGCCGAAGGGGGCATCGGCGGGCCGGGCCGCGAGCCATGCGGCCGTTTGCGCGAGATCCATGGCGGCGAAGTCGAGACCGAGCAGCCGGGTCGTGGCGCCTGTCTCCTTGCTCCAAGCAAGCCGAGTGGCGAGGTTGGCATGGGACAGGGCGGGGAGCCATGGAAAGCATGGCCACGTTGTGTTGAGCGGGGCGGTGCGATGTCGCCGGATATACTGATTTGTATTGTGGTCTTTATTGACGATCATTGCCGCGGTGAGGCGTGGCGGTTTGCCTCTGCCATCGAACGCTGGTTGCTGGCGGAGGCGCAGCTCGGCCCCGCCGCCGGGCGCTGCGCGGGGGCGGTGGTGAACTACCTGGAGCCGGATGGGGGCTGGAACGGCGCCTATCCGGAGATCTGCGGTTATTTCCTGCAGTTCCTCGCCGCCGCCGCGCCCGAAGGGGAGGCCGGGCCGCACCGGGAGGCGGCACGGCGTGTCGTGCTCTGGCTGGCCGCCGTCGGCGCCGGTGGGGCGCCGCTGACCCTGTATCACCGGCGGGCGGAGACCGAGGCCGGGGACTGGCGCAACCACTGCCTGTTTGCCTTCGACCTTGCCATCGTGCTGCGGGGTCTCGACGCCGCCGCGCAACGCTGGCCGGGGCTGCTGCCGGCGGGGGTGATGGAGCCTTATGCCGCCGCGCTCGCCGGCATCACGGCCGAAGGGGCGCTGGCCTCACATGTGCGGCGGCTGGGGAAGCCATCCGTGCCGGTGCCGGTGAAATGGTCCACCCTGCCCGGCCTGCATCATCTGAAGGCGGCGGCGGCGCTGGCCGGGTTGGGGCGGCCAGAGCTCGCCGCGATCGCGCGGGCCACGGTGGCGCGGGAGGCAAGGCTGCTCGATCGCCACGGCCGCGAGCGGATGCGGGAGCTGCATCCTTTCCTCTACGGCATCGAAGGCTGGCTGACGCTGTGGGGGCAGGGGGGCGCGGCGCAGGACCTGGAGCGGGCGCGGACGGGTTTCGCCTGGGCGTTCGGCCAGCTCGACCTGGCGACCGGTTGGATGCCGCCGGTGGTGGGGGCGCCGCCGCCGGCGTTCCGCAGCGATGTGCTGGCCCAGATGCTGCGCGCCGGCCTCGTGCTGGAGGCGGCCGGCGCCCTGCCCGGGGAGGTCGCGCCGGCTTGGCCGCGCGGCCGGGCAGCCCTGGCGGCGTCGTTGCGCGCCATGGTGACGCCGGAGGGCGCGGTGGCCTTCGACGCCACGGCCCGGCACCGGAATTCCTGGGCCGGCATGTTCGCCTGGCAGGCGTTCCGGTTCCTCGATGCGGTTCAGGCCGGGATGCCGGCTTCCAGGCTTGCCGAGGGGATCATCTGACCGAGGTCAGGTACGGCCGGGGTGGGCTGCCAGCGCGCGCGGATCGCCGCGGCGATCCGCTTCCCGGCATGGCCGTCACCGTAGACGGTGCTGGGAACGGCCATGGCGGCACGGGCGGCGGGATCGTCCAGCAGGCTTGCGGCCGCGGCGAGGATCGCCGCTTCCTGCGTGCCGACCAGTCGCGCCACGCCGCTGCGCAACCCTTCCTGCCGCTCGGTGGCCTCGCGCAGGACCAGCAGCGGCACGCCCAGCGCCGCCGCTTCCTCCTGCACGCCGCCGGAATCCGTCAGCACCAGCGCGGCGCGGGCCAGCAGGGCGACGAAGCCGGGATAGTCCTGCGGCGGCACCAGGTGCAGCCGTGGCCCCCCCGCGAGGATCGCCCGCGCCGCCTCGGCCAGGGCCGGGTTGGGATGCAGGACGAAGACCACGTCGCAGTCGCCCCGCCCCGCCAGCCGGCGCGCGGCGTGGCAGACCGAGAGGAACGGGGCCCCCCAGTTCTCCCGCCGGTGGCAGGTGACGAGGATGAGCGGGCGTGTCCGGCCGGCCGCCAGCGGCAGGGATCCCCCTGCCGGGGCAATGCGGCGGATCAGCCGCAGGGCGTCGATCACCGTGTTGCCGCTGAGCAGGATGTCCCGTGCCGGGATCGCCTCGGCGAGCAGGGCGTCGCGCGCGGCGGGCGTCGGCGCGCAATGCAGGGTGGCGAAGCCGGCAATGGCGCGGCGATGCGCTTCCTCGGGGAAGGGAGAGCGGCAATCGCCGCTGCGCAGCCCGGCCTCGACATGCACCACGGGAATACGGGCATAGAAGGCGGCCAGGGCGGCGGCGAAGGCGCTCGCGGTGTCGCCCTGGACCACCACGACATGCGGGCGCGACGCGGCGAGGGCGGCCCATAGCCGTGTCATCAGCGCGGCGGCGAGCAGGCCGAGCTCGCCGTTGCCCGCCGGGGTGGCGATGTCCAGGTCCGGCGCGAGGCCGAAATGTCCCAGCATGTCCGGGGCCCAGCGCGCATGCTGGCCGGTGCACCAGATCATCGCCTCGGTGCCGGGCTGGGCCCGCAGCGCCAGGGCCACCGGGGCCAGCTTGTTGGCTTCCGGCCGGGTGCCGACCACGAGGACGACACGCAGGCCCGGATGCAATGCTGCCGTCAGGGCGTCAGGCCGCGACACGACCGGATGCCTCCCGCAGCAATGCCGTCACGAGGTTGGCGCCGACATCGTTCTGCCAGAGCCAGAGTCCGTTGGTCTGGCCGACGAAGCTCGGCTCCCCGCCCAACCGGCCCTGCGGCACGAAGCCGGCGGCGAGGCCGATCCCGAACAGGCCCGGCACGGGATGGCGCGCTGAATCGAGGACGCGGGAGGCGCCGTCGACCAAGGGCGGCGCGCCCGGCCCCGTGGCGGCGAGCGGAATCTCCGTCCCGTCCGCGTCGAGCACCGGCAGGGCGCGCGGGCGATAGCCCAGGGAGGCGACCACCAGGTCGGCGTCCTCGAGCAAGGCCAGGGCCCGCCGGTCAGTGCCGGCGGCAAGGCGGTGCAGGCGCAGGCGCCGTTCCGGCGGCCGACCCCCGATCCCGAGGGCGTGCATCACCAGCTCCCGCGTTTCCAGGCGGAATCCGGCCAGCCGGAACACGGCCCCCGTCACCGGGCAAATGTCCTCCGGGGTGAAATCCTCATATCCCTCCGCGCGCGCGGCCTCGGCCGAGGGATAGAAGACGCGCAGCGCGCGGCGGTGCAGCACGCTGACGCTGCCGGGGCCGAAGCGCAGCCCCGGCAGGTGACGCAGCAGCAGGTTGGCGACCGCCAGCGCGCTGTGCGAGCCGCCGACGATCGCCACTTTCGGGTCTGCCTTGCCGGCGAGATGCCGCAGGACCCGCTCGGCGCCGCCCGCCTGCAGGATCTCGTCGGAGAGCAGCAGCCGCGCGGCGTGGCGGGGCAGCAAGGGCTCCCCGGCCACGGGCTCAATTTCCAGCCGCGCGCGGCACTGCACCGCCCCGGTGGCCAGCACCACGTGGCGGGCGGCCAGGATGGAGTCCCCGCCCGCGTGCCGCACCCGCGTCAGCCAGGATCCGTCGGGGCCGCGTTGGGTCTGCAGCGCCTCGGCCTGCAGCAGCACCGTGCCGCCGGCCGCCGCGATGGCGGCCTGCATGGTGCGGCCGAGGACGGCGAGGAAGGCGCCGGCGAGCGGCAAGGGGGTGGCGCCGCCCGCATATGCGCGCAGGGCCAGGGCGGCCGGATGGGTTCGCAACGCAACGAGACGAGGCTCGGCGCCGTCCTGCAGGCAATCGAGGAAACTGTCGGCCAACGTGTCGGACCCGATCGCATAGCTGCCGATCGATCCGGCGCCGGGCGTTGCGCCTTTTTCCACAACCACGAGGCCGGCAGCGGCAAGAGCGGGGAGCTGGCCGGCGCGGGCGGCGCGGACCAGCGGGGCCAGCCCGGCCGGTCCGCCGCCCACGATGACGGCATTGGAAAGGCGAGGAGGCTGCATGCACCGCCTGCTTCGATTCTGAAGTCGAAGTTGTCACTATCACCGTCAATAAAGAAAAGCGTTCATAATCAAATCCGACAAACATCACATGACTGCGATATCAATATCGGTATGTCTTTTGCGGAGAACCATTTTGCTGAGAAATTAATATGGTTTTATGAATTGCGTGGAAGATTTCACATGTGCAATTTAAGTTTTATTTGGTTATCGCCGGCTGTCCCGGTGACGCATGCCGGACTCATCCGTGCATGGCTCGCGCCATGCCGGGGCATGGCCTAAACCGGCGCTTTGACGATCGCCGTGCCATGGGCGCCGTGCCACGGGGCGCGCCCGGCGGGCAGGGCAGCTTCATGAGGGAGTGGCTGTCGAGATGCGCATGGTCTACCTGATCGGCATCGGGCCCGGCGGTCCCGAATACCTGACGATGCAGGCCGTCGCGGCGCTGCGGCAGGTCGACGTGTTCTTCATCCTGGAGAAGGAAGGGCGCGGCAAGGAGGGGCTGGCCGAGGCGCGGCGTCGCATCCTGGCCACCTATCGCGAGCCCGGCAGCTACCGGGAGGTGGTGGCGCCGAGCCCGGGGCGTCCGCCGGCCGGCGAGGCGTATCTCGATGTCGTTGCCGACTGGCACCAACGCAAGGCCGACCTGATCGCCGGCCTGATCGCGGACCATCTGGCGCCCGGCCAGACCGGCGCCATCCTGGTCTGGGGCGATCCCGCCCTGTACGACAGCAACATCGAGATCCTGCACCGCATCCACCGGGAACGGCTCCCGGACCTGCGCTTCGAGGTGATCCCCGGCATCACCAGCGTGCAGGTGCTGGCGGCGCGGCACAAGGTGCCGCTGAACGCGGTGGGGGGCGACGTGCTGATCACCACGGCGCGCCGCATGGAGGCCGGGTCCTGCGAGGGCCATGACAGTGCGGTGGTGATGCTGGACTCGAACGCCGCGTTCCGCCGCATCGACCCGGACGGGCTGGACATCTACTGGGGCGGCTACCTTGGCACCGAGGACGAGGTGCTGATGTCCGGCCCGCTCGCGGAGGTGGGCGAGGCGGTCGCCGAGACGGCGCTGCGCGAGAAGCGCCGCCATGGCTGGATCCTGGATATCTATCTGCTCAGGCGCCGGCGCCCCGCGTCGTGACGGCGCGGTCGCTTCAGCGGCTGGGCAGGTCCACCACCGCCGGGGGGTGACCGTGATGGGCGAGGAAGCGCAGCAGCGCCTCGCCCGCGACCGCCACCGAGGCGGTGTTGACCAGCGGATGCACCTTCACCGGCTCCGGCCCGGCCAGGGAACGGTCCAGCACCACGCTGACCCGGCCCGTGGGGTCGTTCACCACCGCCAGCGGCGTGACCGCCCCGGGCTCGACCGCGAGCGTCGCCGCGAGATCGTCCGGGCCGGCGAAGGACAGCCGTTTGCTGCCGATGCGGGCGGGCAGGGCCTTGAGGTCCACCCGCAGTTCCCCGGGCGCCACCACCAGCCAGAACCGTCCGCCCGCGTCCTTCAGCAGCAGGTTCTTGGCCGTGAGCCCCGGCAGATGGTCCCAGTATCCGTGCGTTTCCTCGACGGTGCGCAGCGGCGGATGCTCGATCAGCGCGTAGGTGATCCCGAGCCCTTGCAGCTCGGCGAGCATCCTGTCCTTCGTCCACGGCAGATCCAAGGCGGCGGCTCCCTCTTCGGTTGACGCGCCGGATCATGCGGCCGTCGCGGCGGCGTGCCAAACACGTTCGCCGCTGTCGTGCAGCGTCCGCCGGTTCGCCATGACATCGGATGCGGGTGGATGGAGGGCGCCATAATGCGCGCAAAACGCGCATTCCTTGCGGATACGTCAACAACAATGACGGTATGTAAACTTCAAATGGAATAACTTAAAATGGCATGAAGTGATTATTTGACTTAACCATTTGAAAATTCTGCAAAATATAACGCTAAAAATTGATCATTGCTTGATCTATTATTTCATAAAGATGGAGTATATGCATATGTTTCCATCTGATGATGGCCATCATATTTCACGACGTCTTGCAATTATTGCGTTTGGCGTGTCTGTCGGATTTATCGCCTGTGGCTGTCCGGGGGGCGCGGCGGAGCCGGAGCGGCTGCGCCTTGGCGGGACGGGCATGACCCTGGCGACAATGCGCCGGATCGCAGAAGCCTTCGTCTCCACGGCTCCGGGCACGACCGTCGAGGTGCTTCCCAGCCTTGGCAGTGCCGGAGGCATCGCCGCGGTGGCGGCGGGCGCGATCGACCTGGGCCTTTCCGCGCGTGCGCTCACGCCGGCCGAACGCGGCAAGGGTCTGCGGGAGCGGGCTTATGCGAGGACGCCAATCGCCTTTGTCACGCATCCGGCGAAGACCCGGTGCGAGATTGGTTTCGCCCAGGTCATCGGGATCCTGGCCGGCACCCTGACAACCTGGCCCGACGGCACGCCCGTGCGCCTGGTCCGTCGCGAGCCGTCCGATGCCGACTGGATCATGCTGCAGGACCTCTCCCCCGACTTCGCCGCGGCCGTGGCGGTGGCGCGCCAACGGCCCGGCCTGCTGACGGCCACGACCGATCAGGAGAACGCCGACATGCTGGAGCGGCTGCACGGCTCCTTCGGCATGATCTCGATCGGCCAGTTGCGGGCGGAGAACCGGCAACTGGCGCCCTTCGCGCTGGACGGGGTCAGGCCCGAGCCGGAGGCACTGGCAGGCGGGCGCTACAAGCTGGCACGGACGTTGCGCGTGATCTGGCGGGATCTGCCGGGCCGGGGGCTGTCCGCCTTCCTCGATTTCCTGCAGGGGCCGCAGGCCCACGACATCCTGACCCGGCTCGGCCATCTCTCCCCGGTCGACGGTGTCTCATGAAAGCCTTCCTCGCCAGCCTCGACCCGACCCCGGCGCGCATCGTCACGGCTCTCGCGGCGATGGTTGCGCTCTGTCTCGCCGGGGCGGTGCCGTTGGCGCGCTTCGTCTTCGCCCGCGCCGCCATGGAAGCGTCGATGCAGGCCGAGGCGAAGCTCGCCGCGACGGTCGTGTCGCAGCTCGCGAGCCAGAACCCGGAATTATGGACCTTCGAGGAGGCCCGCATCCGTGGCCTGCTGACGATGCTCGCCGCCAGCGCCGAGCCGGCATGGCGGCGGGTCCGCGATCGGCATGACGCTCTGGTGGCGGAGCAGCCGGCAGAGCTTGTGCCGCCGCTGCTGAGCGTGTCGGCCCCCATCTATGATTCCGGCGTCGTCGTCGGACGGGTCGAACTGGGGCGTTCGCAACGGCCGTTGATCGTCGATGCCGGCCTGACCGCCATCCCGGCGGCCGGGCTCGGCGGGATGGCCTTCGCGGTGCTGCGGCTGCTGCCGCTCCGGCTGCTGCGGCGCGCGACGGCGCTGCTGCGTGCCATCGGCGACTGCTCGCCCGATCCGATCGTCGTCCGCGATGTCGAAGGCCGGCTGCTGTTCGCCAATCCCGCCGCCCTTGCCCTGATCGGCGCCACCCCGGCGCAGGGGGGCGGACGGGACGATCTGGCCTGGCCACCCGATCCGGCGCAGGCCGCGGTGGCGCGGGCAAACGACCGGCGCATCATCGCCACCGGCCAGGCGGAGGTGGTCGAGGAAGCCATCGTGACCGCGGCGCTGGGACCGCGCCTGTTTCGCTCGGCCAAGGCCCCGTTGCGGATGGATGGCGGCGCGGTGCTCGGCGTGATCGCCATGTCGAGCGACGTCACCCAGATCAAGGCGGCCGAGGCCGCCCTGCAGGCCTCCGAGCAGAGGATGCGCCGGATCTTCGACGCCAGCCCGCTCGGCATCGTCGTGCTGGCTGGCGCGGACCGCCGGATCCAGCAGGCGAATCCCGCTTTCTGCCGGATGCTCGGCGACAGTGCGGCCGACCTGCTCGGACGCGCGATGCGTGACCTGCTGCACCCGGATCACGCCGCCAGGGAGGACCCGGCCGGTCTGCAGGAACTGTGCCTGGTTACGAAAGCGGGGCGTACGCTCTGGCTGCGGATGTCCTGCTCCGTCTTCGGCGAGACCCAGGGCGACACCCCCCTGATCCTCGCGGTCACCGAGGACATCACCGGCCAGCGGGACCTGGAAGCGGCCCTGCGGCAGGCACAGCGGCTGGAGGCGGTGGGCAAGCTCACCGGTGGGGTCGCGCATGATTTCAACAACCTGCTGAGCGTCATCACCCTCAACGCCGAGATGCTGGCTGAGGACGGCGATGCCGCCGTGGCCCGGGCCGGCAGCGAGATCGGCGCCGCGGCGGAACGCGGTGCCGACATGATCCGTCGCCTGCTCGCCTTCGCCCGCCAGCAGAAGCTGCGGGCCGAGCCGGTGGAGCTGAACACGGTGCTGCTGGATCCGGCCGGCCTGCTGCGCCGCACCCTGGGCGAGGCCATTCGCATCGAGACCAGCTTCGCCCCCGGGCTATGGATCATCCGGGCGGATCCGTCGCAGGTGCAGGACGCGGTGCTGAACCTCGCCATCAACGCCCGTGACGCCATGCCGAACGGCGGCACCCTGACCATCGCCACGGCCAATCTCACCCTTGATGCGGCGGCCGCCGCCGCGAGCGATGTGCTGCCGGGCGACTACGTGGCCCTGTCGGTCATCGACACCGGCGACGGCATGGCGCCCGACGTGCTGGAGCACGCACTCGAGCCGTTCTTCACCACCAAGCCGCCCGGGGCCGGCAACGGCCTCGGCCTGTCCACCATCTACGGCTTCGCCCGCCAGTCGGGCGGCACGTTGACGATCTGCAGCGCGCCGGGCCGGGGTACCCAGGTGCGCCTGCTGCTGCCGCGGGCGCAGGAGACGGACGCATCGGCCGGGCCGAAGCCGGGCCTGCGCCCGGTGATACCCGGGCAGGGCCACATCCTGGTCGTCGATGACGATGCGGCCCTGCGCCAGGCCCTCGTCCGGCAGATCATCTCGCTTGGCTACCAGGCGAGCGCGGCCGGGGACGGGCCGACGGCGCTCGCCTTGCTGCGCAGCGGGCAGCGCTTCGATCTGCTGTTCACCGACGAGGTGATGCCCGGCGGCATGAGCGGTTCGGAGCTGGCCGAGGCCGCGGGGGCGCTGCAGCCTGGCATCAAGGTGCTGTTCACGACCGGCTTCGCCAAGCCGGTCACCGAGGATGTGTCGCGCCAGATCCTGCACAAGCCGTACGGGCGGGTGGGACTCTCCGCGGCCATCCATGCCGCCATGGCGGCATAGGGACGGGCCATGCCTTACGGCGCGCGGCCCCAGCCGGGTTGGGTGCGGCCCCTGGCTTCCCGCGCCCGTTCGTCGCGGGTCATCGGCGTCTGCCGCCATTCGCCCTGGTCGGCGAAACGGTCGGGGAACTCGCCGAGATTCTTCTGGATCGAGGCTTCCTCGACGGTCACGCCGGGGATCGCCTCGTGGCCCTGCGGGTTGGGCAGCAACCCGGCGCCGGGGTGTTCCTCCATCGCGACCAGGTCCTCGGCGCGTTCCCAGTGGTCGCGGTCGCGCCCCTCCGGGCAGCCGTCCTCCAGCCAGAGGAAATAGGCGCGCTCACGGATGCGCTGCTCGCGCTCGGGGGAGGGTTCGAGGGGGTTGTCGGACATGGCGGCGGCTCCACGGGACGTTGTGCTGTCAAACCGTGGAGGTGGCGGCCGGTTCCGGTGCCGGGTTGAACCATGCCTCGAAGGCGGCGAAGGTGGCCAGCGCCGCCGCGGTCATCTCGGCGCGGCGGCCGGGGTCGGCCCCGCAGGCTTCCAGGGCGGCGCAGAACGACCGCCACATGGCGCCGTGCTGTTCGCCGTAGCCCAGCAGGAAGGCACGGCCGGGCGTGCCGGGGGGCAGCAGGTGGTCGAGCCGGCGCGACAATTCCCGCCCGCCCAGGGTCGAGCCCTCGCTGACATAGAGGCTGCCGAGCGCCTGCGCGGCCGAGCCGGCCGGCGGCAGGGACGGCATCCCCATCTCCTGCGGCGTGGCGCCGAGGGCGGCGAGGTCGGCGCGCAGCATCGGCGTGCGCCGGCGTTCCTGTGCGTCGATGCCCCAGGGACGCAGCGACGGTGCCCCGGCGATTTGCCGTTCCAACGCCGTGTGGAAAGCGAGCTGGCGCTGCAGCACGGCGATGTAGGCGGGGCGGGTGATCTCGCCGCGGGCGAGCACGGCGAAGTCCGGAAGGTGGTGCAGGCGCTCATGCGCCGCCGCGGTCGCGAGGCGCAGGGCGTGGCGGGCGCCGGGATCCTTCAGGTCTGTCATGTCCCTAGGGTTCCCTGCCGCCCTCGCCGGAGGTGGCCGCCTGGGCCAGCAGGTGCTCCAGCGCCTCCGCCGAGCGCATCACCGACATCCGCACGCTTTCCAGCAGGGCAGCGATGCGGGGCGGCTCGACTCCGTCGGTGATCTCGAGGGCGGCGAGCTGGGCGTTCTCGACGATCGCGGCCAGCAGGGTCTGGTAGAGCATGTCCACGCGCGGTTCCAGCCGGGCCGGCCGGACCTGGTGGCGCTCGATCAGGCTTTCGTGGAAGCGGCGACGGGCGGCCTCGGCGATCTTGCGTTCGGTCAGGTCGGTGAACAGGAAGACGAAGCCCAGCACGCGGTCGGGGGCGGAGAACACCGGGTCGGCGCGCACCAGCAGCGGCTTGGCCTTGCCGGGTTCGGTGGCGAGCTGCACCTCGCCGCGCCAGGTGCGCCGCTCGGCCAGCACGTCCTTGAGCCGCCGCCGCGCCTCGGCCGGTTCGGCGAAGAACGGCACCAGGTCCTCGATCCATTGCAGATGCGCATGGCCGGGCGGCAGCAGCCGCTGAAAGGCGTCGTTGGTGACCAGGATCAGCCCGTCCGGGTCGGCGATCACCACCGGCAGCTCGGCGAGCCGGACCTGCCGGCGGATGCTGCCGAGCTGGTCCTGCGCGATCAGCATGCGCACCGAGCGGAACTGCAGCACGACGTCGGTGATGCTCTCGCCGATCAGCCGCGCCGCGGTGAGGTCGGCGGGGCTCCAGGCGTCGGAGGTGCCCTCCACCACCTGGTGCCAGCGCGCGAAGGAGCTGCGCGGCGAGAGGCTGGCGGGATCGTCGCCCACCACCACCGCCTTGTTCGGGTCGCCGCCCCAGGTGACGGTGCGCACCCGCTCCGGGCGGAACCAGACCAGGTATTCGCCGGGGGTGGTGGAGACCGCGGTCGCCAGCACGCCGCTCGCGATCGGGGTCAGCGGGGCGAAGGCGGGGGCCTCGGCGCCGAGCGAGGTGGTGGCGATCACCGGCCCGGTCCGCCGCCCGTCCAGCCAGTGGCCGAGCTCGCGCAGGTCCTGCGTGCCCGGGACCTCGCCGGCGGTGAGGACATGGCCCTCGAACAGCAGGGCGGCACCGGAGGCGCCCACCGGTTGCAGCAGCGCCTGGGTGCCGTCGAACAGGGCGATGCGCCAGTCGCCCTCGCGGGAGATCGCCTCGATCATGCGCTGCTCCAGGCGGCGCACCGAAAGCTCGGACTGGGCGTTGAGGAAGCCTTCCAGCGCGGCGATGCGGGTCGATACCGCCTCGGCGAGCAGGGCGCAGGCGGTGCGGATCTCGATATGCGGGTGGCGTGGGGTGTAGTGGTGGCAGGCGATCAGTCCCCACAGCCGCCCGCCGACCATCAGCGAGGCCACCAGGGTGGCGGAAACGCCCATGTTCTTCATATACTGGACATGGATCGGCGACATGCTGCGCAGGAAGCACAGCGACATGTCCAGCTCGTCGGAGGTGAACGGCGACAGGCGCGGTTCCAGCGGCACCGGCACGTAGTCGGCATCGACCAGCACGCGCACCCGGCTGCGCTCGTACAGGCGGCGCGCGATCTGCGGGATGTCGGTCGCCGGGTAGCGGTTGCCCAGATAGGTTTCCAGGTCGGGGCGGCGGTGCTCGGAGAAGATCTCGCCGTGCCCTTCGTCGTCGAAGCGATAGACCATCACCCGGTCGTAGCCGGTCAGCTCGCGGAAGATCCGGGTGGTTTCCTCGGCGAGCGCGCGCAGGCTGTGGGCGTCGAGGATGCCGTGCAGCGCCGCCTCGACCGGGGCGGCAAGGTCGACGACGGGGCCGGTCCGTTCCAGTTCGATCACCAGCCCGCCGCCGGGCGCGCGGTGCAGCAGCGCGTCATGGGGGGCGCCGGCGGCACCGATGCGGCAGCGCAGCACGGTCCGGCTGTTGTGCAAAGGCTGGTGCAGATGCGGGCGCACGCACTGGGCAATGTCGCCCGGCAGGGCCTCCAGCGAGCGGCCGAGCAGGCCGGGCGCGAGGCCCAGGAAGGTGGCGGCGTTGGCGCTGGCCTGCACGATCCTCAGATCGGCCTCGTCGATGACAAGCAGGGCCCCGTGCGGCTGGATGGATCCGGCGAGATGGATCTGCTCGCGCTCGCAATTCGACAGGTCTGCCTGCCCGAACCGGGGCATGACTGGGTCATCGTGAGCCACGTGAACGCCTTCCGGTTGGTCAGTCAGCCCGGTCGGCGGCCGACTGCCCAATATCGAAGCCATACCGGTTGAGCTTTGCATAGAGGCTTTGGCGGCTGAGCCCGAGCAACTCGGCGGCGGCGGTGCGATTGCCTTCGGCCAGGCGCAGGGCGGCCTCGATGCAGTGGCGCTCGACGGCGGCGGCAGTCCGGCGCACCAACTCGAGCAAGGGGGTTTTGCCGATCTGGTCAGCGATCTGCTTCAGCGCCGAGTGGACCCGGTCGTCGTCCTCGGGGGGCGCGTGGCGGCGGCTGACGTCATGCAGCAGCAAGGCGAAGCAGCGGGAGGTGCGGTCGCTGTCGCCCGCGGCGGTGATCTCGATATCGACGCTGCCGCCGAGCTCGCCATGCACGGTGGTGGCGAACAGGCGGGCGACGCCATGGCGCTGCAGGGTGGCGAGCAGCACGGCGGTGGTGGCGCCGGGGCGGTTGACCCAGTGCTCGAGCGGCTGGCCGAGCACGGCGCCCTCGGCGGCGACCTGGGCGAGGTCGAGGAACGCCCGGTTGGCACGCAGGATCACGCCCTCGGGATCCACCACCACGAAGCCTTCCGGCAGGTGGTCGATCAGGTCGTCGAGCGGCGCCGGATCGGCGCGGCCGGTGCCCGGGGCAATGCCGGCCGGGGCGAGCTGGACCAGGAAGACATGGCCCGGTTCGGCGGCCATCAGCGAGACGCGGACCAGCCAGGCTTCCTGCCGGGCGCCGAAATGCACCAGCATGGCCGGGGCGCGGCCGTGCTGGCGCACGCGCAGCAGCAGGGCCTGGAACGCGTCGTAATCCTTGGGGGCGATCTCGTGCAGGATTTCCCAGCCGGGGGCCACGCCGAGCTCGCGGAGGGCGGCCGGGTTGGCCTCGATCACGCGCAGGTTGCTGGCCCGGACCAGGATCACCGCCTCGCTGCTGGCGTCGAACAGCAGGCGGGAGCGCGTCTCGATCTCGCGCAGCTTCCAGTAGTCCTGCTCGCGGGCGTGCTGGGTGGCGATCAGGCGGGATTGCAGCTCGGCCACCGCCTGCAGGCTTTTGCCGATGACCATGAGGCCGGAGGCCTCGCCGAGCCGGACGGCGGTGTACTCGATGGGCAGCTCGAGCCCGCTTGGAAAACGCTGCGTCACCTGGCTGAAGGCGGAAACGCCGCTGCTCAGGGCGTCGGCGACCATGCGGCGGACGGTATCGGCACCGATCCCGCCCACGGTGTCGGCCCAGGGCCGTCCGATCCAGGGGGTGGAGGCTTCACTGGAGATCGCGCTGGAAAAAGTCGCCTGCCGGATCACGCCATCGCGGTCGAGCGTGAGCTGGATATCCGGGTGGCTGGCGACCGCCGATGTCATCCCTGCCTCCTTGCCGCGCCGTGGCGTGAGGACAGCGTGGGCTGCTGGGCCGGGAGGCCCCCTTCGTTGGGTTATCCCCGTTCGTGGGGTGAGTCCGAAAACAGCAGGCGACGTCCTGGTGGTTTGACTCGTCATTATTTCTCTACAAACAATTTCACCGGAGTGGTGAATTCATGTCAAGATTTTTCCCCCCTTTTCTGACTTCAATTATGGAGGCAACCTTTTATGAAACCAGTTTCAGGTTGATCGGCGCAGGCGTCAACTGCGTTAAGTTACTGAAGTTGATTGAGATGCGTTTTGCGGGGCTGCCATGCTGGTTTCAGCGTCGGCCAGCTTTCCGCTGGCTTCGGCCCGGGGCGTCGCCCGCCTTTGGCGGCGCTACAGGGTAATCAGCATTCCTGCTGATGGGGCCTGGGGCTTGCGGGGAAGCACGCCGTGCCTCGCGCAAGTTTCGGTGCGAATAAGAAATGATAACCTGCTGTCGCGGCGTGCGGGATGGTGCCAGGATCGCGACGAGGCCGGCCGGCGCATTGCCGGCCTTCCCCAGGAAGCGTAGGTTATCCCTGCTCCTGGTCGCGTTCCTCGCGTCCGGGCCTGCAGTGAGGTGACGGGCCATGTGCGACGTGATCCTCGCGGTGATCGAGCGGCCCGAAACGGCGCGGCAGACGCTCGACGGGGCGCGCCGCCTTGCCGATCTCATGCAGAGTGCCAGGATCAATGTCCTGGCGCCGCGCCTGCCACCCGAGGCGACCATCCTGCCCACCGAGGAAGTGCTCACCGCCCACAAGGCGGAGCAGATCCGCGCCCGCGAGCAGGCGCGCATCGTCGCGCTGCGCCCGGTGTTCGATGAATGGCGGCAGACGGCGCAGGATGCGCAGGTCACGGTCGACTGGGCCGATATCGAGGGACCCGCGGACCTGCTGACCGCCGAATGGGGGCGGCGTGCCGACATCGTCGTGCTCGACCGCCCGATCCGCCGCGAGGGGCGGAGCGATCCGCCGGTGGTGCAGGCCGCGCTGTTCGACACCGACCGGCCCGTGCTCATGATGCCGCCCGGACCGGTTGCCGGCCTCGGGCGCTGCGTGGCCATCGCATGGCGCGACGACCCGCGCGCCATCCGTGCCGTGCTCGCCGCACGGCGCCTGCTCGCGCCCGCCACCGAGGTGCATGTGTTGACCGGGGTGCGCGAAGGCGCCCCGCCGCCGCGCCTGCCGGACATCCTCGCCGAGCACGACATCGCGGCGACCCTGCACGTCCTGCCGGTCGGGCCGGGGGTGTTCGGGGCGGAGTTGCTGGCCAGGGCGCACGCTCTGGGCGCGGACATGCTGGTGATGGGCGCCTATGCGCACCGGCCCTGGCGCGAGCTGATCCTGGGCGGCGTCACGCGCCATATGCTCGGCGAGGCCGACCTGCCGGTGTTCATGCGCCACTGAGGGTCATGCGTCCCTGACCGGCGGGACGTCCTCCCCGGCCGGGCATGAACATTCCCCGCGCCGGCACGTTGCATGCGCCGGCCGCAGGGAACCGTGCGGCGGAGCACCGCAGCGCCATGGATGCACAGGCTTTTCCGACCATGCTCACGGAACGGGAGCTGCTGTTGCGGCTCGGCCTGGCCTGCCTGCTGGGCATGCTGCTCGGCCTCGATCGGGAAGCGCGCGGGCTGCCGGCGGGCATCCGGACGCATGGCCTGTCCGCGCTCAGCGCCGCTTCGGTCACGCTCTGCGGCCTGATCCTCTATGCCGAGGTCAGGGCCGGCGGTGGCGAGGCCGATCCGTTACGGGTGGTGCAGGGCATCGCGCAGGCGATCGCCTTCATCGGCGCGGGCCTGGTCTTCGTCGCGCGCGGCGACGTGCACAACCTGACCTCGGCCGCGAATATCTGGCTGGCGGCGGCGGTCGGGATCGCCGCCGGGCTCGGCCTGCCATTCCTGGCCGCGTTGACGACGCTGTTCGGGGTCTTCCTGCTGGTCGTCATGCGCCTTGTCGAACACCTGATCCCGGGCAGCGACAAGGCCGGCAAGGAATGATGCCGCCATCATGGCCGCGGGAGAATGCCTCGGGCAGGCCCGCGCAGGGCACGACATGGACGCCGAGCGGACCATCATGCCGCGCCGGCCTGCCCGATTTTCGGAAACGCCACAGACTCCCCCGCAGATGTGCGCAGGCGCTCAGGCCCGACGGGCGACGATCCCCGCGATGGCGGTATCGAAGGCGACCACCACCTCGCGGTGAGAGATGTTGTCGTTCATGCTTTCGATGGAATGGTGCCCGCGGATCCGCGCCACCTTCAGCAGTTCCGTCACCGCATCGCGTCGCACGCCGCGCCGGTAATGACGACCCGCTTCCTGCAACGCGCCCATCGCGCAACGACGGCCATTCTTGAGATAGCGTCCCTGGATCCAGCGATCCTCGTCCTCGATCAGAGTGCGGGCTTCCTCAAGCATGGCGATGCTCGCCACGAGATCGCCGCGATCGGAGGCCCGGCGCACGCCGCGCTGGAATGCCTGCCAGAGGGCGCGCAGGCGGCTCGACGGCGCAGGTGGATTCTGAACTTTTGCTTCGGACGAAAAGCCAACTGCATCAAACGGCATTCGTCTCTCCCTGACCGACATGGGTTACCGTCTTCTTAACATCCCGGCAGGAAAGTCGATCCGATCTTACGGAAAGATGATGTCCCCGTCGTCACTTCTCTCCGGTGATACGTAAGGACATCGTCTCAGATGATACGTGTCGCCGGCCATCGGCCAACCTGCTGCACCGCAGCAATCCACCATCCCGCAGCAGATCCGGCATGGCGGCGGCGGCGGCCAGCCGGCCCCCGGCCAGCACGAAGCCGATATCGGCAATGTCCGCGGCACTGTCGAGGTCGTGCGTCGCCGTGATCACCGTTCGTCCGCTGCCGCGGCATTCCATCAGGAAACGAATGACCAGGCCCTGGCTTTCCGGATCCAGCGCGGCAGTCGGCTCGTCGAGCAGCAGCACCTCGGGATCCATGATCATCACCGAGGCCAGCGCGACGCGTTTCTTCTCGCCGCCGGAGAGGCGGTGCGGCGGGCGATCCCGCAGGTGGGCGATGCCGAAGCGCGCGAGCGTCCCGTCGATCGCCGCGCGGATGCGATCCGGCTCCCAGTTGAGCTGCAGCGGACCGAAGGCCAGTTCGTCGAAGACCGTGGGATTGAACAACTGCACGTCCGGGTTCTGGAACACCAGCCCCACCCGGCGGCGGAAGGCGAAGTTCGCGGCCTCGTCCTGCAGCCGTCGTTCGGTCAGGGGATCACCGAAAGCCCTGATCTCGCCACGGTCGGCGAAGCACAGCGCCGCCAGCAGGCGCAGCAGCGTGGACTTCCCCGAGCCGTTGGCCCCGAGCAGGGCCACGCGCTGGCCCGGCATGATGGTCAGGCTCACGTCGTCCAGGGCCGGCACCTGCCGGTAGGCATAGGACACCCCGGTGAGGGTGAAGACGGGCGTGGTCACCATTGCAGCCACAGCACGACAGCGGGAATGGCGAGGGCCCCGGCCAGCGCCGCCAGATCGCGCGGCCGGGCGCGGAAATCATCGAGCAGGTGCACCTCGCCGCGATAGCCGCGCGCCACCATGGCGAGATGCGTCTCGGTGGCGAGCTGGAAGGTCCGCGCCAGCAGCACGCCGGTGCCGGCGACGATCATCCGGCGCTGCGCGGCCCGGTCCATCGGCCCGACCGTGCGGCTGCGCCGGGCCTCGAAGATCTGTGTCGCCGTCTGCAACAGCAGGAAGATGGTGCGGTGCGTCATGCCCAGGATCGCCACCACCACAACGGGAACGCCGAGGCAGCGCAGTGCCTTCAGCACATGCGGCCAGGGGGTCGAGAGGATCAGCAGCAGGCCGAGCGTGGCGGCGGTCGTGGCCCGGCCGACCAGGAAGGCGGCGCTGCGCAGCCCCGGCAGGGTGATGTCCCAGGACAGCAGCGGCAGCCGTGCCACCGCCTCGCCCGGCACGGTCACCAGCGAGGGCAGGGCGATGCAGCCGGTGAACATCAGCACCGGCACCCAGGCCTGTCGCGCCAGCCGGCCCAGGGGAATCCGCGATCCTGCCGCCAGCGCCAGCGTCAGGGTGAACAGGCCGGCAAGGCCGATCAGCGAGGTCAGCAGCGTCGCGGTGACCAGCAGGGCCAGCAGGCCCACCAGCTTGATGCGCGGGTCGAGCCCCTGCAGAAAGCCCTTGCCGCCGGCGAGGGTTTCCGCCTCCAGGGCATGGTCCATCGCCCGGTCGAGGCTCCGCAGCAGCCGGCCCGGACCGTCCCGCCGCCCGCGGCAGAGGCCCGGCAAGGTGGATGCGCCGATCATCGCCGCGGGCGGGGCCGTCGCTCAGTTGGCGTCCGGCTGCGGCGTGGCCCGGCGGGCGCGCAGCATTGCCATCAGCCCGAAGGCCAGCAGGATCAGCAGGGCACCGGTCGCCGCCGAGACGATGTAACCGAGCTGCGCGTTGGCGAGGAAACCGGGCGCGTAATCGGGCAGCGGCGCCGCCCACAGCGAGGCCAGTCGTTCCAGTCCCTGCGGCACGGCCTCGGGCGGGGCGACGTTGCCGGAGGCGTGCAGGATCTGCTCGCGGAGGACGGGGTCGCTGAAATCCTCCACGCCCCATTCGCCCCAGGCGATGCCGGCGGCCAGCAACCCGAGCGGGCTCGCCACCATCAGCGCGGCGAGGCCGATCCACAGCCGGCGCGTCGCCCGCCAGCCGCTCGCCGCCGCGACCGGCCGCCGTTCCGCCGCATCATCATGCCCCGGGCGGGCCAGCAGCTCCGGATGGGTCCGCTGCAGCCAGGCCACCAGGCCGGCGCTGATCACCAGCTCGGCCAGGCCGGCGATGGTCAGATGGCCGATCATCATGGCCGGAACCGCGATCGACAGCGGGTAGGGGGCGTAGAGCGGCGCGCCGGTGGCGTCGTGGAACAGCATCGGCTGCACGCCGAATTCCAGGGCGGTCAGCAGGGCCGCGGCGTTGATGGCGAGATAGCCGGCGAGCCCCGCGGCCAGCACGCGGCGCGGGCTGTCGATCGCCGCTTTCCCGGCCAGCAGCCCATAGGTCGCATGCGCCACCAGCGAGCCGACGATCGCCATGTTCAGGCAATTGGCGCCGAAGGTGGTGATGCCGCCATCGCCGAAGAACACGGCCTGGATCAGCAGGGCGATCGAGATCGACACCATGGACGCCCATGGCCCGAGCAGGATCGTGGCGATGGCGATGCCCACGGCATGGCCCGTCGTGCCCCCGGGCAAGGGCAGGTTGAACATCATGATGACGAAGGAAAAAGCCGAGACCACGGCCAGCAGCGGCACCGCGCGGGTGTGCAGCAGCCGCTCGACGCGCCGCAGGGCGACGGACCAGAACGGGATGGCGACCGCATAGGCCACGGCACAACTGGCCGGGCTCAGGTAGCCGTCGGGGATATGCATCAGCCGGCACTCCAGGATCGCCGATCGCGGGTATCGGGGCGAAACGGCTGCAGGGGCGCTGACGCGCTGCGCTGCAGGGGGCCGGCGGTACCGACAGCCGAACGGTAGGAAAATATCCAAATTCGTATGATCAACGCTAGGCACCTGTCCGGGCGCTGTCAACGCGGAAACGGTGGCGTATCCCATTGATGCGGCAGGGGGACGATGCGCTGCCGCCGGGTGGTTCTGTCATCCCGTTCCGCCGGCTATGGTCCCCGCCTCTGCGATCACGAAGGAGATGCGGCGCATGGAGCGGATCACCATTTCACTGGAGCGGCCGCTTCTGGAGGCGTTCGACGCCCATATCCGGCGCAAGGGCTACGAGAACCGTTCCGAAGCGATACGCGACCTGCTGCGCCATCTGCTCGAGCGCGACCGGGTGGCGGAGAACCGCGCCGAGCACGCGGTCGCATGCCTGTCCTACATCTACAACCACCATCAGCGGGAATTGTCGCGCCGGCTCACTGAAACCCAGCACGCGCATCATGATCTGGTGCTCTCCACCCTGCATGTGCATCTCGATCACGACAACTGTCTGGAGGTGGCGATCCTCAAGGGGATGACGGCGGCGCTGCGGCATTTCGCCGAGGACACCATGGCGGAAACCGGCGTCCGGCACGGCAACCTGCACCTGGTCCCGGTGGAGGTGGTGCGGACCCATATCCGCACCGAGGACGGGCACGACCACCCCCACGAGCACCTGCACACCCATCCGGCAACCTGACCCGGGGCGGGGGCGCGGCGCGCGATCAGCGCCGGGCCTCGTCCAGGATCGCGATGACTTCCTCGTCGCGCAATTGCGGGAAGTGGCGATAGAACTGCCCGACCGAGCGGAAATCCCCGGGGGTGGCCAGGCAGACGACCAGGTCGGCTTCCTCGCGCAGCTCGGCGATGGTCGCGGCGGGGGCGACCGGCACCGCCAGGACCAGCCGGGCCGGCCGGCGGCGGCGCACCGCGCGCAGCGCCACTCGCATGGTGGCGCCGGTGGCGATCCCGTCATCCACCACGATGGCCGGGCGCCCGAGGAGATCGGCCTGCACACGCCCGGCGAGATAGGCGCAGCGTCGTCGTTCCATCTCCGCCAGTTCCCGCGCGCGCAGTCCCGCCAGTTCCGCCGCGTCGATGTGCAGCAGGGCCTGCAGCCCGGCATCGACCACCTGCTCGGGCCGCTCGCCCTCGGCCACGGCGCCGAGCGCCAGTTCGGGCTGGAACGGCACGCCGATCTTGCGCACCAGCACGAGATCGAGCGGGGCGTCGAGGGCCCGCGCGATCTCGTACCCGACCGGCACGCCGCCGCGCGGCAGCGCCAGCACGACGGGACGATCCGGCTTCAGGTCCAGCAGGCGCCCGGCCAGCAGGCGCCCGGCCTCGGTGCGATCCTCGAACAGCACGACAGGTCCTCCGTCGGCCGCATCACCGCCCGTGGATGCTCCCCGGTGCGCTCAGGGCGCTGCCTTCACCTCGATTTTCCGCTGCTCCGCCCTGCCATCGGCCGATTTCGGCAAGGTCAGGGTGAGCACGCCCTTGGCGAATTCGGCGCCAATGCGGTCGCGGTCAACGCCCTCGGGCAGGGTGAAGCTGCGCTCGAAGCTGCCGAAGCGCCGTTCGTTCAGGTGATAGCCATTTTCCTTCTGCTCCCTGGCCTCCTGCTTCTCGCCACGGATCGTCAGCAGATTGCCGGAGACGGTGACGGCGACGTCATCGGGGCCAAGCCCGGGGATCTCGGCGATGATGCGGTAGGAGCCTTCGTCCTCGGTGATGTCCACGGCCGGTATCGGCGTGCCGAACCAGGGGCCGGCGCGGAAGGCGGTCGGCAGGTCGAAGGCCCGCAACGGGGCGCTGAAGCCCGTGGCGACCCGGTCGAACAGCCGGTCCATTTCCTCACGCAGGTAGCGCCAGGAATCCGGTGGCGTGGGTCGCGGTGGTGTGGTGCCGGTGACAGGGGTGGTTTCGGCCATCTTGCCCTCCCGTTTGTTGAATTCCACGGCAAATGCCCGGAATTTCGTGGCCGTGAGTCTGCAGCCGGCGGGCGGTGTCTTCATTAACCCTGATCAGGATGGCGGCTGCCCCGCCTCAACGCGCGGCGACGCGACAGGATTGCGGGCGCGGCGGCGTGTGCAGCAGCGGTGCCAGCACCGCCGCGACCTCGCAGGCCGAGCGGCGCCGTTGCGGGCGGGCGCGGGGCTGGCGGGTGGTGTTGACGACCAGCACGCCGCCACCGGCAAGCGCGAGGCGCAGCGTGCCCTGGCGCAGCGCGCGCTGGTACAGCGGCTCCGGCCCGCCGATGCCGGAGATGATGCCCGCGCCCATCGCGGCGACGCGGTCGCGATAGCTCGCCGCCAGCTCGGGCGTGTGCGAATGATACAGCCCGGCGGCGATGTTCCAGTCGCCCTGCGCCTCCGTGGCAAGCCGGCGGAGGAAGCGTGCCGCGTAGGTGGCATTGGTCTGCGGGTCGAAGGCTTCGTCGAGCGAGCGAAAGGCGTCCGGATGGGCCTGCAGGTTCACCTGCATGCAGCCGACATCCAGGGATCGCACGCCGCGTGCCAGCGCCTGTTCGGCCCAGGCCACGGCGGCGGCCCGGCTGTCGAAGAACAGGCCGGTCCCTTCGGCATTGATCGTCCAGGGCCAGGGACGGATGTCGTTCATGGCCGTGACCGGCCGTCCGCTCTCGACCTTGGCGATGGTGCCGAGCAGGCCGCGCGGCAGGTCGTGCCGGGCCTCGGCCGCCTGCACGGCGGTGGTGCAGAGGGCGGCCTGGGCGGCATCCGCTGCCCCCGCCGCCCGGCCGGCCGATGGTGCCGCGAACACGGCCAGCGCGGCCAGCCATGCCAACGCCCGCAGACCGCGTCGTCGCATCGGTCGCACCCTAGGCGTGTCCCTCGGGGGGCAGGCATCGGCCGGGACTGAAGCAGGCTGGCGCTGGCACGATCCGTCCATCCTTGTGCAGGTGACAGGCAGCGCCGACCTGCTTAGGCAGCGGCGCCGGCGGGATCAAGGCTGCGATGGTCCGGCCGCCCCGCGGCCCTGCGTGGCGCCGTGCGCGCGGCCGGCACTGATCTGCGTTATGGCCGGGCTTTCCCATTGGTTGCAGCTTTGCACGGCATGACCGGCAAGGTCCTGGCGCCGCGATCGGTGTGTCCGCAACCGCCTCCCTTGCCGCTCACATGAGCTTGAGAGGGATGCAACTGCCATGACGACCGCTCCCGGCCGGCCCGCGATCAGGCCCGCGCCTGGTCTGTCCGGGTCCCCCGTATCCGGCCGCCTGGTCGCAACGCCGCCGGCCGGGCACCCACCGATGCCCCCCGCCCGCAGGATGCCGCCGCGCGCCGCCGTGGCCGATCGGGCCGGGCTGCCGGGCCTGGATATCTTCGACCGGATGGTTCGGGCCATCCAGGCCCGGATGACCCAGGGCATTTCGCCCACGGCGGTGGCCAGTGCCTGGATGGACTGGATCGTCCATCTCGCGTCGGCCCCCGGCAAGCAACTCGCCTTGTCCGCGCGCGCGAGCCAGGCGATGCTGCGCCATGGCATGTGGCTGGCCCATGCCGCCCTGGGGCCGGTCGAGCCCCTGGTCGCGCCGGACGCGCATGATTCGCGCTTCGCCGACCCGGCCTGGAAGCAATGGCCGTTCAATGCCGTGGTCCAGTCCTATCTGCTGAGCGAGGCCTGGTGGCTGGAAACCGCGCATCGCGTGCCGGGCATGACCAGCCGCCACGAGCAGGAAGTGACCTTCATGCTGCGCCAGCTCTGCGACATGTTCGCCCCGGGCAACATCCCCTGGATCAATCCGGTGGTGATCGCCCGCGCCGCGCGCGAGGGCGGCTTCAACCTGCTGCGCGGCGGGCACAACTGGCTGGAGGACATGGAGCGCCTGCTGACCGACCGGCCCCCCGTGGGCACGGAGGCGTTCCTGCCGGGGCGCGACGTCGCGGTCACGCCGGGCCGGGTGATCTACCGCAACGACCTGATGGAGCTGATCCAGTACGCACCCGCCACCGACGCGGTGTGCGCCGAGCCGATCCTGATCGTGCCAGCCTGGATCATGAAGTTCTACGTGCTCGATCTCAGCCCCGACAATTCCCTGGTCCGTTGGCTGGTGGCGCAGGGCCATGTCGTGTTCATCATTTCCTGGAAAAATCCCGGGGCAGATGACCGCGACGTCGGCCTGGACGACTACCGCCGCAAGGGCGTCATGGCGGCCATGGATGCGATCGCTGCGGTGCTGCCCGGCCGCAAGGTCCATCTCTGCGGCTACTGCATCGGCGGCACCATCGCCATGATCGCCGCGGCGACCATGGCGCGCGACCATGACGAGCGCCTGGCCAGCCTCACGCTGCTCGCGGCGCAGACCGACTTCGCCGAGGCGGGCGAGCTGATGCTGTTCCTCGATGAACGGCAGATCGACTATCTCGACGACCTGATGTGGGCGCAGGGCTACCTGGACACGCGGCAGATGGCCGGCGCCTTCCAGGCGCTGCGCTCCAACGAGCTGGTGTGGTCGCGGCTGGTCCGCACCTATGTGCTCGGCGAGCGCGAGCCGATGGCCGATCTCGCCGCCTGGAACAGCGACCAGACCCGCATGCCCGCACGCATGCACAGCGAGTACCTGCGCGGGTTGTTCCTCGAGAACCGGCTGTCGGCGGGGCGCTTCGCCGTGGATGGGCGGGTCATCGTCATGCGGGACGTGCGCGTGCCGATCTTCGCCGTCGGCACCGCGCGCGATCACATCGCGCCGTGGCGGTCCGTCTACAAGGTCAGCCTGTTCGCCGATACCGACATCACCTTCGCGCTGGCCAGCGGCGGGCACAATGTCGGCATCGTCTGTCCGCCGGACTCGCCGAAAGGGAGCTTCCAGATGCTGACCCGTCCGGAAAACGAGCAGTACATCGATCCCGATACCTGGGCCGCGCTGGCACCACACCATGACGGCTCGTGGTGGCCGGCCTGGGAACGCTGGCTGGTGGCGGCCGGATCGGAGACGCGGGTGGCGCCGCCGGCGATGGGGGCACCTGCCCAGGGGCTGGTGCCGCTCGACGCGGCGCCGGGCCGTTACGTGCACATGGTGTAGGGCATGCCCCCGCGCGCCGGCCTTAACGCGCGAGCCAGCCGCCGTCGACGGCCAGGGTATGGCCGGTGACATAGGCCGAGGCTTCGGAGGCCAGGAACACCACCGGCCCGGCCAGGTCCGCCGGCAGGCCCCAGCGCGCGGCCGGGATGCGGTCGAGGATTTCCTTGCTGCGCACGGGATCGGCGCGCAGCGGCGCGGTGTTGTTGGTGGCCATGTAGCCGGGCGCGATCGCGTTCACGGTGATGCCGTGCTGCGACCATTCGTTCGCCATCAGCTTGGTCAGACCCATCACGCCGCTTTTCGAAGCGGTATAGGACGGCACGCGGATGCCGCCCTGGAAGGACAGCATCGAGGCGATGTTGATGATGCGCCCGCCGCGACCCTGGCTGATGAACTGCCGCGCGGCCGCCTGCGACATGAAGAACACCGCCTTCAGGTTCAGGTCGACGACGTCGTCCCAGTCCTTCTCGCTGAATTCGATCGCGTCGGCGCGGCGGATGATGCCGGCGTTGTTGACCAGGATGTCGATGCCGCCGAACACCGCGACCGCCTGTGCCATCACGTCCGCGGCCGAGGCGGTGCGCAGATCCGCCCGCAGGTCGTGGAAGCGCCGCCCGGTCGTGGCGACCAGCGTGGCGGTTTCGGCGGCGGGCACGACATTGATGCCCACGATGTCGCAGCCGGCCTGCGCCAGCCCGAGCGCCATCCCCTGCCCGAGACCGGTATCGCAACCGGTAACGACAGCAATCTTACCAGTCAGTGCAAACATGAATGCCTTTTCCCGCTGTCAGCGCAGTGCGTCTGCGTGCCGGAACCAAGATCGGCGACGGTATGCGGGAGAGTATGAAACCGGTATCATAACCCGGCATTGATGTGAATCAATTATCCCGTATCGATGCGAATGCCGAAGGGCAGGGGGTGGCCCTGCCCCTCGACCTCGCTACAGTCCGTGATGTTTTCCCGGTGTCAGGGATGTGGCGGCGAAGCGTCCCGCAGCGCCAGCGAGAGGCCGACCAAAGCGAGGTGGGAAAACGCCTGGGGAAAATTGCCGACCTGGCGTTTCAGGACGGGGTCGTATTCTTCCGCCAGCAGCCCGACGTCATTGGCGATGGCGGCCAGCCGGTCGAGCACGGCCAGCGCCTCCGCCCGGCGCCCCTGCAGCGCGTAGACCTGGCCGAGCCACGCCGTGCAGGCCAGGAAAGCCCCTTCATCGGTCGGCGTCAGTCCTTCGACCGTGGCGTCGGGCAGGTAGCGCAGCACGAGCCCGTCCCCCACCATCAGCCGCCGTTCGATGGCGGCGACGGTGCCGCGGATGCGCGGGTCGTCCGCCGGCAGGAAGCCGACCAGGGGCAACAGCAGCAGGCTCGCATCCAGGGCCTGCGATCCGTAGGACTGCACGAAGCTGCCGAGCTGCGGGTCGTAGCCGCGCGCGCAGACCTCGGCGAACACCTCGTCGCGCGCCGCCCGCCAGCGCGCGACCGGACCATCGGCGCCGAATTCCTCCACCGCCCGCACGGCGCGGTCGAAGGCAACCCAGACCATCACCTTGGAATGCACGAAATGGCGCCGCGGCCCGCGCACTTCCCAGATGCCCTCGTCCGGTTCCCGCCAGATCCGTTCCAGTCGTTCCAGCACGGCGCTGGCCATTGTCCAGCCCTCGGCCAAAGGCGGCAGGCCCATCCGCCGGGCGACGTAGAAGGCGTCGATCACCTCGCCGGCGACGTCGAGCTGCAATTGCTCGCCGGCGGCGTTGCCGATGCGCACCGGCGCTGAGCCCTCGTAGCCCGGCAGCCAGGGCAGGATCATCTCCGGGGTATGGTGCTCGCCGGCCAGGCCATAGAGCGCCCGCACCTGGGTGACGCTGCCCGCGACCGCCCGCAGCAGCCAGCGCCGCCAGGCATCCGCCTCGCCCAGGTGGCCGGCGCCTGCCAGGGCATGCAGCGTCAGCGCGGCGTCGCGCAGCCAGCAGAAGCGGTAGTCCCAGTTGCGCGAGCCGCCGAGGGTCTCGGGCAGGGAGGTGGTGGCGGCGGCGGCGATGCCGCCGGTCGGCGCATAGGTCAGCGCCTTCAGCGTGATCAGGGACCGGCACACCAGATCGGGGCGCGGGCTGCCATCGATCCGGCAGCCGGCGATCCAGTCGCGCCAGAACAGCTCGGTACTGGCGATCGCCGCCTCGACGTCCACCATCGGGCCGGGGGGCAGATGCGACGGCGTCCAGACCAGGTGGAACGGGATCCGCTGCTTCGCCGAGACCGTGAAGCCGGCGGTGATGCGCCGGCCATCGCCCTGCAGCTCCACCGGCGTGCGCAGGGCCACCTGGTCGGGGCCGCAGACCCCCAGCAGGGCACCGTCCGGGGCGCGGTAGGTCCAGGGGATCAGCCGGCCGTAGCCGAAGCGCAGCATGAGGTCCATGCTCATCCGCACCTGGCCGCGCCGGCCGATCACCAGGCGTACCAGGTCGGCATGGCCGTCACGCAGCGGCATGCAGTCCCGCAGCGTCACCACCCCGTCTTCCGTCTCGAAATCCGTTTCGAGAACCAGCGAATCTCCCCGGTAGCGACGTGTGGTGTGGCGGATCACGCCGTCCGGGACGATGCTCCAGCGCCCGTGCCCGGGCGTGCCGAGCAGGGCCGCGAACATGGCGGCGCTGTCGAAGCGCGGCAGGCAGAGCCAGTCGATCGAACCGTCACGGCCGACCAGCGCCGCGGTCTCTCCGTCGCCGATCAGGGCGTAGTCCTCGATCCGCAGGGGCATGGATCCCTCCGTCATCAGCAGCAGGCCATTTCACCCCCTTCGGGGTGTTTGCTGCCAGCCCCTTCCGGGTGCGGATTCGTAAGGAAATGCAACGATATAGGCGTTTGGGCGGGGGTTCACCCCGCACCCGACCAGGGCTTCGCCCTTGGATCCCATGACTCTGTGCCGCGCAGCGCTTATGGGATTATGGCGCAACGCGCCGCCGCAGGCCTTCCTCGATCCGTGTCGCCAGCGCCACGTAATCGCCCCCGAAATGGTGCCCGCCGCGGGTGCGGATCACCTCGGCGCCGCGGGCCGCCAGGGCCGGGCAGGCGGAATCGGTTTCCTTCTCCCCGTGGACGCACTGGATCAGGCTGCCCGGCACCCGGTCGATTTCCGGCGTGGTCGGCAGCGCCGCGGCGCTCGGTGCGCTGCCCAGCCAGCCGGCGACCCGGATCTCGAACTCGGCGGCCTTCGAGAAGCCGAGCAGCGTGATCAATGCCACCGACTCGCGCAGTTGGGGGGACAGGCGGTTGAAGGCGAAAGGCAGCACGTCGGCGCCGAAGGAATAGCCGATGAGGGCGACGTGACGCGCCTGGAAGCGTGCCTTGTAGGTGGCGATCACCGCCGCGAGGTCCGCCGCCGTCTGCGCCGGTGTCTTGCGGCTCCAGAAATAGCGCAGGCAGTCCCAGCCCACGACGGGGATACCGCGTTGGCCGAGCCGCTCGGCGATGGTCTTGTCGAGGTCGCGCCAGCCGCCGTCGCCGGACAGCACGATCGCCATCAGGCCGGAGGGCTGTGCCGCCGGAACTTCCACCAGCGGCAGGGAGGACACGTTGCCGGCATTCGGCACGGTCGCGCCGAGATGCGGGGTGATCGCCGTGACCAGTGCCGTGCGCGCGCCGTCGCCCGTGGCCCGATCCTCCTTCGCCTCGGCGAGGAAGCCGGGCGGGGTCTTCGCGGCAGGATAGGCGAAGCCTCCGTCCGCGGCGGTGGCCGGCGGCTCGGCGCAGAGTGGCCGCGTGCCGGGGATGATCGCGGCCGGCCGCAGCATCACGGCCCCGGCGATCGTGTTGGCCGGGGCCTGGGCCAGCGCCACCCGGGCGAGCGTCCCGCCGATGCCGGTGCCGGCGAGGATCGGCGCCAGGTACACCCCGGCGCCGTGCTGGCGCTGCAATTGGTGGCTCAGGCTTTCGGCGTCGTTGAAGGCGTCGTCGTCGCACGCGTCCCGGGTCTGGTCGAGGCGGCGGAGATAGCGGGGCGTGTCCACCCCGACCACGATGGCGCCGGCCGCTGCCAGGGCCTGCGCGGTGGCGTCGTCGGCGGCTTCCCAGCCACCCGCATCGGAGAACAGCACGACCAGGCCGCGCACCTCGCCCGTGGGCTGCTGCAGCCGCACCTCGCCGTAGCGGCCGCCATCCAGCGCCCGGGCCGGCGCGGCCAGCATCAGCCAGCCGAGCAGGGCGAGCAGCAGGGGGGCGGGTTTCATGGCCGGCCCGCGCCGGTCAGCATGGTGACGTCAGCCAGCGCCAGATAGGGGCCGATGGTGCCGGAGGCGGCGAGATAGCGCGGCTCCCAGCTCGGCGCGAACTTGTTCTTGAAGGCCCGCAATCCCTGGAAATTATACAGCCGGCCGCCGTGCTGCCACAGCAGGCTGGCAAGGTGATGCCAGGACGAGGCGAGCGGCGTCGGCGCCAGCCCTGCGAGCGGAGCCATGCCCAGGCTCAGCGCGTGGAACCCGTGTTCCTTCAGGTGCAGCGCCAGCCGGGTGAACAGGAATTCCATTGCGTAGGCCGATGCGTCGGGCGTGTGGCGCATGATGCCGATGGTGGCCTCGCCGCCGTGCCCGGTCGCCATCACGGTGACGAAGGCGACCGGGGCGCCGTGCTGGCGCACCAGCGCCACCGATTGCGCGGCCAGGTAGGCCGGCCCGAACGCCGCCACCGAGAAGCCTTTCTCGCGGGTCTGCTGCGTCTTCAGCCAGGCATCGGAAATGCGCGCGAGCATGGGGGCGATTTCCGGCACCGCCGCTTCGGGGACCAGCTCGAAGGTCAGCCCGTCACGCTCGCCGCGCCGCAGCGCATAGCGCAGGTGGCTGCGCTGCCCGCCTTGCAGGGTGAAATCGTCCAGCCGGATCACCGCTTCCTCGCCCAGCTTGATCAGCCGCAGCCCGGCATCGAGGTAAAGCGGCAGGTTCTCCGGCCGCACCTGGTAGAAGGCGACGCGGCCGTCCTGGGAATCCGCCAGCTCGACGAAGCGCCAGATCAGCTCCGCCCATTCCTCGCGCGGGCCCACCGGATCATAGAGCGCGATCCAACTGCGTCCGCGGCAGGCATACATCAGGAAGGCGCGCCGGGAGGCCGAGAACAGAAAGCTCTTGTCCCCCATCAGGGCGAGCAGGGCGCTGCTGCGCTCCTGGGTGCGGATGATCTGCGCCGCGTCCAGCAGATCCTGCGCGCTCGGCGGCACGGCACGGGCGGAGGCGCCGCGCAGCAGCACCCACAGCGCCAGCCCGGTCGCGAACGCGGCGGCGGCGACGGTGGCGCGCAGCGCCCGCGGGGCACGGGCATCGAAGGCGAACTGCCACCACAGGTCATGGGTGTAGGCGGTGTCGCGGAAGGCGAACAGCATCGACCAGACGGCGACGATGGTGACCGTGGCGATCGCCATCAGCCAGCCCGGCGTCAGCGGGTGCTGCAGCAGGGACGCCGGGCGGTTGAAGCGCGGACGTACCCCCCACAGCGTGAGCAGCAGGCAAAGCAGCAGCGTGGCTTCCCCGAAGGCCAGGCCCTTGGCCAGCGAGAGCACCAGGCTGACGCTGGTCAGCACCATGGCCAGCCACCACGCCCCGTCCAGCCGGTGGAACAGGCCGCGGGCGACGAACAGCAGCACCACGCCCACCAGGCTGCCCAGGAAATGGGATGCTTCCACCAGCCAGAGCGGCGCGGCCATGCTGAGCAGGTCCAGCCGTTGCCGGAAGGACGGGGTGGCGCCGGAGACCAGCAGCATGGCGCCGATGGCGAAGGTGATGACGCCCAGGAAGGGGGGCGCGAGCTGGTCGACCGCCCGCCGCACCCGTTCGCCGTACTGCGGCGCGAGCCGTCCGCTGACGGCGCGCAGCTCGAAGGCGGCGACCAGGATGCCGGAGAGCAGCAGCGGCAGCAGGAAGTAGATCGCACGATAGGCGAGCAGCGCGGCGATGGCCTGGTCGGGGGAGACGCTGTCGCGCAGGGCGAACACCACCACCGCCTCGAACACGCCCAGCCCGCCCGGCACATGGCTGATGACGCCGAGCGTGATCGCCGCCGTGAAGATCGCCATGAACTCGACCAGACCGGTGCGGCCGTCCGGCAACAGCACCCACAACGCCAGGCCGGCCCCCAGCAGATCAATGCCAACCAGGAACAGTTGGGCGAGGGCGGCGCGACGGCTGAGGCGGGCGATGCGCAGCCGTCCGATCCGGAGCGGCGGTCCTCCGGCCCGGCAGAACAGCAGCCCGATGCCGGAGGCGACCAGGATCGCCACCGATGGCAGGCGTACGGCGGCTTCCGGCAGATGCAGCATCGCCGCGATGGCGGGGGCGGCGACCACGCCGCTGACGGCCGTCAGCACCACCAGCCCGGCGGTGAAGCTGACGGTGATCAACAGCATCAGTTGTGCGATCTGCTCGGGACGCACGCCCACCGAACCATAGACGCGGTAGCGCACGGCGCCGCCGGTCAGGGCGCCGGTCCCCACGGCATTGCCGAGGGCCGACCCGCAGGCCGCGCCCAGCAGCAAGGGCACCGGCGCGACCCGCGTTCCGGCCAGCGGCAGCAGGGTGGCGTCGCGGCCGATCAGCGCCGCATAGCTGATCACCGTCGCCAGCACCGACCAGCCGAGCACCGACAGCGGCAGGCCGCGCAGGACGGTGATCGTGGCATGATAGTCGATCCCGCTCGAAAGCTGCTGCAGCAGGACCAGGATGACCCCGCAGGCCAGCAGGCCGAGCGCCGGCAGAAGGAAGCGGCGCAGGCGCTGGAGCAGGCCACCGGGCATCGCAGGCTGGCCCGCAGTGGGTTCGGTCTGGGGAGGTGCGAGCATGGGTCGGTCAGCAGCGGGAAGAAGGGGCGCCAGTTCCATGGGCATGCGTTAAGTTGTGCTCGCCGATTTATTGATCGCTGGTTTATTGATCATCAGGTCGGGGCTTTCACCCGGAAGTGGGTGATAGATGAAACCGCGATGATTCCTCCAGCTAAAACGGATTGCCGCACCGGCAGGCACCATGGTTGTGCCCTGCCTGGCGCCCCCGTCCGGGTTGAAATTCATCCTGGCCTCTTGTGCTGCTCCTGGCTTCCCGCCCGATGCCGCATCAGGCAACCGCCGGCCGCAATGAACAAATGCCAGTTGGTCGTGGCACCCGGTCGGATGTGCGGCTCCGCCGGGTCACGACCGCACCGTCGCGCGAACTACATGCCCGGGTTCCCGTCCGGTCGCAAGCATCGGGTTCGCGTGGGGGACGGGCATCGCGGAAACCGCAACGTGATCCGCCGGCACCACCCCGCGGAACAATGCCGGTTGATCTGCCCGGCGAAAGCGGGCGGCATGGTCCGGGTCGTGCCGGCTGCGGGACTGCGGAAGGGGGAAGAATGCGGACAAGGACGGGCTGGCGGAAGCCGGCCGTGGTTGCGCTGCCGGTGGCGCTGGGCGCCTCCCTCGGCGGTTGCGGGTACACCCTGGAACAGAGCGGCCGCGTCGCCACGATCACCGAGCAACGCGGCGAGGCCGAGACCCGCGCCGCCGCCCTGCAGCAGCGCGTCACCGAGCTGGAAAGCACCCTGGCGGCGGAGCATCGCGCGGCGAGCGATCTGGCCGAACTGGAGCGCAGGCTGGCCGGTGCCCGCTGGGAGCTCGAAGTGGCGCAGCGGGCGCGCCAGCTTGCCGCCCGGCAGGAGGCGACGCTGCGCGATCAGGTGGCGGAGCAGCAGCGCGAGCTGGAAGGGCTGCGCGCCGAGGTGGGGCGGTCCCGGCAGGGCCTGGCGGCGCAGCAGGAGGCGGCACGCGAGGCGGACCGCGCGGTGGCGGAGACCGAGGCGCGGCTGGCGCAGTTGCGGCAGGCGGAGCAGGAGACGCGCCGGCAGCTCGGCACGCTGCAGGGGCGGGCGGGCGAGCTGCAGGCGAACGTGACCGCCGCCGAGACCCGGCTGGCGGATGCGCGCCGGTCGCTGGCGGAGACCGAGGCCGGCCTCGCCAACCGTCGCACGGCCCTGGGGCAGGTGCAGGCGGAGCTGGACCGGGTGTCGGCCAGCCGCGAGCAGGCCACCGCGCTGCAGAAAGGGTTGGACTCCCACAACGTCGAGCTGCGCGCGGCCATCGATGCCGGCGAGCGCCGCCTGGCCGGGCTGCGCGACGCGACGGAGGCGGCGGAGCGGCGCGCGCGGGAGCAGCGGGCGGAGGCGGAGTCGCTCGCGGCCGACATCGCCAGCCGGCGCGGCGCCCTGGCCACGACGCAGAGGCAGTTGAACGAGCTGCAGCAGGCGGTCGAGGCGGACGGCAGCCGGGTCCGCCAGATCGAAGCGCAGCAGCGGCAGGTTGCCGAGGCCAACGAGGCGGCCCGTCAGCTTCAGGCGACGTTGCGCCGCGAGGAGCAGGCGCTGCGCGAGCAGATCGCGGCGATGACCCAGCGGCGCCAGGAGCTGCAGGATCAGCTCGGCCAGACCGAGGCCCAGTTGCGCGAGCAGCGCCGGGAGCTGGCCGGGTTGCGCGCGACCCTGGGGCGCGAGCGTCAGGGCGGCCCCCCTGGCGGCGCGGAACCGCCGGGGGGGCAGGCGGCGATTTCGGCGGCCCCCACCGTGCCGCCGCTGCCGGAGCGGGACGGCCGGCCGGAGCCCTAGCGGCGCATCGGCCGGCGCCCCGCGGGTCAGCTCGCGGCGGGGGGCTGGGGGGTGGCGGTGGTGCCGGCGGTCTGGCCGAACAGGATGGCGCGCGACTGCTCGTTCACGGTCGGGGCGGTGTTGATTTCCGCGCCCCGGGCATAGGCCCGCCTTGTGGCCGGGCGGTCCGCGATGGCCGCGAACCAGCGGGCGAGATGCGGGAAATCCTCGAGCTTCTGCTGCTGCGCCGCGTGCGGCACGATCCAGGGATAGGCGGCGATGTCGGCGATGGAATAGGTCTCGCCGGCCACATAGGGACGGTCGGCCAGCCGCCGGTTCAGCACGCCGTACAGCCGGTTGGTCTCGTTGACGTAACGGGTGATGGCGTAGGGGATCTGCTCCGGCGCATAGCGGACGAAATGGTGGTTCTGCCCGGCCATCGGCCCCAGCCCGCCCATCTGCCAGAACAGCCATTGCAGCGTCTCGGCGCGGCCGCGCAGGTCGTTCGGGATCAACTGGCCGGTCTTCTCGGCGAGGTAGAGCAGGATCGCCCCGGATTCGAAGAGTGGGACGGGGGCGCCGCCACCCGCGGGGGCCTGGTCCACGATCGCGGGGATGCGGTTATTGGGGGCGATGCGCAGGAATTCCGGGCGGAACTGCTCGCCCGCGGAGATGTTCACCGGAATGATGCGGTATTCGAGACCGGTTTCTTCCAGGAACAACGTGATCTTGTGGCCGTTCGGCGTGGGCCAGTAATACAGGTCGATCATGTGATGGCTCCCTCGCGATCGTCGCTGGTTGCCGGGAGATGGGGGACGGGGACAAAGGTTCAAGAAGATTGAACTATTGAACCTGGAGCCGGTTCTCACGAGGTTGGGGGCATGCGACCTTTCCTTCATCCCAAGCGCGAGGAGATCACGCTGTCGGGGGTGCTGCATGCGCTGGCCGATCCGGTGCGACGGGCGATGTTCCGGCGGCTGGCCGCGCATGGACCGGACAGTTGCATCGCCTGTGCGCCACCCGCGCTGCCCAAGTCGACGCTGTCCCACCATGTCCGCGTGCTGCGGGAAGCCGGGCTGGTACGTTCGGAGAAACGCAGCACCGAGGTCAGCAACACCGCGCGGCTCGATGACATCGAGGCGCGGTTCCCCGGTCTGATCGCCGTGATCCTGGGCTGCAAGGACTGAGCGATGTCGCAAATCCCCGGGCGTTCCTTGCAGGATCCCGGATCATGCTGCCGAATTGGGTGGTGCGGGCGTGGGAAAACCTGGACTTCGTGACGGCGGGTCTGAACCCTGATCCCGGCGGTCCGGCTGCAGGCGACTCGCTTGTGCCGGCACAAGGGTGCGCCAACGTGAGGAGACGAACGATGACGAACGGGGAACCCAACCTGTCAGACGATCCGGGCAACATCAACCCGACGGCCTTGATGGGATGGCCCTGGAAACTGTCGCTGTTCATGTTGGTGGCGGCGGTGATCGCCGCTGCGTTCGTGGTCGCGCCGGACCTGGGACTGTCCAACATCGCCGGCCTGTCGTTGCCGCGTGCCTCGCCCTGGGTGGTCGTTGCCTGTGTCATGCTCTCGGCGTTGCTGGCGTTGCTGGCGGGGCCGATGGCGGTGGTGCGGCTGGCGATGGATTTTTCCAGCCAGCCGCAGCCGGTGGTGGAGATCGAAAACCTGCGCGGTGAGGATCTGGTGCCGGCCCTGCGCAGGCTGTTGCAAGAGGAACGGCGCTGGGTTCAGGAATCGGCCAATGCCGCGCATGGCGCGATGTCGGTGGGCGTGCAACTGACCGAGGTTGCCCGTGATGCCGAGCGCCGCCTGCGATCCCTGTCGGTGCAGCCGCTGCAGGCTGAGATTCCGGCGGACATCCGTGCTGGCATGCAACAGATTCTGACCGGTCTGCGTGACCTGACGACGCAGGCGCCGCGGGGTGAGGCGTCGGAGGCGATGCGTTCGGAGTTGCAGGAGATCCTGGCCGGCCTGCGTGCGCTGACGGCGCAGGCGCCGCGGGGTGAGGCGTCGGAGGCGATGCGTTCGGAGTTGCAGGAGATCCTGGCCGGCCTGCGTGCGCTGACGGCGCAGGCGCCGCGGGGTGAGGCGTCGGAGGCGATGCGTTCGGAGTTGCAGGAGATCCTGGCCGGCCTGCGTGCGCTGACGGCGCAGGCGCCGCGGGGTGAGGCGTCGGAGGCGATGCGTTCGGAGTTGCAGGAGATCCTGGCCGGCCTGCGTGCGCTGACGGCGCAGGCGCCGCGGGGTGAGGCGTCGGAGGCGATGCGTTCGGAGTTGCAGGAGATCCTGGCCGGCCTGCGTGCGCTGACGGCGCAGGTGCCGCGGGGTGAGGCATCGGTGGAGATGCGTGCGGAGCTGCAGGAGATCCTGGCCGGCCTGCGTGCGCTGACGACACAGGCGCCGCGGGACGAGGCCGCGCCTGAAACGGGTGCGGAGATCCGTGACATCCTGGGCAGCCTGCGCGAGACGGTGGCGCAGGCGGATACGCGCCTGGCCAGTGCGCTCGATGTGGCAGCCCGGGCCGGGCAGCAACTGGAAGAGAGCGGCACCGTCCTGGCCCGCATCGCCGCGGATCTGGGCACGGCCGGCGAACGCCTGCAGCCCGGTCCCGCCCACACCGACGAGGCAGCGCTCACCGAGGCCGCGGCCCGTCTCGAAGCGGTCGGCAACATCGTCGCGGGGGTGACGGCACAGATCAACGGTGCGGCCGAGCGGCTGCAGGATTTCGCCGGCCGGGCTGACGAGGCGACCACCAACGTGCTGACGCATCTGGATGCCGTCGCCAGCGCCTATGCCTGTGCCGTGACCGACCTCACCGGTTTGCGTGACCGGCTGGAAGCGGCCAGCGACCGTTCCAAGATCGTGATCGAGGCGGCGGCGGCGCGGCTGGCCGGCACGGGCACGCGCGACACCGAGGCGGCCCGGCGCATCGAGGTCAATACCCAGGCCCTCTCCGCCATCGTTACGCGGCTCGGCGAGGAGATCCTCTATCTGCGCACGACGGCCGAGCGGCATGACGCGATCGTCGCCGGGGCGATGGCACGGCTCGTGGAGATCATGCCACCGGATGGCGCGCCCGCGGAGGCTTCGCAGGGCAGCGATGGCGACGCGAAGGACGATCCCGCACCGGACACGGCGCCCGACCTTCCCACGGAGAAAGGGGCCGCCGGGAATGGATAGGTGTCCTTGCCACCATGACGATGCGGGAGGCTACCGCCCGCCGGGCGTCGTGCCCGTTGCACGGGCCGCGCGGGCTTCGGCCAGCGCCTGCGTCAGCGCCGCATGTAGCCGGTCGGCTTCCCGCTCCGCGTTGATCCACCAGTCCGTCGCCCAGACGCGCAGGACCCGCCATCCCAGCCGCTCCAGCACCAGCGGCCGCAGCCGGTCGCGGTCGCGCGCGCTGGCGCCACGCCGATAGGCGCCGCCGTCACACTCCACGCCGGCCAGGAAGGCGCCGGGCACATCCGGATCCACCACGCCGAGGTCGATGCGCAGGCCGGACAGGCCGATCCGGTGCCGCACCTCCCAGCCGCGTGCGCCCAGCCGCCCGGCGACCGACAGCATGAAGAGGGAATCGGGTTCGTCCGGTGGCGCGGAAGCGGGCATGTCGCCGGAGGCACCCTGTTCGGCGAAAGCGAGGAACTGCCGCAGATGCGCCACACCCGGCGCGGCGCTGCGGGCGGGATCGATCTGCCCGGCGCGCAGGCTGGCGAACACGACCAGCGCCTGCCGCGCGCGCGTCACCGCCACGTTCAGCCGTCGCTCGCCGCCGTCCTGGTTGAGCGGGCCGAAATTCATCAGCACCCGGCCCGTCGCGTCCGGCCCGTAGGTGAGCGAGAACAGCATGACATCGCGTTCCTCGCCCTGCACGCCTTCGATGCTCTTCACCAGCACCGGTTCGGGCGCGTCGTCGCAGAAATGTGGCTCCAGCGCCGGGTCGTCGCGCCGCGCCGCATCCAGCAGATCTTCGATCAGCGCCTGCTGCTCAGCGTTGAAGGTGACGATACCAAGGGAGGGCACCGGCCCGCCGCTCCGTCGTTCCCGCAGCAGCGCCAGCGCCGCGGCGACCACGGCACGTGCCTCGGTGGAATTGGTGCGGGTGCCGGCCCGGTCATAGATGCCATCTGGCACGTGCCGGAAGGAAACTGCGGTGTCGCGCGTGACCGGGGAGGGAAAGGTCAACAGACGGCCGCCATAATAGGTCCGGTTGGAAAAGGCGATCAGGCTCTCGTGGCGGCTGCGGTAATGCCAGCTCAGCTCGATCGCGGGCAGGCCGGCGCCGAGGCATTCATCAAGGATGGAATCAAGGTCCTGCGCATCGAACTCCGCCACGTCTTCGGCGACACCCGGCGATTGCCGTTCGAAGAAGCGGGTGGGCGGAAGCTGCTGCGGATCGCCCGCCACCACCACCTGCCGGCCGCGCCCGATCACGCCGATCGCATCCCAGGCCGGGATCTGCGAGGCTTCATCGAAGATCACCAGATCGAACGGCTCGGCATCGGCCGGCAGGTACTGCGCGACCGAGAGCGGGCTCATCATCAGGCAGGGCGTGAGCCGCCGCAGCAGCCGCGGCATCCGCGCCGCCAACTGGCGCACCGGCAGATGCCGCTGTCGTTTCGCCAGCTCGCGGGCCAGCACCGCGTAGTCCGGGTCACGCGCGCGCGCCTCGGCATCCGGCACCTCGGCGACCAGCCGCGCCCGCGCCAGCCGGGCGGCAAGGTCCAGCAGCCGCGCATCCAGCGCCCGGAAGCGGGCGATGCGGGTTTCGTGCCGGGAGGCAGCGAAGCCGCGCAGGCGTGGGGCGGCGGCGACCGTCACGCCGATCCACCAGCGCAGGTAGCTCGTCTCGAACGCCCGGACCGCATCGGCGGGCGCGATGTCCCCCGTCTCCAGGGCGCGCAGCAACGGCCCGAGCCCGGCGGCTTCCGCCCGCTGCGCCACCTCGCGCCAGGCGCACCAGGGCCGCAGCAGCCCGGCCGCGCCGTGCCAGCCGGCCAGATGCACGGCCAGCGCCGGTGCCCAGTCCGCGCGGGCGGGATCGATGATCGGGGTGGGGTCGCTGCCGCTGAGTTTCGCCACGGCCCGCAAGGCTGACCGTGCCTCGGCCCAGGCGCCGCGCAGCCGCCGCAGCACCGATCCGGCCGGGCCGGTCGGGGCCAGCAGCTCCGCGCCGTCGCGCAGCAGCCCGGCCAGGGTTCGGCGCAGCGTCCGCAATTCTGCCGCGTCGGCGACACAGGCGGCGACGGCCCGGCGCAGCCGCCTGGCCCGCGCGGCGGCGGCTTCCAGCCGGACGACATCCGTGTCCGGCCCGGCCCATAACGCGCCGAGCGAAGCGGCCAGGGTCGGTTCCGCCGCGGCGATGGCCTGTGCGATCTCCTGCAGTTCCGCCAGCCGTGCCAGGTCCGCGCCGCATTCCCGCGGCAGCCGGCCAGTGGTTGCCGTGGCGAGGCGGCGACGCAGCGCCCAGCGTGCCAGCCAGCGCCGTGGCAAGTTGTGCGTCGCGGTGGCGTCCCAGCGCCGGCGCAATTGCTGCAACGGCAGGGCCATCGCGTCGGGCTTCCAGGATGCGTCCAACGCGGCGCGCAACTCCTGTCGGCGCAGGAGCCGTGTCGTGGCCAGGGCCAGCGCCGCCTCGCCATTCCGCGCACCCTGGCCCAGCACCCAGAGGCTGTCGGCAGCGGCGGGGTCGAGCAACACGCCGGCCAGCGTATCCAGCGCGGACAGAAGCGTGTACGACGCGGCCGGGGCCGGTAGCCCGAGCACCCGCACGGCCTCCGTCGCGGCTGCCTGCAGCGTCGTCAGGGAATCGGCGGCGGTTGTCGCCGCCTGCAACAATTGTGTTTGCCACGGTGGTGTCCACGCGGCCGTGGCGATGCCGGCGAGCGCCGTATTGGCGAGAACATCGCCCACCTCGACGCGCATCGCGGCGGCTTCTTCCACCTGCTCGCGCAGATGCCGATAGGCGTCCGGATCCTGCGCCGCCGCCGCGGGCCAGGTGAGGGCAGGCGCCGGGACTGCGTCGGTCCCGGTCTGCAGCGCGCGGCCGATCGCCTCGAACAGGGTCCAGCCATTGCCGGCACGCCGATGCAGCGCCTGGAGATAGCCGTCCAGCTCGGCCCGCAAGGCCGCCGCCGCGTCCCCGGCGGCCTGCCAGTCCTGCGGGTCGAACGCCGCCTGGGCCCGCAGCGCCTGGCGCATCCGTTCGAGCACGGCCGCCTTGCTGGTGCGCGCGGAGAACAGGTCGAGGCAGAAGGCATCGAGCCCGACCCGGTGCAGGCGCCGCTGCACCACTTCCAGCGCCGCCCGCTTCTCCGCCACGAACAGCACGCTGCGCCCGCGCGCCAGCGCATCGGCGATGATGTTGGCGATGGTCTGGCTCTTGCCGGTGCCGGGCGGGCCGATCAGGACGAAGCTCTGGCCGGCGGCCGCGGCGGCGACGGCGCGCAGCTGCGAGCCGTCGGCATCGAGCGGGCAGACCAGATCGTCCGTCGTGGGTGCGGCCGGGCGGCCCGGACGCGGCGCGGTGGTCGCGCCTGCGGGACCGCCGAGCAGCCGGCAGGCGACCTCGTTCTGGCGCAGCGCCGCGGCGCGCTCCGCCAGATCCTTCCACATCAGGAATTTCGTGAAGGAGAGGTTGGTCAGCACCACCTCCTCCGTCACCGCCCAGCCGGGCAGCTCGCGCAGCCCGCCACGGAAGCTGTCGAGCACCCGGGCCACGTCGATGCTGCCCTCGCCGCCGGGCGGCAGCTCGCCGTCCAGGTCCGGGAAGACCAATCCGAAATCCTGCTTCAGCAGTTCCAGCAGGGTGGCATTGAGGCGCGGTTCGTCATCGTGCGGCCGCAGGGTGAAGCCCGCGCGCACGCTCGGTCGTTCCAGTGTCACCGGCAGCAGCAGGATCGGCGCGCGGAATGGCTCGCTGCGGCTCTTCTGCCGCCACAGCAGGGCGCCGAGGGTCAGGAACAGCGTGTTGGCGCCTCCCTCCTGCCAGGCGGCGCGGGCGCTTCGGTAGATCTCGGTCAGCACCGCCTGCAGCGATGCTGCATCGGCCTCGGTCGCCAGGTCACGCACGCCCAGGTCCGGCGCCGGTTCGGACCTGGGACGGAAGCGCAGCGGCGCCTCTGCGGGGCGTCCGCGCATCTGCCCCAGCATTGCCTCGATCCGGACGGGATCGGCCCCGGTGATCGCCAGCGCCTGCCGCCCCCCAACCGGCAAATTGAGCAGCCGGTTGCGACCGGAGATGTCGAGCAGCCGCTGGCGCCAGCGCGCCAACCGGTCGGGCGCCTCATGCACCGGCGTTCTCTGCGGAGAAAGAAATTTGCACATCAGGAAATGGGCTGCTAGGTTCGCCGGCGGATCCTTCCTGCGGATGACGCGCATGCCTTTCGCTCTGCTCAAGGCCGGTCTGCTCGGCCGGTTCCGGCCCCCCTCCCGCGAGTTGCCGGCCACGCCCGACCTGAAACCGCATTATGACGTGGTCATCATCGGGGCCGGCGGGCACGGGCTCGCCGCCGCCTACAACCTGGCCCGGTACTGGGGCGTCCGCTCGATCGCGGTGCTCGACCGCGGCTATATCGGCGGCGGCAACACCGCGCGCAACACCGCGATCGTGCGTGCCAACTACCTCACGCCGGAGGGCGTGGGCTTCTACAAGGAATCGATGCAGCTGTTCGAGACGTTGAGCCAGGAGCTGGACTTCAACGTCATGTATACCCGCAAGCCGCATCTGACCCTGGCCCATACCGACGCCTCGATTCGCACCATGCGCTGGCGCGCCGAGGTGAATACGCATCTGGGCGTGCGCAGCGAACTGGTATTCCGCGACGAGATCGCCGCCATCGAGCCGAGGCTGCACCTGGGTGACGACGTGCGCTATCCGGTGCTGGGGGCGCTGTATCACCCGGTCGGCGGCACCGCGCGGCACGACGCCGTCGCCTGGGGCTATGCCATGCGCGCGGCGGAACTGGGGGTGGAGATCCACCAGTTGACCGAGGTCACCGGCCTCGACGTCGCCGGTGGCAGCGTGCGGCGGGTGCACACCAATCGCGGCAGCATCGAATGCGGCCAGGTGCTGCAGGCAGTGGCCGGCGCGTCGAGCGAGGTTGCGCGCATGGCCGGGCTGAAGCTGGCCATCCGCACCGTGCCGCTGCAGGCCTGCGTGTCGCAGCCGCTCAAGCCGTTCCTGAACGCGATCATCGTTTCGGGATCGCTGCATTGCTACATCTGGCAGTCGCAGCGCGGCGAGCTGGTGATGGGCGGCGCGGTCGATCCCTATCCGCTGTGGTCGACGCGCTCGACGCTCGATTTCAAGGAAGGGCTGATGGCCCATATCCTGGAATTGTTCCCGTTCCTGTCGGAAGTGCGGGTGATGCGGCAATGGGCCGGTATGGCCGACATGACGCCGGATTTCGCGCCGATCATGGGCAAGACGCATCTCGACAACTACTACATCGATGCCGGCTGGGGGACGTGGGGGTTCAAGGCGACGCCGGTCTGCGGCAAGCGGATGGCCGAATGCATCGCCACCAACCGCCAGCCCGACATCCTCGCCGCCTTCCACCACGACCGCTTCCTCCGCTTCGAGCAGGTCGGCGAGGCTGGCGCCGCCTCGGTCGGATCGTGAGGGGAACGCTGCCATGAAGATCATGACCTGCCCGCTGAACGGCCCGCGCAACATCTCGGAATTCAGCTATGGCGGCGAGGTGCGGCAGCGCCCGGCCCCCGGTGCCGCGCCCGAAGCCGTGGCCGATTACCTGTTCCTCAAGGACAACCGTGCCGGCATCACCCGCGAATGGTGGTGCCACGTTCCCACGTCCTATTGGTTCATCGCCGAGCGTGACGTCGTGTCCGACCGCATCCTGCGCACCTATCCTCCCAGCGAGCTGATCACCGGGGAGGCTGGGCAGTGACCGCCGCCGCCGCCCGCCTGCCGGCGCCGTTCGGCCGGCTGATCGACCGTTCCCGGCCCGTGACCTTCAGCTTCGAAGGCCGCGAGGTCACCGGGCTGCACGGCGACACCATCGCCAGCGCGCTCGCCGCGTCCGGCCAGTGGATGCTGTCGCGCTCGTTCAAGTACCATCGGCCCCGTGGCGTTGTTTCGGCAGCAGGGCTCGATGCCAACGCCATGGTCCAGGTCGGCGCCGAGCCGAACGTGACCGCCGATACCCGCGCCATCGCGCCGGGGCTGCAGGTCACCGCGGTCAACACCTTCGGCGGCCTCGCGCATGACAAGGGTCGTTTCCTCGGCGTCTTCTCCCGCTTCATGCCGGTGGGGTTCTACTACCGCAGCTTCTACACCCCGCGCGTGGCCTGGAAATTCTGGGAACCGGTGATCCGGCGTCTGGCCGGGCTGGGCACGGTCGATCCGAAAACCCCGCATGCGCGCTTCGACAAGGCCTATCTGTTCGCCGATGTCGCGGTGATCGGGGGCGGCGCCGCCGGCCTCGCCGCCGCGCTGGCCGCGGCGGAGGCCGGGGCCGAGGTGCTGCTGATCGATGACGCGGTGGCGGCCGGCGGTGCGCTGCTGTGGGCGCGGCCGGGCGTGGCGCGCGATGCGATGATTGACGCGCTGGTGGCGCGCGTGGCGGCGACACCGCGCATCACCGTGCTGGACCAGGCAACCTGCCAGGGCCTGTTCGCCGACAACTGGCTGTCGGTGACGCGCGGCAACCGGTTGAACAAGGTGCGGGCGGGCGCGGTGGTGGTGGCCACCGGTGCGCATGAGCAGCCGGCGGTGTTCCGCAACAACGACCTCCCGGGGATCATGTTGGGCAGCGCGGCGCAACGGCTGATGGCGCTGCATGCCGTCCGGCCCGGACAGCGCGCCGTGGTGCTGGCAGCCAATGCCGATGCCTATGGTGTGGCGCTGGACCTGCTGGATGCCGGGGTCGAGGTGGCCGCCATCGCCGATCTGCGTCCGGCTCTCGGCGACGATCCGCGCGAGAACGCGGTGGCAGCGTGCGGCCTGCCGATCCGGACCGGCACCGCCATCGCCGAGGCGCTGGCGGGCGGGAACCATGTGCGCGCGGTGCGGCTCGCGCCGGTGCTGGCGCCCGGAAAGCTCGGCCCGGTGACTGAAACGGTTGCCTGCGACCTGGTCTGTGTCTCGGTCGGTTACGTGCCGCTGACGCAGTTGCTGTCGCAGGGCGGGGCACGGCTGGTGCCCGATGCGGCGACCTGCCTGCCGCGGCTTGCCTCCCTGTCGGAGGGGCTGTTCGCCGCCGGCGCGGTGCGCGGCGTCTGGCGCCCGGAGGCGGCGATCGCCGACGGCACCCGCGCCGGCCGCGAGGCCGCCGCTTATGCCGGGCATCCCTGCGACATCCCTGCGGCGGTCGCTCCGGATGATGCCGGCCTGACCTATCCGCAGCCGGTCTTCCCGCATCCGCGGGGGAAGGACTTCGTCGATTTCGACGAGGACATCCAGGTCCATGACGTGGTCGATGCCGCGGCGATGGGCTGGGATCACATCCAGTTGCTCAAGCGCTTCACCACCGCCGGCATGGGGCCGAGCCAGGGCAAGCTCACCAATGCCCTGGTGCAGGGCCTGCTGTCACGGCAGACCGGCAGTGCGCCGCCGACGGTCGGCACCGTCACCATCCGCCCGCCGATTACCGGCGAGAAACTCGGCCATCTGGCCGGGCGCAGCTTCGAACCGGTGCGGCGGACGCCGATGCATGCGCGCCATCTCGCGGCCGGGGCGAAGATGATGACAGCCGGGCTGTGGATGCGGCCGGCCTGGTACGGCCCCGACCGGGACGCGGCGATCACCGCGGAGGTGACGGCGGCGCGCCAAAGCGTGGGCATGATCGATGTCTCCACGCTGGGTGGGCTCGACATTCGCGGCCCGGAGGCGGCGGCGTTCCTGGAGCGCATCTATGCCTGGACCTATGCCGGGCTGCCGGTGGGCCGGCTGCGCTATGTGCTGATGCTGGACGAGACCGGCGCCATCATCGATGACGGCGTCGCCGCGCGGCTGCACGAGCGGCATTTCTACGTCACCGCCACCACTGGCGGCGTCGATCGCGTGTTCCGGCTGATGCAGTTCTTCAACGCGCAATGGCGGATGCAGGTGGACATCGCCCAGGTCACCGCCGCCTATGCCGGGGTCAACCTGATCGGGCCGCGCTCGCGCGAGGTGCTGCAATCGGTGGGCTGCGACATCGATGTTTCGCCGGCGGCCTTCCCTTATCTCGGCGTTCGCACCGGCACTGTCGCCGGCATTCCCGCACGGGTGCTGCGGGTCGGCTTCGGCGGCGAACTGGGCTACGAGATCCATGTTCCCTCCAGTCGCGGCGCCGAACTGTGGGATGCGCTGATGGCGGCCAGGGGCGCCGCCGGTGTGCGCCCCGTCGGCGTGGAGGCGCAGCGTGTGCTGCGTCTGGAGAAGGGGCACATCATCGTTGGCCAGGATACCGACAGCCTGACGCATCCCGCCGAGGCTGGTCTGGCCTGGGCGGTGGGACGCAAGAAGGTCGATTTCATCGGCAAGGCGGCCATGGATGCGCTGGAGGCAAAGCCGCCGGCCCGCCGGCTGGTCGGGTTCGAACTGACCGATGCCGCCGCGCCCGGCCCGGCCGAGAATCATCTTGTCATCCGGGGCGGGGACATCGTCGGGCGGGTCACCTCGGTGGCGCGATCGCCGACGCTGGGGCGCGTGATCGGGCTGGCTTTCGTGGCGCCTGATCAGGCCGAGCCTGGGAGTTTGTTCCAGATCCGCGGTCCGCGCGGGGTGATGATCGAGGCCCGCGTGGTGCCGACCCCGTTCTATGATCCCGACAACGCGCGGCAGAAGGCTTGAGCCATGTCCGATACGGTTCTGCGCGATTTTTCCGACCGTCCGCGCATCGGCTTCAAAGGGGCTGACACCTCGCGCTGGCTGAGCCAGCAGGGGCTGCGCTTCGGCGATGCGTCCAACCGTGCCTATCCGCAGCCTGATGGATCGCTGCTTGTGCGGCTGTCACCGGGTGAATTCCTGTTGCTGGAGGCGGGCGATACGGGGGCGGTGGTACGGTTGCAGGCGGCGTGGTCATGGGAGGCGGAGGCCGGGCTGTGTTTCCCGGTGCCACGCCGTGACAGCCATGCCTGGTTCCATCTGGAGGGCGCACGGGTGCCGGAGGTCTTCGCCACGTTATGTGGGGTTGATTTGCGGTTGCACCGCTTTGCCGACCATTCGGTTGCGCAGACCTCGGTGGCCCGGCTGAATGCCATCGTCATCCGCGATGGGGATGGCTTTCATCTGCTGGCTGACAGTGCTTCCGCGGAATATCTGCAAGCCTGCCTGAGCGACGCCCTCGCGGCCTAGAATGGGATCCAAGGGCCTTATGGCCCTTGGTGGAGGTCCAGGAGGCGAAGCCTCCTGGTGGGGTTTGGGGCAACGCCCCAACATCAAGCAGAAGTGATCCCTGGTTTCCTGGACTGGTAGATTTGCAGTTCTCCTGCATCTGCCACTCTACGGGGTCGAACGATAAGAACGACAGGAGGGGGAAACCGTGAGAATGCGGAAGAGCTGGCTCGCCGCCGGTCTTTTGCTGGCGGGGCTGAGTGCCCAGGCGGCCGATCTCAAAAGCTACGATTCCAGCAAGCCATCGTTCTGGGCCAACCCGCCGCCGGATTGGTTCCTTGGTGACGAAACCGAGGCGCAGAAGGGCTTGGCACCGCCGTCCGGCCCGGCCTTGCCCACGCCGCTGGCGGAGCTGCAGGACAATCTGAAGAAGGTGAAGCTGCCGGCTGGTTTCAAAATCGAGGTCTATGCCAGCGGCCTGCCCGAAGCGCGGCAGATGGCCTGGGGCGACAACGGGACTCTGTTCGTAGGCTCGTTCAATGCGACGAATGTCTATGCCGTCGTTGACCAGGGTGGCAAGCGGACCGTCAGGACGATCCTGAAGGGGCTGAACATGCCGACCGGGGTCGCCTTCCGGGATGGGGCGCTCTATGTCGTCGCCATCAACAAGTTGCTGCGCTACGACAAGGCGGAGGCGAATCTCGATCGCATGCCGGAGCCGGTCGTCGTCTATGACGACATGCCGCCTTTCGTGGCGCATGGGTGGAAATACATCGTCACCGACAAGGACGGGTGGATGTATCTCCCGTTCGGGCCGCCGTTCAACATCGGCATCCCGCCGACCAGTGTCTCGCAGATCCGGCGTGTCGATTCCCGGACGGGGCTGGCGGAGATCGTGGCGTTGGGTGTGCGCAACAGCGTCGGCGGCGACATCGATCCGCGCAGCGGCGAATACTGGTTCACCGAGAATGCCCGCGACTGGATCAGCGATGACCTGCCGAGCGACAAGCTGAACCGCATCAGCCGGCTCGGCGAGCATTTCGGCTATCCCTATTGTCACCAGGGGGACATGCCGGATCCGAAATTCGCGCTCGGTCATTCCTGCGAGGAATTCACGCCGCCGGTGCTCAAGCTGGGGGCGCATGTGGCGCCGCTTGGGATGAAATTCTACACCGGCGACCAGTTCCCCGCCGAGTACAGGAACAACATCTTCATCGCCGAGCATGGCTCCTGGAACCGTCACCGCTACCAGGGCGCGCGCATCGTGCGCGTCGTCGTCGATCCCGACGGCAGGAATGCGAGGCAGGAGGTCTTCGCCGAAGGCTGGATCAGCGGCGAGCGCGACTATGCCGGACGCCCGGCCGATATCCTGGTGGCGCGCGACGGGTCGCTGCTGGTGGCCGATGACTGGGCCGGCGCGATCTATCGCATCAGCTACGCGAAGTGACGGCAGCTTCAGGATGCGGGCGTGGGATGCTCGTATTGCTGGTGCTTTTGCTGTGGCCTGTCTTCCTGGCCCGGGCCGCGCCCGGCGATGTGGAGGCAGGCCGGCAGAAGGCCGCGATCTGCGCGACCTGCCACGGCGAGAAGGGCGTTTCGGCGATGCCGGGCATCCCCTCGCTCGCCGGGCAGACCGATCAGTTCCTGCAGTGGCAACTGGTGTTCTTCCGTTCGGGGCGACGGCAAAGTCCGCTGATGAGCCCGAACGCGGCGCCCCTCAGCGACGACGATATCCGTGATCTCGGCGCCTATTTCGCCAGCCTGCCGCGCGGGGCCGGGGCGGCGGGGGAAGCGGATGACGGCTTGAAGGACAAGGGCCGTGCGCTGGCGCAGCAGCACCGGTGCGCGGCCTGCCACATGGATGATTTCCGGGGCCAGCGGGCGGCCCCGGCGATCGCCAACCAGCGCGAGGACTACCTGGCGAAGGCGTTGCAGGACTACCGTTCCGCCGCGCGCCCGAGCGTCGGCGTCGCGGCGATGACCGAGGCGGCGGCGCGGCTGGGCGACGAGGACATCGCCGCCCTGGCGCATTACCTGGCGACGCTGCCCCAGCACTCGCCCGGCAGCAGCACCATGGCGAAATAGGGCACGGTCTCCGCGTCCACTTCATCCAGGCGGGCGACGCGCTGCCCGGCCATGGTCGCGCGTTCGACATAGCGCGCCCGGTCCAGCAGCCCGAGCGACTGCACCACCGCGCGCACCTTGGTGAAGTTGCCGCCCAACTTCATGATCGCCGCCGCCTCGCAGCCGGCGAGCCGCCGCCGCAGTTCCTCCTCCGCCAGCACGCCCGACAGCACGGTCAGGGTCTGGTTGCGGTAGACCAGTGGCGCGCCCAGCACCGCGGACGAGGCAAGCACCGAGCACACCCCCGGCACCACTTCGGTCTGGTAGCGCCCGGCGAGCCGATCGTGCAGGTACATGAACGACCCGTAGAAGAACGGATCGCCTTCGCAGATCACCGCCACGTCGCGGCCGGCATCGAGATGCGCCGCCACTTCCGCCGCGGCTTCGTCGTAGAAGCCGCGCAGCGCGGTTTCATAGCAGAACGGCGCCGGCAGTTTCTCCACCGTCACGGGATAGACCAGCCGCAGCCGGATCTGCTCCTCGCGCAGATAACCGGCGACCGTGGTCAGGGCGTTGCCGTTCTTGCCGCGGGCCGCAGGGTAGGCCACCACCGGCGCGGCCTGCAGCAGCCGCAGCGCCTTGAGCGTGATCAGCTCGGGATCGCCCGGCCCGACGCCAAGGCCGAACAGCCGTCCGGGGGAGGGGGGAAGGACTTCGCTCATGGGCTCTGCAACTCATCGGAGGAACGGGGGCCGCCGGGGCGGAAGCGGCGGCGGTAATCGGGGTCATAGAGGGCGCTCTCGCGGAAATCGCCATCCGCCAGCGCACGGCCGACCAGCACCAGCGCGGTGCGCTCGGCCGGGTCGGCGGCCAGTTGCGCGACGATGCTGCCGAGCGTGCCGCGCAGGATGCGTTCTTCCGGCCAGGTTGCCCGCACCACGACAGCGACCGGGCAGTCGGCCCCGTAGAGCGGGGTGAGCTCCGCGACGATGTGGTCCAGCGCATGGATCGCGAGATGCACGGCGAGCGTGGCTCCGGTGGCGCCGAATGCCGCCAGCGTTTCCTTGGGCGGCATCGCCGAGGCGCGGCCGGAGACACGGGTCAGCACCACGCTCTGCGCCACTTCCGGCACCGTCAGCTCGTGCCCGAGCGCGGCAGCGGCGGCGGCGAAGGCCGGCACGCCGGGGGTCAGGGTGTAGGGGATGCCGTGCCGGCGCAGCCGGCGAATCTGTTCGGCAACCGCGCTGAACACCGACAGGTCGCCCGAATGCAGCCGCGCCACATCCTCTCCGCGCGCCTGCGCGGCGACGTATTCCGCCTCGATCTGGTCGAGCGTCATCGGCGCGGTGTCGACGAGGCGCGCCTCCGCAGGGCAGTACGCAAGCAAGCCCGGCGGCACGATCGAGCCAGCGTAGAGGCAGACCGGGCAGCGCGCCAGCAGGTCGCGCCCGCGTATGGTGATGAGGTCGGCGGCGCCCGGTCCGGCGCCGATGAAATGCACGGTCATGTCTCGTCTTCTTCCGCGAGCCGGAGGGAGATATCGTTGCGTCGCGGCCGCCACAAATCGCGCCGCAGCGCCTCGCGCAGCCGCGCCGCCATGGCCGCGCGCGCCGCCGGGTTGGCCTGGCGCAGGAAGCCATCCACCGTGGCGTCCCCGAGGGTCGCGTCGAACACCAGGTCGAACTGCCGGTCGAGCCGCTGCGGCAGGGTGGCGGCAAAGCCGAACAGACCTTCCAGCGTGCGCGCGATCTCGGCACCGCCGCGATAGCCGTGGCGCATCATGCCGGCGATCCAGGCCGGGTTGGCGGCGCGTCCGCGCACCACCCGCGCGACTTCCTCGGCCAGGGTGAAGCTGCGCGGCGTCTGTGGCTCGGAGGTGTCGAGGTGATACAGCGCCGGGCGCGCGCCCAGGCTGTCGGCGGCGGCGGCGAAGCCGCCTTCGTGCAGGGCGTATTCGGGGCTGTCGAGCAGGTCGGTCTCGCGATGGTCCTGCGCATGCACGAACAGGTCGGCCCCGGCCACGCGTTCGGCGAAAGCCGCGGCGTCGGCGGCGCCGTGCAGATCCTGGCCATAGGCATGCGCCGAGGCAGCCAGGTAGGCGCTGCCGAGTTCGGCACGTCGTTCCCAGCGCCCTTGCGCCAGCGCCTCGCCGAAGCCGGCGCCGTAATCGCCCGGGGTGGTGCCGTAGACGCGTGCGGTCGTCCGTCGCAGCGCTTCGCCCGAAAGCCCCCGCGCCGCGGCGGCGAGGCCATTCCATTCCTCGGCTTCGTCGCGCGCGGCGATCATGCGCACGGCGCTGTCGAACAGCAGGATCTGCGCCTCGAAAGTGTCGCGGAACAAACCCGAGATCCGCAGCGTTACATCGACGCGCGGCCGGTCAAGCAGCGCGAGTGGCAGGACCTCCACCCCGCTCACGCGCGCGGATCCCTCATCCCACACCGGCCGCGCACCCATCAGCACCAGCGCCAGCGCCAGTTCCTCGCCGCCGGTGCGCAGGCTGGCGCTGCCCCACAGGTCCAGCACCAGGCGGCGCGGCCAGTCGCCGTGATCCTGCAGATGCCGCCGTACCAGCTCCGCCGCCGCGCGTTCCGCCAGCACGACGGCGGCGCGGGTCGGGATGGCGCGCGGATCCACCGCGAACAGGTTGCGCCCGGTCGGCAGCACATCAGCGCGGCCGCGCGTCGGCGCCCCCGCCGGTCCCGGGGCCACCAGCCGTCCGTCCAGCGCCGCCAGCAGCGCCGCGCGCTCGGCTACGGCACTGTGATCGAGGTCAGCAGCCAGCCGCGCCGGGTCCACGCCGGGGCAGGCCTGGTGTAGCGCGTCCAGCAACGCCGCGCGGGTGGACTCTGCCGGCGGACGGCCGAACACGTGCAGGCCGTCGCGGATCTGCAACTCCTTCACGTCGCACAGATACGCGTCCAGCCGCGCCAGTGCCTCGTCATCCGGCGCGTCGGCGGCCACGCCGCTTTCCGCCAGCAACCCCACGGCGGCGGCACGATCGAGTATCTCGCGGCGCAGCAGTGTGGCGCGGCGGCGGTCGAGCCCGTCGGCGACAGCGTATTCGTCGATCAGCCGTTCCAACTCGGTAGCGGCGCCGTGGCTGCCGGCGCGGCGTAGCGGCGGCGTCAGGTGGCCGATGGTGATGGCGCCGAGCCGCCGCTTCGCCACTGCCGCCTCGCCGGGATTGTTGACGATGAACGGGTAGATCACCGGCAGCCCGCCGGTCAGTGCTGCCGGGGCGCAGGCGGGCGAGAGCGCCACCGCCTTGCCCGGTAGCCATTCCAGCGTGCCGTGCGTGCCCAGGTGCAGCAGGGCCTGCATGCCGAGCGTCTCGCGCAGCCACAGATAGAAGGCGACATAGGCATGGCGCGGCGGCAGGTCGGGATCGTGGTAGCTGGCCCGGCGATCGGCGGTGGTGCCGCGATCCGGTTGCACTGCCAGCACCAGCGCGCCGCGCCGCGCGTGCCGCAGATGGAAGGCGCCGCCGATGCAGGCGGGGTCGGCGTCGGGCGGTCCCCAGGCGGCGTCGATGCGCGTGCGCAGCGCGTCCGGCAGCGTGGCGAACAGACGCTGGTACGTGGCAAGGTCGAGCACCGGCGCAGGCGGTGCCTCGCCCAACAGGTTGGCCAGGGACGCGGCGCCGGAGGAAGGGCCGCCGGTGTCGTATCCCGCCTCGGCCAGCAGCGACAGCAGCGCGTCCAGGCTGGCGAAGGTATCGAGCCCGACTGCATGCCCCACCTGTCCGCCGCCGGCGCCCGGATAGTCCGACAGCACCATCGCCACGCGCCGCGCTGCCGGTGGCGTCCCCGCCAGCACGGCCCAGCCGCGCGCCCGCGCCGCCGCCAGTGCCACGCCGTCTGCGTCCGGCTGATGAATCGTGCGGGCGAAATCGAGCCCCGCGATCGGTGCCGCCTCCGCCTTGAACGACACCGTGGTGGTCAGCAACCTGCCGTCGAGTTCCGGCAGCACCACCTGCATTGCCAGATCGGCCTGGGTCAGCCCGCGCGTCGATCCCGCCCAGGCCTCCCGCGTCGATCCCGCCAGCACCACCTGCAGCACCGGCACCCCGGCGGCATCCAGCGGCGAACCGGCCGTCCCCTGCGTCGCGCTGAAGGCGGTGGCGTTCACCACCACCACCGGCCGCCACGCGGCCAGACGATCGGCGACGAAATCGCCGATCGCCGCATCCTTGAGGCTGGCGACATGCAAGGCCCGCACGCCGAAGCCCTGCGCGTGCAGCGCCTCCGCCAGCGCCATGACCGGGGCGATGTCGCCGGCCAGCAGATGCGCCCGGTAGAACACCAGCACGGCGAGTCCCAGATCACCTGCCGTAGGCAGCCCGAGCGGGTGTTCCCCGGCGACCGGCACTGGCTGCGGTGGCGCCGGCGCACCCGCGTCCAGCCCGCCCAGCCTTGCCGCCAGCCGCAGCGCCTGAACCAGGTTTTGCGGCCCGCCCTCGCGCAGATAGGCATCGAGCCGCGTCCAGTCCTCGCCCGGCACGGTGGACAGTTCCGCCAGCCGCGCGTCGTTGCGCGCATCGCCCGGCAGCAGCGCCAGCGCCACCCCGGCGCGCCGGCAGGTCGCGGCGAATTCCTCCGCGCCGTAGCGCCAGTACTCGAGCCCGCCGAGCAGCCGCACCAGCACGCAGCGCGCCTGCGTCACCACCCGTTCGGCGTAGAGATCGACCGACATCGGATGCCGCAGCCGTGCCAGATTGGCCAGGCGCAGGCTTGGCCGCGGCTCCGCCAGCTCCTGCCACGCCACCGCGGCGGCACCGAGATCGCTGTCGGCGAAGGACAGCAGCACCAGATCCGCCGGCGCATGGCCGAGATCCTCCGCGCGCTGTTCCTCGTCGAGCGTCCGGCTGTCGCGGGCGAGCAGGTGCATGCGCGTCAGTCTCTGACGGGTGCGGCCAGCGTCGCCGCGATGGCGGCACGGTCGAGGCCGGTACGGCCGATCACCACGATCTGTCCCTGTCGTGCCGCGCCCGGCTGCCAGGGACGGTCGAAGTAATGCTGCAGTCGCGGCCCCACGCCCTGCACCGCCAGTCGCATCGGCTTGCCGCGCAGCGCGGCGAAGCCCTTCAGCCGCAGGATGTCATGCGCGGCGGTTGCTGCCGCCAGCCGCTCCAGCAGCGGTTCGGGGGCGGTGAATTCCGGAATGGCCACCACGAAACTTTCGAAATCATCGTGCTCGTGCGCGCCGTCCATCGCATCATGATGGGACGGCCGCGCCGCAAGGTCGTCCTCCGCCGCGGCGCCGAGGCCGAGCAACACCGCCGGATCGATCTGCCCGTGCCGCGCCGGCAGCAGCTTCACTGCGCGGGTGAGTTGTGTCCTGATCTCTTCCTGCAGCCGCGCGAAGCTCGCCTCGTCCAGCAGGTCGGCCTTGTTCAGCACCACCAGATCCGCCGCCTGCAGCTGATCCTCGTAGACCTCGGCGAGCGGGTTGTCGTGCTCGACCGAAATGTCGGCGCTGCGCTGCTGCGCCACCGCCACCGGATCATCGGCGAAGCGCCCGGCCGCCACCGCCGGCCCGTCCACCACCGCAATCACGCCATCGACGGTGACGCGCGCGCGCACCGACGGCCAGCCGAACGCCTTCAGCAGCGGCTTCGGCAAGGCCAGCCCGGAGGTCTCGATGACGATGTGCTCCGGTGGTTGCGGCCGGTCGAGCAGCGCCTCCATGGTCGGCAGGAATTCGTCGGCGACGGTGCAGCACAGGCAGCCATTCGCCAGCTCGACGATGTCGGTCTCGGCGCAGCCGGGAATCTCGCAGGCCCGCAGCGTCTCGCCGTCGATGCCGGTCTCGCCGAACTCGTTGACGATGACGGCAATCCGCCGCCCGCCCGCGCGTTCCAGCAAGTGCCGCACCAGCGTGGTCTTGCCGGCCCCGAGGAAGCCGGTGATGACGGTGGCCGGGATCTTCGCCATGGTGCTCATGCCTGCATCTCCGCAGCCGGCAGGCGACCGATCACCGCCCCGCGCAGCGCCGGCGGACGGCGCGAAGGCAGCACCGCCCCGCTGGCCGAAGCCAGGTAAGCGGTGGCGTATTCCAACAAATCCCCGGCACTGCCGGGGGAAAGATGGCCGAGCAGATAAGTCCACTTGCCCGGCATGGTGATCGCGCAGGAACAGCCGCGATCGCAGCAGGCGAGGCACTTCACCTCGGCCAGTTCCAGCCTGCTGTCGGCATCTTCCACGATCCTGCGTTGCAGGTCCGCATGCAGCAACGCACCTGGCGGCGTCTCGCCCTCGGCAAGGGGGCGCCCGGCCCGGCAGGTGGTGCACACGATCAGGCGCGCGCGTTGCTCTTCGCTCACGAAGCCTCCAATGTTGTGCTGCATCGTCGATGCCGGCTTGCATGTCCACGCAGGCCGCCTAACAGCCCGCCGGGGAGGCGCGCATGACCCATCCCGATCCTTCCACGTCTCCTGACGAAGCCACGCGCTACGCCGCCAAGATGGCGAAGCGCAAGGCCCTGCAGGACCGCGAGGCCGCATCCCGCGACATCGAGAAAGGATTGCTGATCGTCCACACCGGCACGGGCAAGGGCAAGTCCACCGCCGCCTTCGGGCTGGCGCTGCGCATGCTCGGCCATGGCCGGCGCGTCGGCGTGGTGCAGTTCATCAAGGGGGCCTGGACCACCGGCGAACGCAGCGTGCTGGAAAGCTTCGGCCCGCTCGTCACTTGGCACAGCCTGGGCGAAGGTTTCACGTGGAACACCCAGGACAAGGCCCGCGACATCGCCGCCTGCCAGCGAGCCTGGGAACGCAGCCGCGAATTGATGCGTGAACCCGATCTCGCCTTGCTGATCCTCGACGAACTCAACATCGCGCTGCGCTACGACTACCTGCCGCTCGACGAGGTGGTGGCGGAATTGCAGGCGCGCCGGCCCGACCTGCACGTCGTGGTGACGGGGCGCAATGCGAAACCGGCACTGATCGAGGCGGCCGATCTGGTCACTGAGATGACGCTGGTGAAGCATCCCTCGGCGGCAGGCGTGAAGGCACAGGCGGGGATCGAGTTTTAGCAAAGGCAAGGCCAGGGCTCTGCCCTGGACCCGCAAGGGGCCACAAGGCCCCTTGACCCCAATCTCGCTGCGCGGCGGGTTGCTGGGAGTCATGCCGGCCCGAGGATGAAGACGACCGGCTGCGGAAGCGCCGCTTTCGCCAGAACGTCCTCGATCTCGCCAAGAGGCGCACTGACACGAAGCTGCCCCGGCAGGCTGACCTGCGACACCGCTGTCACCTCGACCCCGACATCAGGCAGCAGCACGCGCAGCCTCGGCGCCAGGGCATTCAACGCACGCAGCCCCATGTAGAGCACCAACGTCGTGCCGCCCCGCAGCAGCCCGGCCCACTCCGCCACCGGCGCGCTGTCCCCATCCGCCAGTTGCCCGGCACAGAACAACACCGCCGAGGCGCGGTGACGCTCGGTCAATGGCACCTGCGCCAGACTCGCCGCGGCTAGTCCGGCCGTGATGCCGGGCACGAACTCGAAGGGAATGTCATGGGCCGCCAGGAAGCGCGCTTCCTCGGCGGCGCGGCCGAACACCAGCGGGTCGCCGGATTTCAGCCGCACCACGCGCCGGCCTTCCGCCCAGCCGGCCTGCATCGCCGCGTTGATCCGCGCCTGCCGGACCTGTTGGCTTTCCGCCGCACCGCAGCGACGGCCAACATCGACGATGTCTGCCCGAGTTCCGGTCGCTTCCAGCAAGGCATCCGGCACCAGCAGGTCCCGCAGCACCAGATCGGCCTCGGCGATGCGCGTGAAGGCGCGGCGTGTCAGCAGGTCGGGATCGCCCGGCCCGGCACCGACGATGCTCACCACGTGACGCACGGCGCTCATTTCAGCCGCACCGGGCAACCCGCCACCATCAGCCAGGCCTCGGTGGCCGCGGCAGCGGTCCTCTGGCCGAGCCAGCCGGCGAGGTCGCGGAAGCGGCGCAGTGCCGCATCCATCGGCACCGGGCTCCAGCCGATCTCGTCGCCCACGATCAGCGCCGGAAACGGCGCCGCCCGCAGCGCCCGCAACAGCGCGTCCCATTCCGCCAGGATCGCCGCATCGTCCTGTTCGAACCGCGCCGCCGCCCACAGCACGATGCTGTCCAGCAACACCCCCGAGGGAACCGGCGTCAGGCCCGCCAGTGCTGCGGCCACGTCCTGCGGGGCTTCCAGCGTGCGCCAGCCCGCCGGCCGCTCGGCGCGATGCCGTCGCACCCGTTCCGCCATTTCGGCATCGGCCGGGTCGGCGCGGTAAGTGGCGACGAACACCACGTCGTCTCCCCAGCCCTTCGCGATCTCCACCGCCCGCGCGCTCTTGCCGCTGCGCACCGGCCCGGTGAGGAACACCAGCTCGCCCATTCGTCAGTCCCCCTGCGCGGCCTTGCGCCGCCACCGCCGCGAGCGCAACCCCGCCGCCGCCAGCACCGCCGCGTCGTCCAGCACGGCCGCCGCTGCCCCATGCGCCAGCACGCGACCCTCGTGCAGCACCGCCACCTCGTCGGCCCAGTGCCGGGCCAGCGTCAGGTCATGCGTCGAAAACACCACGGTCATGCCGCGCGCATGCAGCGCGTCGAGATGATCCAGCAATGTGTCGATCCCCTCCGGATCCAGCCCCGCCGTCGGCTCGTCCAGCACCAGCACGGCCGGCCGCAGCGCCAGCGCTCCGGCGATCGCCGCGCGCTTGCGCTGGCCGTGGCTCAACATGTGCAACGGCAGGGCGCCACGCCCTTCCAGCCCTACCGCCGCCAATGCCGCTTCCACCCGCCGCGTCGTTTCCACGATATCGAGCCTGAGATTGAGCGGGCCGAAGGAGACGTCCTGCGCCAGCGTGCCGGCGAAAAGCTGGTCATCGGGGTCCTGGAACACCAGCGCCACCTGCTGGCGCAACGCCGCCAACCCACGCCGCGAATAATCGACCGGTCTCCCCAGCCAACGCACCTCGCCCGACGCCGGCCGCAGTGTGCCGTTGAAATGCAGCAGCAGCGTCGATTTGCCGGCGCCGTTGCCGCCGAGCAGCGCCAGCCGCACGCCGCGCCGCACCGCCAGGGAGGTGTTCGCCAGCGCCTCGGCGCGCTGTCCCGGCGCGAGGGCCGCCGCCGCCGGCGCGCCCGGCCAGGCGTAGCGCAGCCCGATCGCCTCCAGCAGCGTTGGGCCGGGGGGATCCATGGCCATGCCGTCCTGGCCCGCATCCTGTTGGCGCTGCAAAGTCATGCGCCCAAAGCTCCGGCCAGCACGAAGGCCGCCGCGCCGACCAGCACGGGTACCGCTACCGCCAGCACCCAGCCGCCCCGGCTCGCCGCCGCCTGCGGCGGCAGCACCGGCAACCGATCCACATAGCCCCGCGCCGCCAGTCCCCGTTCCAGCCGCGCCGCCCGTTGCAGGCTGCGCAGGAACAGCGCCGCTGCCGCCCGCGCGGTCGAGCGCAGGGCGAGACGGGCATTGGCAAATCCCATCCGGTTGTCGAGCGCCCGCATCAGCCCCAGCCTTGCCTCGTCCAGCACGAACAGCGTGCGATAGACCAGCATCACCAGATCGAGCAGCGCCTCCGGCACCCGCGCCCGCCGCAGCAGCGCCATCCAGCCGGCGGTCGGCACGGTGCAGGCGAAGCACAGCGTCACCGCCAGCGCCCCGGCTGCGCGCAGCCCGGCCCGCAGCGCCGTCATCGCACCGGCGGCACTCAGGCCGAACACCAGCCCGCCATCCTCGAAGCCGACGGTGACGCATAACGCCAACGCGCTGGTCACCAGGAACCCGAGCGGCACCAGCATGGATCCGAAGAACAGTCGTGCCGGCACCCGTGCCCCGACCACCGCTGCAACACTCGCCACCGCCCAGACCAGCGGACCGGCGACCAGCGGCGGTGCGGCCAACACGCAGGCCATCAGCCCGGCGCAGAACAGCGCCACCGGGCCCGCGTGCCGATGCCACCGGTTGGTGTGGGCGCAGGCGTCAATCGCGCGCAGCATCGTCCCGTCGCGCCTGCCGCCGGCCCCGCCAGAAGCCCAGGGCATAGGCCAGGGCACCCGCGCCCAACGCCGACTGCACGCCGAACAACATGCTGGCGACCTCGCCGCTCGGCGGCTCCCACAGCGGGGTGAACCACGGCTTGTAGCCGGGATGGATGGTTTCGATCAGCTTGGTTGCCCGGTCATCGCTGCCGCCGAAGATCTCCTCGCCCTCCTGCGCCGGCTGGATCAGCACCAGCGGCAGCACCGCCAGCGCCACCACGCCCAGCCCCAGCAGGATGTTTTGTGTCCTCATCGGCTCGCCTCCTTCACCGGCAGCAATCCGGCGAGTCCCTCGCCGGCATGGCTGCGCAGCAGATTCATCACCAGCACCGTCAACAGCCCCTCGCTGATCGCCAGCGGCACCTGCGTCACCGCGAACACGCCGAGGAATTTCACCACTGCCCCGCTGATGCCGCCGACCGGGTCGGGGAACGCCAGTGCCAGTTGCAGCGAGGTAATGCAGTAGGTCAGCAGATCCGACAACGACGCCGCCAGGAACAGCGTCAGGTTCAGCGGCAATCCCACCGCCCATCCCGCCCGCCAGATCGCCCAGGCCGAGAAACTGCCGGCGATCGCCATGGAAAACGTGTTGGCGCCAAGCGTGGTCAGCCCGCCATGCGCCAGCAACAGCGCCTGGAACAGCAACACCACGCAGCCCACCACACTCATGATCCAGGGACCGAACAACACACTCCCGAAGCCGATGCCGGTGGGATGCGAACAGCTTCCAGTGACCGACGGCAACTTCAGTGCCGACAACACGAAGGTGAAACCACCGCTTGCACCGAGCAGCAGACGCGCCTCCGGATCATCGCGCAGACGGTCGGCCAGCTTCTTAACTCCCCAGGCAACGAAGGGAAGTGACGCCACGCTCCAGCCAATCGCGTGGGTGGCCGGCAAATAGCCTTCCATGATGTGCATGTCTCGGTCCTTACCTGCGCCAGCGCGGGGCGCTGCCATCGGTCCGCTTCGCGGCCCGATCCCGCCAGGAGGCTTCGCCTCCTGGACCTCCACCAAGCGCCGGAGGCCCTTGGATCCCGGATAGAAATCTCACCAGCCTCCCGGCCAAATCGGGACGTTGTGCCAGGGGAATGTGCAAATAGCTCGCCACCAGGCCACGGTCGGCATGGCCGACCATCGCCGGCACCATGCCCGCCCGCGTGCCAACCGCCCGCCAGGCCGGCGCCGGCGGCGCCTCGGCACGATCCCACACGCTGTAATGGAATTCATGGCCCCGCAGCACCTCGCCGCACGCAGCCAGGGGCGTGTCGCATAACGCCGTGGCCTCCCGATAGCCGAGCGCTGCCAGCCGCGTCGTCATGCGGGTGACGCCCGGAATCAGCCCGGCCATCCCATGGCGCACGCCATCGGTGTCGATCAACGCCTCGGTCAGCACCATGAACCCACCGCATTCGGCCAGGATCAGGCCACCTTGTGCATGCAACGCCCGCAGGTCCTGCCATAGCCCGGCATTGGCGGCGAGCGCGGCAGCATGCAACTCGGGATACCCCCCACCCAGGTAAACCCCGGCCACGCCTTCCGGCAGCCGCTCCCCGGCCACCGGACTGAACCGCACCAGCCGCACCCCGGCCGCCGCCAGCAGGTCAAAATCATCCTGGTAATAGAACGAAAACGCGGCATCCTGCGCGACCGCCAGCACCGGACCGTCCCCCGCCAGCACCGGCAGCACCGGCGCCACCCCCGGCATCGCAGGTGCTCCGGCCGCCAGCTCCAGCAGCCCATCCAGGTCGAAGCGCGCCGCCACAGCATCGGCCGCAGCAGCCAGCACCGCGTCGGCATCGCCGCTTTCCTCGGCCAGCTTCAGCCCGAGATGCCGCTCCGGCACCGCCATCCCCGCCGCGCGCGGCAGCCAACCGAACATCTTCAGGCCGGTCATCTCGGTGATCGCCGCGCCGCATCCCAGCGCATGCCGTTCCGAGCCCGCGAAGTTCAACGCGACCCCGGCCACCGGTCGGGCCGGGTCGAACCGGGCGAAGCCGAGCGCCACCGCAGCGGCACTGCGCGCACTGCCGGAAATATCGAGCACCAGCAGCACCGGTGCCCCCAGCAACGCCGCGATTTCGGCCGCGGACCCGGCACTGCTGTCGAAGCGGGCGCCGTCGAACAGCCCCATGACCCCTTCGATCACGGCGATGTCGGCCCCGGCACAGCCACGCTGAAAGCTTGCGCGGACTGCGTCCTCGCCCAGCATCCAGGTGTCGAGGTTGCGGCAGGGCCGGCCGGCGGCTCGTCCGTGCCAGCCGGGATCGATGTAGTCGGGGCCGCACTTGAACGGCTGCACCACCATCCCGCGCCGCCGCAGCGCCCCGATCAGCCCGGCGGTCATCAGCGTCTTGCCGACCCCCGACCCGGTGCCAGCCACCAGCAGGCGCGGAATCATCGGCGCAACTCCTTGGCCAGCGCCGCCAGCAACGCGGCCTGCCACTCCGGCGGCGCCGCGCCGAGCCGGATCCACGCCGGCAGGCCGAAAGACGTGGCATCGCGCACCCGCAGCCCGTGCCGCCGCAGCGCCGCTGCCACCGGCGAGGCATCGCCCACCCGTGCCATCAGGAACGTCGCCGGGCTCTCGCGCACTTCCAGGCCCATTTCCGCCAGCCCGGCCGCCAGCGACCGCCGCCATCCGGCCAGCACCGGACGGCATTCCGCCAGCCAGGACTGTGCCGCCTCACTGGTCACGGCTTCCAGGAAGGCCACCCCGGCCGGCCCAACCGGCCAGGACGCTGCCAGCCAGGACAGTTCCGGCCAGGGACGTGGCGTGACCGCATAGGCGGCGCGCAATCCGGTCAGGCCGAAGCTCTTGTTGGGGGCGTACAATTGGATTGTGCTGGTCGTTGCGGCCCTGGCGGCGGCGAGCGCATCCTCCGGTCCCATCGCTGCATAGGCGAAATCAACCACCACCCGTCCACCGGATGCCGCATTGGCCAGGAATTCCGCCGGCCAGCTTTCCCCGGTCGGGTTGTTGGGCCAGCACACGAAACCCAGGCCATCCCCCTGCTGGCGCCGTTGCTGCCCGAGGAAGTCGGAAGGTGCCGTGACCTCGATGACTTCCCGGGCTTCCACTCGCGCGCAGCGCGTGTATTCGGAGAAGCTCGGCCCGAGCACCAGCATCGGTCCCGGCGTGGCCCGCACCAGCCGCAGGATCAGCTCGCTTGCCCCGGCGCCGATGACGATGCAGGCGGGATCGGTGCGGTGATAGGCCGCCAACGCCGCGCGCAGCCGGGTGTAGTGGGGATCGGGATAGCGGGTCAGGTCGGCCGCGTGCACCGCCTCCAGCACCGCGGGGCAGGGGCCGAGCGGATTGGCGTTGGTGGAAAAATCCCAGAGCGGTTCCGGCCCGGCATCGGTGCCGCCGTGCTGCGGCTGCAACCCCAGGGCGGAAAAGGACGGCTCAGCCATGCGCCAGCTCCGCCAGTCCCGCCAGCAGCGCCAGCGCCACCCCGGCCCGGCCTGCTCGCGCCAGGCCTTGCCGCATCTGCGCGGCGCCGGGCGAGGGGGCGTCGGCATTGAGCAGGTAGACCCCCGGCTTGCCCATCCGGATCCCGAGCGCCAGGGCCAGCGCCGCCATCGGCCAGCCGGAATTGGGCGAGGCGGTGCGCCGCGCTTCCCGCAGCAGCGCCGCCACCCGTTCCCGCCCCGGCAGGCCGAGCAAAGCAATCGCGGTCAGACGCGCCGGCACCAAATTGAGCAGATCATCGGCACGCGCCGCCCATTTGCCCGCCCATTCCCAGCGCCCGCGATAGCCCCACATGGCGTCGGCGGTATTGGCGAAGCGGTACAGCGCCGCCCCGGGCAGCCCCAGCAGCACGAACCAGAACAGCGGTGCCACCAGGGAATCCGACAGGTTCTCCGAAAGCGATTCCAGCGCCGACTCCCGCACTTCCCCGGCCGACAGCGTCGCGGTGTCGCGGCTGACGATGCGCGACAGCCGGGCCCGGCCCGCGTCCAGTCCCTCGGCCAGCGCGGCTTCCACCCCGGTCACCTCGTCCAGCAGCAGGCGCAGGGCGAACAGCGGCTTGAGCAGCAGCGCCCCGACCGGGACCGCGACCCAGGCGGGCGCCTGCCCCAGCGCCCAGGCGGCACCGGCGGCCGGCACCACCACCAGCACCGCTCCGCCGAGCCAGCCCAGCGCCCCGGCAACAAAGGCCTGGCGCGGCGGCAGCGTCACGATCCAGCGTCCGACCCGGCCGAGATAGGCCCCCATCCATACCACCGGATGCAGTCGCGTCGGCGGTTCACCGAACAGGCGGTCGAGCAGCAGGGCCAGCAGGACGGTCATGCCGCCAGCCTGTCCAGGGAGCGCCGGGCCACGGCCAGCGTGTGGTGGTGCCCGCCCGGCAGCGCCGCCTTGCGCCGGGTCAGCAGCAGCGAGGTGGCGCCGGCGGCTGCCAGGGCCGCGGCTTCCGCCACGCTGGCCACGCCGAGCCGTGCCTGCAATTGCGCCGAGGGCGTCGGCACCGCCTGTGCCGCCAGGGTCGCATCGTCGCACGCCACGAAGCCGGCGCCGAGCGCCTCCGCCCAGGCGTGCAGCGCTGGTTCTTCCGCCCGCCGCGCGGAGGTGGCAACCAGTCCCACCGCTTCCGGAGCCAATCCTGCCTGCCGCAGCATCGCCGTGGCCGAAGCCGCAAGCGTCTCTGCCGGCACACCGCCGGTGCAGCCGATGCCGGCCACCAGCACGGGTGGCCACAACGCCAGCACCGGCACCGGCGCCGCCGGCATGCGCCAGGTGACGGTCACCAGCATTTCGATATGAATGAAATCAAGGTTCGCGCGGTCATGGCAAACCGCCACCGCCGTGCCGCAGTGGCGTTCCAGCCGCCGGGCCAGCGTTGTGCCGTCCACCTCCTCCGGTTCCACCAGCAGCGTGACCGCGCGCCCGCCGATCGCGGCTGCGAGCGCGGCCAGCGTCGGTTCGGAAGGCGGCCATGCGGCAAGTCGGTTGCCGGCGGCGGGCGGCATGCGAGGCTCCTCGCAGGCGGTAGGGGGGGGTAGGATTGTTCCCCTGCCGGCATCGATACGGCGATTGCTGCCTGCGGGTCTTTCTCCCGCTGCGTCCAGGACACCCCGCCCGGGCGCGCGCGCGCACTCTCGATGCCGGCCGGTCTCCTGGCTCGCGGGTCCTCGTCGGTCCCAGCCTTCTCACCCCACATGGAGGCAATGGCTCACGTCGGAATCGACTCGCCGCTTACAGTTGCGGGGGCAGCCGTGGATCA